>CAJYVK010000351.1 GCA_913778455.1 uncultured Hymenobacter sp. | reverse complement strand
TTTTCCAAACTGGCCCAGAAGTTCTTGTCGGCCACTCCCGAAACGCCGGCGTTGCCCGGTTTGGCCGCATGAACCTTCGACCCAACGATACCGCCTACCACCGCCCCGTCATGCTGGCCGAGTGCCTAGCGGGCCTGGACCTCGTGCCCGGCGGCCGCTACGTCGACGTGACGTTTGGCGGCGGCGGCCACTCGGCCCGCATCCTCGACCACCTGACCGACGGCCACCTCTACAGCTTCGACCAAGACGCTGCGGCCGAGCGCGAGGCGCAGCAATTGGCCCGTCCGCAGTTCACCTTCATTCGGGCCAATTTCCGCCACCTGGCGGCCGAGCTGACCCAGCGCGACGCCCTGCCCGTCGATGGCCTGCTGGCCGATTTGGGCGTGTCGTCGCACCAGTTCGATACCGCCGAGCGGGGCTTCAGCACCCGCTTCGACGGCCCGCTAGACATGCGCATGGACCCGCACGACCACACCGTGGCCACGGCCGCTGATGTGCTCAACGACTACGACGAGGCCGCGCTGCACCGCATTTTTGGCATGTACGGCGAGGTGACCAACGCCCGCACCCTGGCCGCGACCGTGGTGCAGGCCCGCCGACAGCGCCCGTTGCGCACCATTCAGGAACTGAAGCAGGCCATTCAGCCCGTAGTGGCACGGGGCAAGGAAAATAAGTACCTGGCCCAGGTGTTTCAGGCGCTGCGAATCGAAGTCAACGACGAGCTGGCGGCTTTGCAGGAAATGCTGACCCAGACCGCCAAGGTGCTGCGCCCCGGCGGCCGGCTGGTAGTGATGAGCTACCATTCGCTGGAAGACCGGCTGGTGAAGAATTTTCTGAGCCAGGGCAAGTTCTTCGGCCAGGCCGAGAAGGATCTGTACGGCCGCACCAGCCTGCCGTTTGAGGCGCTCACGCGCAAGCCTACCGAAGCCTCGGCCGAGGAAATCGCCGAGAACAGTCGCGCCCGCAGCGCCAAGCTGCGCATTGGCGTCCGAACCTCTATTCCTGCGTAAGCTCATGGCCGGTAATACGATACGTCCCAATGCGGCTGGCCCGCCCCGCGCCAATACGGTTCGTCCGCCCCGTGCGCCTGAGCCGGTGAACGAGGTAGTTGCTCCTGAGGCTGCCCCAGAGCCCGCGTCCGTCGCCCCGCCGGTCGAGGCACCGCCCGCCGAGCCGAAAAAGCCCCGCAAGGCAGCCGCCCCCGTCGAGTTTTCGGCCCCCGCCTGGGAGCGCCACGAGGGCGTGACGGCCACCGGCTGGAGTCTGTTTTCGCTGCTCGACCGCTTCACGGGGCTCGACGGGCTGTTCCGCGAAGGGCTGCCGGTGCGCTTCCTGCCCAAGATGCTGTTCGTGATGCTGCTGATTCTGCTCTACATCGGCAACACGCACTACGGCAACCGCATGAACCGCAATATCCAGCGGCTCAAGCAGCAAACCGAAGACCTTCGGGCCGACTACACCACCCTGAAATCGGACTACATGGAAGCCAGCAAGCAGAGCGAGGTGGCCCGCAAGGTGGCCGCCATCGGGCTGGTTGAAAGCTCGTCGCCGCCCTTCCGCATCGCCGTGCCCGCCGGCCGCCTCGACGAGGCCGAGCTCGAAACCATGCCCGTGCTCACCGCTGATACGCTGGCCGCCCGCGCCGCCCGCGACTCGGTAGCCAGCGCCCGCGCCGACTCGGTGCAGGGCCGCGCCCGTCGCCAGGCCCTGGGCCTGGCTGACGAAGACGACACGCCCGAGCTGGGTGCCCCGCCGCCCGGCCTCTCGCCCGAAGACTCAGCGGCCGCGCCCATTAACAGTGCCAATGCGGGCCGTAGCAGCCAGCGTAACCGCACTAGCGACTCGGAAAAGTCCTTGTCGGGCACAAAAAAGCACAAGCCAGCTCAAGCCAAAAACAGTCGCGACAAGAAAGCAGCGTCCGCAAAAAAATCATCCCATGAAAGGCAGCGTTAAAAAATCCATCGTTACGCGGGTGCGCCTCGCGTTTCTGGGGGTGGCGCTTTTTTCGTGCGCCGTCGCCTGGAAGATCTCGCGCATTCAGTACCAGGAGGGAGCCAAGTGGCGCGCCCTGGAGCAGGAGCGCCGCATCAGCTACCAGCCGGTGCCCGCCACACGGGGCAATATCTACTCTGACAACGAAAGTATCATGGCGACCTCGCTGCCCTTCTACCGGGTAGCCTGGGACCCCGGCGTGGTTGATGATGAGGTGTTTACCCGCAACGTAGATTCACTGGCCTGGCACCTGGCGCACTTCTTTCAGGACCGCAGCGAGGCTGAATACCGGAAAAAGCTGGCTGACGCGCACCGTGACCATGACCGCTACATCCGGCTGAATAGCCGACAGATTAATTTTCAGGAGAAAAAGGAGTTGGCCTCCTGGCCCATTTTCCGGGCCAAGCGCCGGGGCGGGGTCATTTTCGAGAAGGTGGACAAGCGCTTCCGGCCCTTCGGCGGGCTGGCCCAGCGTACGGTGGGCTTCGTCAACGAGGACAAGAACGGCGCGGGCCTGGAATTCACCTTTCAAAACAAGCTGGCCGGCCGGCCGGGCGAGGCACTGTTTGAGCGCGTGCCGGGCGGCTTCAAGCCCGTGTATGACGGGACCGAAATCAAGCCCCAGCCGGGCTACGACGTAAAAACTACCCTCGACATCAACCTCCAGGACGGGGCCGAGGATGCGCTCTACAAGTCGCTGGTGGCCAACGATGCCAAGTACGGCTGCGTTATTCTGATGGAGGTGAAAACCGGCGAAATCAAAGCCGTGGCCAACCTGGGCAAGGCCGAGGACGGCACCTACAAGGAAGACTACAACTACGCCTTTGCCGACCAAGGCCGGACCGAGCCGGGCTCGACCTTCAAGCTGGCGTCGATGGCGGCGGTTTTTGAGGCCGACCCTACGCTGAAGCTCGATGACATGGTGGAAACCGGCCCCGGCCGCATGCTCATCGGCGGGGCCGTGAAAACGGACTCGCACGCCAACGGCCGCATCACGGTGCAGCAGGTGTTTGAGAAATCGAGTAATATCGGGGTGGCCCGGCTGGTGCAGGAGCATTTTTCCGGCAATCCGTCGCGCTACACCGACTACCTCAAAAAATTTGGCCTCGACAAGCCGCTGGGCTTTCAAATGAACGGCGAAGCACTGCCTTACGTGAAAGATCCGCGCGACCGCAGTTGGAGCCGTACCTCGCTCTCAACCATGGCCATCGGCTACGAGCTAAAGCTGGCCCCGCTCCAAACCCTAGCCTTCTACAACGCCGTGGCCAACGACGGCGTGAAAGTGGCTCCCATGATCGTGCGCGACATCAAGCAGGCCGACCAGGTAGTGGAGCACTTCGAAACGCAGGTGCTGAACCCCAAAATCTGCTCCGAGGCCACCCTGCGCAAGCTGCGTGCCATGCTCGAAGGCGTGGTGCTGGCCGGCACGGCCAAGGCCATCCGGCCCAAGGACTACACCATCGCGGGCAAAACGGGCACGGCCTGGAAATTCAAGAATGGCCGCTACACCAAGACGTACTCGACCAGCTTCTGCGGCTTCTTCCCCGCCGATAAGCCCAAGTACAGCTGCATCGTGGTGATTGACTCGCCGAGCAAGGGCCGCATCTACGGCGGCGACGTGGCCGCGCCGGTGTTCCGCGAGGTGGCCGACAAGTGCATGGCCCGCGATCAGGCCAGCCAGCGCCCCATGCTGGCGCGGGTGCCTGCTCGCCGCACGCCCGTACCGCTCGTGCGCGCTGGCTTGCAGGACGAAATCGCTTTGGTGTGCCAAAAAATCGGCCTGCCCGGCCAGACCCACGCCACCGGCGGGGAAGAATGGGTGCGGGCCACCCGGGCGATGGATACGGCCTTCGTGGCCCGCACCGTGGCCCTGCGCCCCGATGCCAGCGTGGCGCACCCCGGCCGCATGCCCGACGTGCGCGGCCTCACCCTGCGCGATGCGCTGTTCCTGCTCGAAAACCGGGGCCTGAAGGTGCAAACCACTGGCACCGGCCGGGTGCGCGAGCAGTCGGTAGCGCCCGGCAGCTTTGCCAAGCGCGGCCTCGTGGTGGGCTTGCTGCTCACTCCTACCGCCGCGCCCACAGCCGCGCCCGCCGCGCTGCCCGCGCCGCTGCACACCGAAGTAGCCGAAAATACGCTGCTCATTCCGGCCGAAATGGGCGGCAGCCATGCCAAGGGGCTGGCCAAAGCTGTTGGCTCGGCCAGCCCGGCACCCGCCGCGAAAAAGGGTGATAAGTCCACCCCGATCAGAGCGAAAGCTGAGGACAAGGCCAGCCCAACCAAGTCCGCTAATTCAGTGGCTAAGGAGAAGGAAAAAGACAAGGTCAAAGAAGACAAGCCCGCCAAGAAAGCGGCCGGCAAGGCCAAAACCGCCAAGCCCAACGCGCAACCCAAGAAGTCGAATGCTCGCGACAAGGCCGACATCCGCACTACGCAACGCGCCTCGGAGCCGGCGGCTAAACCCAGAAAATCCGCATGAGTACCCTGCCTCTCTTCGCCCTGCTGGCCGACATTGCAGTGCTAGCCCAGCACGGCCACCCCGACGCGCCCGTGGCGGGCCTCACCCTCGACTCGCGGGAGGCGGGGCCGGGAATGCTGTTCTGCGCCCTGCGCGGCACGGCGACCGACGGCCATAATTTCATCCCGAAAGCCGTGGCGCTGGGCGCCGCCGTGGTGGTGTGCGAGGAGCTACCCGCCGAGCTGAGCCCCACCACGACCTACGTGCAGGTGGCCGACAGCGCCGCCGCCCTCGGGCCGATCGCCAGCGCCTTCTACGGCCACCCGTCGCGCCAGCTCACGCTGGTGGGCGTCACGGGTACCAACGGCAAAACCACCTGCGCGACGTTGCTGCACAAGCTTTTGCGCGAGCTGGGCTACCACGTCGGCCTGCTGAGCACGGTACAAAATCAGATCGACGAAACCGTCATTCCGAGCACCCATACCACGCCCGACGCCATCCGACTCAACGAGCTGCTGGCCCAAATGGTGGCCGCCGGCTGCACCCACGCCTGCATGGAGGTGAGCAGCCACGCCGTGGCCCAGCACCGCATCGGCGGACTGCGCTTCGCGGGGGGCATCTTTACCAACCTCACCCATGACCACCTCGACTACCACGGCACTTTCGATAATTACCTGAAAGCCAAAAAGGGCTTTTTCGACGCGCTGCCGAAAACCGCCTTCGCGCTCACCAATGCCGACGACAAGCGCGGTCCGGTGATGCTGCAAAACACGGCCGCCCGCCGCGCTACCTACTCGCTGCGCTCGGCCGCCGATTTCCGCGCCCGCCTCGTGGCCAACGAGATGCACGGCCTGCTGCTCGACCTCAATGGGCAGGAGGTGCATTTCCGCCTGATCGGCATCTTCAACGCCTACAACCTGCTGGCCGTGTACGGCGCGGCCGTGCTGCTGGGCGAAGACCCCACCGAGGTGCTTACCATCCTCTCGGGCCTGACGACCGCGCCCGGTCGCTTCGAGCCCGTGACGGTGCCCGGCCAGCCCATCAGCGGCCTCGTGGACTACGCCCACACGCCCGACGCCCTCGAAAACGTGCTCCAGACCCTACTCCAGACGCGCCGCCCTGAGCAGCGCATCATCACGGTGGTGGGCTGCGGCGGCAACCGCGACGCCACCAAGCGCCCCGTCATGGCCCGGCTGGCTGCGCAGCTTTCCGACGAGGTTATCCTTACTTCCGATAACCCCCGCCACGAAGACCCGCTGGCTATCCTGCACGAGATGGAAGCCGGCCTCACCCCGCCCGCCGATGCCCACGTCCAAACCATCGCCGACCGCCGCGCCGCCATCCGGGCCGCCGTGGCACTGGCCCGCCCCGGCGACCTCGTACTGGTAGCCGGCAAAGGCCACGAAACCTACCAGGAAATAAAAGGTGTGAAAACCCATTTTGATGACCGCGAAGAATTACGCGCCGCACTTAATTCAATTAACAATTAATATTTATCATTTAACAGTTTTCCGGTAACTAATGCAGCGCTTCTTACTAGCTAAATAGCAAGGATGTAGGCAGCTTCATAAAGGCAATAGTGGTTAGATTAAACCAGTAATTGTTAAATGTTAACTGATAACTGTTAAATGAAATAGCTTATGCTTTACTACCTCTTCCGCTATCTGCACGAGCATTTCCACCTGCCGGGGGCGGGCGTGTTCCAGTACACCACGTTTCGCGCGGGGCTTTCGGTCATCGTATCGCTGCTGATTGCGCAGTTTTTTGGAGCGCGGCTCATTCGCGTGTTGCAGCGCAAGCAGGTGGGCGAAACGATTCGGGAACTCGGCTTGCAAGGGCAGAACGAGAAAAAGGGTACGCCGACGATGGGTGGCCTGATCATCCTGCTGGCTATTCTGGTGCCGGTACTGCTCTTCGCCCGCCTGCGCAATATCTACATCATCCTCATGCTGCTCAGCACCGTGTGGCTGGGGTTGATTGGCTTTCTCGACGACTACATCAAGGTGTTTCGCAAGAATAAGGAAGGCCTGAGCGGTCGCTTTAAAATCTTGGGGCAGATTGGCTTAGGTGTAACGGTGGGCTGGGTGCTGTTTTACAGCAACGAGATTACGGTGCGGGAATACCTGCTGCCCAACGGCCAGTATTCGGCCGTTGACGCGACCAAGGTTTGGCAAGATGTGCACCTGGCCATCACTACCGTGCCGTTTACGAAGAATAACGAGCTGAACTACGGCGACTTGTTTGCCCAGGCTGGTACGGCCTTTAAGGGCTTATATGGCTTGTTCTACATTCCCATCGTGGTCTTTCTGATAACGGCCATTAGCAACGGGGCCAACCTTACCGACGGCCTCGATGGGCTGGCCGCCGGTACTTCGGCCATTATCGGGGTGACGCTGGCCATCTTCGCCTTCGTGAGCGGTAACGCGCTGCTGGCTGACTATCTAGACGTTATGTTTATTCCCGACTCGGGTGAGCTGGTGGTTTTCTGCACAGCCTTCGTCGGGGCCTGCATTGGCTTCCTGTGGTATAACTCGTATCCGGCGCAGGTTTTCATGGGCGATACCGGCTCGCTGGCCCTGGGCGGCATCATTACCGTGCTGGCCCTGGCCGTGCGTAAGGAATTGCTCATTCCCGTGCTTTGCGGCGTTTTCATCATCGAAAATCTGTCGGTAGTGGTGCAGGTAAGCTGGTTTAAATACACCAAGCGCAAATACGGCGAAGGCCGCCGCCTGCTGCGCATGTCGCCGTTGCACCACCACTACCAAAAACTCGGCTACCACGAATCTAAGATTGTATCGCGCTTTTGGATTGTTGGTATTATGCTGGCTGTCATTACGTTGGTTACTTTAAAATTGCGTTAGATATTCACCGCGGACGACGCGGAGGCTTTTCGCGGAGGGCCGCGGAAGAAAGAGCCTCCGCGTCGTCCGCGAAAAGCTTCCGCGTCGTCCGCGGTCAAAACCCGTGAGCCCAATCATGAAAAATATCGTCATTCTCGGAGCTGCCGAAAGCGGCGTGGGCGCGGCCCTGCTGGCCCAGGCCAAAGGCTTCGGCGTGTTCGTTTCCGACCGGGGCACCATCCAGCCCAAATACAAGGATAAGCTAACCCGGGCCGGGATTGAATTCGAAGAAAACGAGCATTCGCTCGACCGCATCCTGCAAGCTACTGAGGTAATTAAAAGCCCCGGCATTCCGGAAAAGGCCCCCGTTATCAAGGCCCTGCGCGAAAAACAGATTCCGATTCACTCCGAAATCGAGTTTGCCAGCCGCTACACCCAGGCGCGCTTCATTGCCATTACCGGTACCAACGGCAAAACTACGACCACCCTGCTCACCTACCACTTGCTGAAGGAAGCGGGCCTGCGCGTGGGGCTGGCCGGCAACATCGGCTACTCGCTGGCTGAGCAGGTTATCGAAGACCAGCATGAATACTACGTGCTGGAGCTGAGTAGCTTCCAGCTCGACGACATCACCGATTTCCACCCCTGGATTTCGCTGCTGCTCAACATCACCCCCGACCACCTCGACCGCTACGAGTACTCGCTGGAGAAGTACGCCCGCGCCAAATTGCGCATTGCCGAAAACCTCGCCACCGACGACTACCTCATCTACAACGCCGACGACGAGGTGACCGGCCGCTACCTCACCACGGCGTTTATGTCGGCGTATACGCTGCCGTTCAGCCTGCACCACCTGCCCAACCAGCACCTCGCGGCCTACTACCAGGACGAGTGTACGCTGCGCATTCACCTGCCCATCGAAGACCGCCACCCCGACCAGGTGAGCATCAAAAACTCACCTCTCATCGGCCAGCACAACCAGCAGAACATGGCCGCCGCCGTACTGGCGGCCCGCGTGGCTGGGGCCTCACCCGCCCAGATTGAGGCCGCGCTGCGCACCTTCCAAAATGCCGACCACCGCCTGCAACTCGTGCGTACGCTCAACGGCGTGCAGTACATCGACGACAGCAAGGCTACCAACGTGGAAGCCGCCTGGTACGCCCTCGACGGCATCAAGCATCCCATCGTGTGGATTGCCGGCGGCACCGACAAAGGCAACGATTACGCGCCCATCCTGCCGCTGGCTGCCCAAAAAGTAAAGGCGCTCATCTGCCTGGGCGTAGATAATGCCAAGCTTCGCGCCGCCTTCGAAACGCAGGTGCCGCATCTCGAAGAAACCACGAGCATAACCGAGGCCGTACGTCGTGCCGCCGCGCTGGCCCACCCCGGCGACGTCGTGCTACTCTCCCCGTGCTGTGCCAGTTTCGACCTGTTCAAAAACTACGAAGACCGGGGCCGGCAGTTCGCCGCCGCCGCCCAAGCGCTTCCTTCCTAAAAAACGGTAAGCCCCAACCGAGAACCCCCGCTTTTCATTCACTTACTACTCCTACCTAGTATATTAAAGTGAGCGAGCAGCTTCGGCAAGCTCCGCATAATAAACCAGCTGCTTACAGAAGTCCGTCAAAAAGACTTCCTCAAACAAAACCCCGCAGCTACGCCTAAATCCCCGCAATCCGTTAAATCCGTTAAATCTGTGGTCCAACACCGTCTTACTTGGCTCCAGCGCAACCTCAAGGGCGACCCGATTCTGTGGGCCATCGTGATCTTGTTCTCGCTCATCAGCATCGCGGTGGTGTACTCGGCCACCGGCACGCTGGCCTACCGCAACGAATTGCACGGCCGCACCGGCTCGGTCGAGCTCATTGTGCTCAAGCACACCAGCCTGATATTCATCGGCCTGGGCCTGATGTGGCTGGCCCACCGCATCGACTACCGCCACTACTCGCGGCTGTCGCTCTATGCGCTGCTTATTTCGGTGCCGCTGCTGCTGTTCACCTACTTCATGGGGGGCGAGGTGAATGGGGCCTCGCGCTGGCTGACCATCCCGGTTATCAACCAGACGTTTCAACCCTCCGACTTAGCCAAGCTGGCTTTGATTTCGCACCTGGCCAGCATGCTCAGCCGCCGCCAGCAGCACCTGCACGACTTCTGGAGCACGCTATTCCCGGTAATGCTCTGGGTAGGGGTTATCTGCGGCCTCATCGTGCTCTCGAACGCCTCCACGGCGCTGCTGTTGTTTCTGACTTGCCTGCTGCTCATGTTTATCGGCCGCGTGCCCATGAAGCAGATGCTGGTAATGGTGGCCATCGGGGTCGTGCTGGGCGGGGCCGGCCTGTGGGCGGGCGAGCGCTTGGGCACGGTAGTATCGCGGATAGCCAACTTCACCGATAAAGCCAAGAAGCCTCAGTTTCAACTCGAACACTCGTTTATCGCCATCGCCACGGGCGGCCTCACCGGCAAAGGCCCCGGTAAGAGTACGGAGCGCAACATCATGCCCCACCCGTACTCCGACTTTATCTACGCCATTATTATTGAAGAATACGGCATGATCGGGGGCCTGTTCGTGCTGTTTCTCTACCTCGCCTTTTTATATCGAGGGTTGAAAACGGTCATGAATAGCCAGGGCGCTTTCGGGGGGCTGCTCTCGGCGGGCTTGTGTTTTAGCTTGGTGCTCCAGGCGATGGTGAATATGGGCGTAGCCGTGGGGCTGGGGCCGGTGACGGGCCTGCCGCTGCCCATGCTGAGTATGGGTGGTACTTCGCTCATCTTCACGGGCTTGAGCGTAGGGATTATCCTGGCCGTGAGCCGGGGGGAGCGCGAAACTCGCCCGCTGGCCGGCGAGCCGGCCGATACCGTGCGGATTCCGAGCAAGCGGGCCCAACTCGCGTAAGTTTTCACCCCAAAGGCTACTAGTTGTCAGCTACCAGCTTTTCGGTAAATCAACTCATGTTCAACAAAAGCTAATGGCTAATAGCTAGCAGCTAACAGCTTACCCTATGAAATTCATCATCTCCGGCGGCGGTACGGGCGGGCACATCTTCCCGGCGGTAGCCATTGCCAACGAAATCCGGCGGCGGCAGCCCGACGCTGACATTCTGTTTGTGGGCGCCAACGGCCGCATGGAGATGACGCGCGTGCCCGAGGCCGGCTACCCCATCGTGGGCCTCGACATCACGGGCTTGCAGCGCCGCCTTACGCCGCAGAATATCCTGTTCCCGGTGCGGGTATTTCGCTCGGTGCGTAAAGCGGGCAAGCTGATTCAGGAATTCCGGCCCGATGCCGTGGTTGGGGTAGGGGGCTACGCCTCGGCGCCGGTGCTGCTGGCGGCCACCTCGCGCGGCATTCCGAGCCTGATTCAGGAGCAGAATTCCTACGCCGGCCTGGTGAACAAGCTGCTGGCCCGCCGCGTGAGTAGGATCTGCGTTGCCTACGACGGCATGGAGAAATTCTTCCCCGCCGAAAAGCTGGTGCTCACCGGTAACCCCGTGCGCACCGAAATCGCCCACGGTAGCCGCGCCGAGGCCCTCGATTTCTTCAAGCTCGACCCAACCAAAAAAACGCTGCTCGTGGTGGGTGGCAGCCTCGGGGCCCGTACCCTCAACCTGGCCACCGCCGCCGCCCTCGGCCGCCTGCGCGACGCCGGGGTGCAGCTCATTTGGCAGACGGGCAAAATCTACTTCCCCGAAGCCCAGCAGCAGGCTGCCCCCTACGCCGCCGACCACTTGTACGCGATGGAGTTTATCCGGCGCATGGACCTGGCCTACGCCGCCGCCGACGTGGTCATCAGCCGGGCCGGGGCGCTCTCGGTTTCCGAGCTGTGCCTCACGGCCAAGGCCAGCGTGCTGGTGCCCTCGCCCAACGTGGCCGAAGCCCACCAAACCAAAACCGCGCTGGCCCTGGTGGGCAAGGGAGCCGCCGGGCTCATCACCGACGAGCACGCGCCCCCCCGCCTCTACGACGAAACCCTGCGCCTGCTCGCCGACCCGGCCCGCCAGCAGCAGCTCAGCCAGCGCGTGCAGGAATTGGCCCGCCCCGACGCTACTCGCACTATCGTCGATGAGCTGCTGAAGCTAGTTGGTAAATAGAGAATGAGACTGTTTGGAAAAAACGTCGGTGCACCACGTCCGTCATGCTGAACTTGCCGATGCGTCTTTATTGCACCGCTGAATGAAGCGATAGAGATGCTTCGGCAAGCTGAGCATGACAATAGTTGTTTGGTTGTAGTATTTCTCAAACAACGTTAATTTATAATTCATAATTAAAAAACTGTGCAGCAGTTTCCGTACATTTTTTTCCTGGGGATTGGGGGTATTGGTATGTCGGCGCTGGCCCGCTGGTTTAAGGCGAATGGCCACCAGGTGAGTGGCTACGACAAAACCGAAACGCCCCTGACGAAGGCCCTGCAAGCCGAGGGCATTGCCGTGCACTACGTCGATGCGGTGGAGAATATTCCGCTGGAAATTCGGGAGCACAAGGCTGAGACGTTGGTGGTGCTCACGCCCGCCATCCCGGCCACCTGCCTCGAATGGGCGTGGCTGCGCGAGCAGGGATACGACATTCGCAAGCGCAGCCAGGTGCTGGGCGTGCTCACCCAGGGCCGGCCCACCATCGCGGTAGCGGGTACCCACGGTAAGACGACCACCAGCAGCATGGTGGCCCACCTGCTGCACCACGCGGGCCTCGACGCCGGCGCTTTCCTGGGTGGTATTGCGGTGAACCTGGGCTCGAATTTGCTGCTACCTCAGAGCCCGGCCGCGCCCGTAGTCGTCGAGGCCGACGAATACGACCGCAGCTTTCTGACGCTGCGCCCCGACGTAGCCATCGTCACGAGTACCGACGCCGACCACCTCGACATCTATGGCGAGCAGAGCGCACTAATCGATTCTTTCTGCCAGTTTGTGAGCCAGCTCAAGCCCGGCGGCACGCTGCTGCTCAACCACACGGCCGACGCCCGCGTGGCCGCCGCCGTGCCGCCCGGCACGCGGGTGCTGCGCTACGGCCTCAGCGCCGAGCAAGGGGCCGACTTATTTGCCGAGCATATCACGGCCGTTGGCCACCAGTTTCAGTTCGATTTGCACGGTCCGCAGGGCGTAGTGCGCGGCCTAGAGCTGAAAGTTCCGGGCTTTCACAACGTAGAAAACATGCTGGCGGCCGCCGTGGCGGCCCAATTGTTCGGCGTCACGGCAGCGCAACTGCCTGAGGCTGTGGCTGCCTATCGCGGCGTGCAACGAAGATTCGAATTTATCGTAACCGGTCCCGCCAAAGTATACGTAGACGACTACGCTCATCACCCACGCGAAATAGAAGCGTTCCTGCGTTCGTTGCGGGCGCTGTACCCCGAGAAGCGAGTGCGCGTCATCTTTCAGCCCCATTTATTTACCCGTACCCGCGACTTCGCCGAGGGTTTTTCACAAAGCCTGAGCTTGGCCGACGAAGTGGTACTACTCGATATCTATCCAGCCCGTGAGCTTCCCCTGCCGGGAGTAACGGCCGCCATGCTGCTGGATAATATTACTGCGCCAGTTAAATCGCTGCAAACCAAGCAGGAAGTATTGGATAATGCCAAAAATACTGCTACATTTGATATCCTGGCTACCGTAGGCGCCGGCGATATTGATACCCTAGTACCCCAGCTAAAACGCCTGCTGGCCCCCCTGGAAAACGACTAGTATAAAGTGTAGTATAAAAAACATTTACCTCATTTCACTTTTATCGCAGCCGGGCCCAACAACCCACGTCCGAATCCGCGAAATCAGTTAAATCCGTTAAATCTGCGATTCATGGATAAGTCCGTCCGCAATCTGCTCGTCGCGCTTGCCTGCCTGCTGGGGCTGGGGGGGATGGCCGCATTCGCGGCGTTGCGGCAGGCTCGGCGTCCGGTGCAAAGCATCGTCGTCAACGTGGCCAACGAGTCCGATAATTATTTCATCAGCGAGCGCGGCGTGACGGCCCTGCTCACCAACGGTGGCAAGGAGCCCGTAATCGGGACCGTGCCCGAGGGCGACCGCCTGCGCGAGCTCGAAGGCCGCCTGAAGGCGCACCCCTTCGTGCGCGACGCGCAGGTGTACCGCGACCTCTCGGGCAACCTGCACGCCGACGTGCACCAGAACCGCCCCATTGCCCGCCTCGTGCACGCCGACGACCGCCTCGACACCTACGTGGATGCCGAGGGCCGTCGGCTGCCGCTCTCGCCGCTTTACACGGCCCGCGTAGCTACGGTGAGCCGGGCGGGCGGGGGTACGCTGCCGACCACGTTCTTCCAGGATAGCACTAGTCGGGGATATCTTGACTTTCTGCGCTATGTAGACGAGCATCCCTTTTGGAAGGCGCAGGTGGCCGAGGTATTCGTGGAGCCCGGGGGGAAGTTGAGCTTCACCCAGCAGGTTGGCGACCAACGCATAGAGTTCGGCGCACCCGACAATATTTCAGAAAAATTCGCCAAATTGATGGTATTTTACCGCCAAATTCCTTCGGTGCTTGGCTGGGATACGTACCATCGCGTCAACGTAGAATACCAAAACCAGATAATTTGCGAGTAGTAACTACTTGGCAATCATAAGGCTATTTTTTATAATTTTTACTAAGTAGGTTAGTTACTGCTCTTTCACTGCCCAGTCCGTTTCCATGCAACAAGATAAAATCGTCGTCGGTCTCGATATAGGCACCACAAAAATCTGCGCCTTGGTGGGCCGCAAAAATGAGTACGGCAAGCTCGAAATTTTGGGCATGGGCAAAGCCGTATCGGAAGGTGTGCAACGGGGCGTAGTGCTCAATATCGATAAAACTGTTGATGCCATTAAGCGTGCCATCCGGCAGGCCGAAGAGCAGTCGGGCATTGACATTGGCGTGGTAAACGTAGGCATCGCCGGGCAACACATCAAATCCCTCCAGCACAACGGCTCCATTACGCGCCCCAGCGGCGACAATGAGATTACGCAAGACGACGTGAACCGCCTCACGGCGGATATGTACCGGCTGGTAACCCCGCCCGGCTCGCAGATTATCCACGTCATGCCCCAGGATTATAAAGTTGACTTTGAAGGTGGAGTAACGGACCCCATCGGCATGGCCGGCGTGCGCCTGGAAGGTAATTTTCACATTATCACGGCGCAGAGCGCCGCCATTAACAACATCAACAAGTGCGTCACCAAGGCTGGGCTGGCCATTGCCGACCTTATCCTGGAGCCGCTGGCGTCGAGCGTATCGGTGCTGAGCGACGAGGAGAAGGAAGCGGGTGTTGCGCTGATTGACATTGGCGGCGGTACTACCGATCTGGCCGTGTTCAAGGATGGTATTATCCGCCACGCGGCGGTGCTGCCATTCGGGGGCAACATTATTACCCAGGATATCAAGCAAGGCTGCAACGTGACGCCCAACCAGGCCGAGCAGCTTAAAGTGAAATTCGGCAAGGCCATTGCCGAGGAAGCCAGCGACTACGAAATCGTGAGCATCCCGGGTCTACCCAATCGTCCGCCCAAGGAGGTGTCGCTCAAGAACTTGGCATACATTATCGAGGCCCGCATGTCGGAGATTATCGAGCTGGTGTACGCCGAAATCTACCGCATGGGCCTGCACGAGCACCTGTCGGCTGGCATCGTGCTGACGGGTGGTGGCTCGCAGCTCCAGAACCTGGAGCAGCTGACCGAGTACCTCACCGGCCTCGATACGCGCATCGGCTACCCCAACCAACACCTGGGTAAGGGTAGAATCGAAGCCGTGAAATCGCCGATGCACGCCACGGGCGTGGGCCTCGTGCTGGCGGGCTACCAGGCCCAGGACGAGCGCATGGCCCGCCCCGGCTATACCGAGGAAGAGCTGGCCCCCTACAGCTACCAGCCCGCCGCCCCGGTGGCCGCCCCGGTAGTACCCAGCTTTACGCCGGCCCCGTCGGTGCCCGCGCCGATTGCCCCCGCCGCCACCACGCCCGAACCGCCCAAGCCGGTGAAGGAGCAGCGCGGCCTCAAGTTTTTGGGTGACATCACCCGCAAGCTGAAAGGCATTCTGATTGATGATTTTGACGATAAACAATACTAAGTTGAGTTATGAATTATGAATTATGAGTTATGAATTAGGCAGCGATACTTGGGCCGGGAATTCATAACTCATAATTCATAATTCATAATTCATAACTCAACATGTTATGAATTTTACCTTCGATATTCCTGCCCAAAGCCGCTCCATCATTAAGGTGATTGGGGTAGGGGGCGGGGGCTCCAACGCCGTGAAGCACATGCATAAGCAGGGCATCAAGGATGTGGAGTTTATTATTTGCAATACCGACCGGCAGGCGCTGGAAAGCTCCACCGTGCCCAATAAGCTCCAGATCGGGGTGGACCTGACGGAAGGGCTGGGCGCGGGGGCTAAGCCCGAGCGCGGTCGCC
>CAJYVK010000350.1 GCA_913778455.1 uncultured Hymenobacter sp. | reverse complement strand
ACGAATCGTGCAGGCCGGTGCCCACCAGCACGTCTTTCACCACGGCGGCAATGGGGTCCTGGATGAGCGGGGCCAGCCGCTCCGCCACGCCCTCGCGCCGCACCCAGGCGTGGTAATCGGCCCGGTTAAAATCCCACAGGGCCGTGTGGCAGCCCAGGGAGGTGTAGTCGCTAAACTTCTCCCCGGTCAGCAAATACGACAAATACTGCGGCAGGTGCAGCGAGGTGTGCACGCGGGCGTACAGCTCGGGCTTGGCGTATTTGAGCCAGTAGAGCTGCAAGCCCGCGTTGAGCATGCCGAGACGGGGCGAGGCGGTGACGGCCGCAAACTCGTCGGCCGCCGCGCCCAGCCCGGCGTAGAACTGCGCGGCCAGCCCCTCGGGCAGGGGCTTGAGGTAGTTGTAGAGGGGCGTCACGGCCTGGCCGCGGGCGTCGAGGTGCACCAGGCTGGCCCCGTAGGCCGTGAAATTCACGCCCAGTAATTGGTAGTGGGCGTGCTGGCGCAGCTGCTGCCAGTTGCTCAGCACCCAATACGTGAGGCGCTCCAGGGTTTCGCAGGGGTAGCCGTCGTCGTCTACCGTTTCGAGGCACACCTGCTGGTGCTCCTCCACGAGCTGGTGCTGCTCGTCGAAGAGCAGCAGCTTCTTGTTCGTCTTGCCAACGTCGAAGATGGCGTACACCGGCTTTTTCATAGGCCCGTGGCGACGGCCTGCCGGCCCCGTTGCTGCGTGAGGCTGGCGCGGCAGCCGGCTTGTCGGTAGGCGGCCACCGGGCGTAGCGCCCCCCCGCACTGGCGGTAGGCTTCGGCCACGAGCGGGCGCACGTCGGTGAGGAAGGCATCGCGCAGCAGGTCCTCGGCCAGCGCGGCGTCGTTGCGTTCCTGGGCGGCGTGCAGGGCGGGGCGGTCCACGAGCAAGGCCTTGGCGTAGGCCGTCAGGATGTTATCGGTCGATTGCAGCAGGTCTTCGAGCGGGTCTTTGGTGTTGTGGCTGGCGTCGATCATGTACGCCACGGCCGGGTTGTGCACGGTGGCGTCCTGGCCGGCATCGACCAGCTCGTTGAAAATCAGGAAGAGCTGAAAGGGCTTGATGCTGCCGGTGGTCAGGTCGTCGTCGCCGTACATCGAGCCGTTGAAGTGAAAGCCCCCCAGCCGGCCGAAATGCTGCAAGCGGCCCACGATCTGCTCGATGTTGGTGTTGGGCAGGTGGTGGCCCAGATCGACCAGCACCTGCGCCTGCTGCCCCAGGGCCTGGCACAGCGCGTACGACGTGCCCCAGTCGGGAATGACCATGGAGTAGAAATTCGGCTCGTAGGGCTTGTACTCGAGGAGCAGGGTCCAGTCGGCGGGCAGGGCCTCGTAGATGGCGGTCAGGCTTTCCTGGGTGCGCTGGTAGGCGCGGCGCAAATGGCTCTGCCCCGGAAAGTTGGACCCGTCGGCCAGCCACACGGTGTGCACCTTGGCCCCGAGCTGCTGCCCGTAGCCGAGGCAGTCGAGATTGTGCTGCACGGCCTGCGCCCGCACGGCCGGGTCGGTCGCGCTCAGCGAGCCGTACTTGTAAGAGTGCCCCTGGCCGGGCTGGTCCTGAAACGTGTTGGAATTGACCGAGTCGATGCGCAGCCCGGCCGCTGCCAGCTGCTGCCGCACGGCGGCTGCGTCGGTCGGAATATCCCAGGGAATGTGCAGGGAAATGGCATTCGACGAGCCGTTGAGCTGGTGCAGCAGGGCCACGTCCTGAATTTTCTCGGTGAGTGAGCGCGGCTCGCCCCCGCCCGCAAACCGCCCGAAGCGCGTGCCGCCCGTGCCCAGTGCCCAGCTCGGCACGGCCACCTGGAAGGCCCGCAGGCGGGCCACTACGTTGGGCGCGGTGAGGCCGCCGCGCCGGGCCAACCGCTCGCCGAGGTGGTGAAAGTCTGCTTCGTGGTCGGCCAGCAGCGGCGCGTTGAGGTCGGATAGGTGGGAAATGGATAGCATGGGGAAAAAGAGAGTGAGCGTGGCGGGCCACCGTTTTGCAAAGCACTTATCCGGGCGGCAATCAACCGTTCCATACCCTCCCAGTTGCCGGGGCCAGCTTCCGGAAAAGTGCGCTGGCGGCGAAATATTCCCAGGGCGTGGCCACTGTCTCTCCTCGTGAGAAATGCCATTTAAAAGTGTTGTTTTTCTTACGTCCGTCATGCTCCATCTGGCGTTCGCTTGCCGAAGGGAAGAGGTGCCTTCCTGAACAAATTCATTGTATTGAGTTGAGCAGCGCCCGAGGTAGGTTTGCAGGAAACCATTCTAATTCCATCGCTTGCAACAGTTTCTGGCGACGGCCAGCGCGGCTGGCCACTATTGCGTCTGCTACGTGGGCTAAGGTTTTTGTCTCGCTTGACGCGCTAAGTCAATATTTACCAGCTATAAAGCAGGCCGCCACGCTTTGCGGGCAATACGTCCCCACCACCAACTTCCCGACATGACAGCCCAGGATTACCTCTACAAACTGCTCGCGTACCGCCATGAGTGGGCGAAGCACACCGTAGCCCAGAGCAAGCCCGCTCTGTTGCGCGTAGCCCAGCTGGAGTCCTTGCAAGCGGCATTCGGGTTGAGCAAGCCTCCTGCCACGGCGCTTGGCTCGCACGGGGCCAGTCGCCACGAGCGTGCGTACCACTTAAACACTATCTCTGCGCTCGATTACGTGGTGCTAGGCGAGTTCTTACGCGACCGCCCGGAAGACCTCTACCGCCCCTTGATCGAGCGGGCGCGCACGGCCGTGTGCGCCGCCTTCGGCCTTTCCCCCGACGACCGGTTGACCCGTCGTTCGCACTTGGGCTGGCTCTTCAACTACTTGTTCCACTACCGCCAGAGTCTCTACAACCTCTCTCAGCCGGAACTTGGTATGCTGGAGGGTTTTGCCCTAGGGCTGCATTATGGGCAGCTGCTAGCGAATCAGGTCAAAGGAGCCATTCAAACCAGCACTGCCGAGCTCGATGCCGTACTCTGGGAACTGCTGGACCCCGCGCAGCAGGATATTCCCGTGGCTGAATTAAGTGAGCGTTACGGCTACCGCGAGCTGGATTTCGAGGCTATCGACTTGGCCTGGCGCATGGAAGATCTGGACCGTTACTAACGCCTAGTTACAAGTAATGAGTATGAGCGCCTAAGCTGCGCAGCCGCCCTGTTATGTTCTACGATATCTACTGCCTGTCGCGGGGCCGTGACGCCCCCACTATCGAGCGCTTTCTGCAGCACTTCTGCCAGCGGAAGCAGCTAGAGCCCTTGGTCAACCAGTGGCTGCAAGTCCGGACTCCGGAGGGCCGCTTCCTCGACGAGGTGGAACGGCCCCTGACCACGGTAGCGGAGGTGATCACCTACGCCACGGCGCACCCCACGCACTGCTTTGTCTGGTACCAGCTCCACGCCGTGCGGGCCGACCTGCACTCTGTCTTGCTCAAGTTCACCACGGATGCGCAGCTCGTGTGTGGGTTGTGCGTAACCGCCTGGGATTCGCGCGAGGAGGATAACCTGCCGCAGGCGAAACAGCTGGAGGCCGAGCTGCGACAGGTGATGGGTACGCCCAATAGTTACATCGCCGTGGAGTACACGCCCGCCGATAGCGAGGCGGAGTTCGAAGCGGATCGGGTAATGTGGCGAATACTGAATGAGTGAGGTAGGGGTGTACAGGTT
>CAJYVK010000349.1 GCA_913778455.1 uncultured Hymenobacter sp. | reverse complement strand
GAAAAATTTTTAACTTTTTCTTTTCGTCTGGGTGGCCTGTTGACCGCCTCCGGTTGAAGCGGGCTGCAAAGGTAAGACTTTTTTTTGACTCCGCAACCTCGAAGGTGATTTTTTTTCTGAAGCCGCTTTCAAGCCCTAGTGAAATGTATAGTGACTAACATTTCCGCCGTTGCTCAAAATAAGAGACTGAAAAAGCAGTGTCTATTCTTAAGTATCCAGAAGGCCGCTTGCCGTTTTGGGACTGCAAAGGTAGGCTTTTTTATCGACAGAGCAAGGTAGTACGACTAATTACTAGCTGTGGTTGCTCTAACCGCCTGACATTGGGGGAGAAAAATTTTACCTAAGGATTGATTCAGTCTGTTACTACCGACTTACCGTGAGGGGTTGAAACCAACTCACGATGAGAAAGGCCCTGCTTTTAGGTAAAAGCAGGGCCTTTTCTGAAGGTGATAAGTAGCCACGAGCAGATTCGAACTGCTATCAAGCGTTTAGGAAACGCCTATTCTATCCCTTGAACTACGCAGCCAGGCCACAAAGGTACGGCCGCCAAGCTAGGCGGGCTACATCTTATAAGCTAGCACGATGCCGAAAGAAAGTGCCGTGAGGATGAGGCCCACCATAAAAATTGAGTAGCTCACGCGCAGCAGCTTGTATTTGCGGTCGAGCACTTCGCCGAGATAGTACACGTCGGTCACCATATTATTGTAGAGCGTGTCTTTCTGGCGCATTAGCTCGCGCATCCCTTCCTGAAAATGCTGGAGGCTGAGCTTAGTGAACTGTCCGAAGAATAGCAGGTTGACCCGGCGGTTGGTAGCAATTTCGGGATTTTTCTTGAGCCAGTTGAAGCTCGTAACGTCGGGCTGGGCCGAAAGAATAGCCGAGGTGACCGAGCCCAGCGCCGTAACCAAGAGCACACCCATCGGCACGGCTAGGATGGGATTGCGGATAAAGCTGGCGTTGCCAGTGGGAGCCAGCGACGAAGACTTGGCCCCGAAGTAGGTGATAATAACCGATAGGATGACTGCATTGAGCTGAATCATCATACTGGCCTTCTTATCGGCCATATCGGAGAGCTTCATGTGGTTGGAATACATGGTGCGGAACATCGTTTCGATGCCCCGCTTGGGCTCAGCGAAGGTTTCGGTAGCCTTTTTCTCTTTCTTCTTCGCTTTTTTCTCGGCCTTTTTAAGGTACTCCCGCTGCTCTTCGATGTTGGCCTTCAGCGCTTCTTTGTAGCAGGATTTACCTGCGTGCGACTGATACTTGTGGGCCAGCATAAAATTGAGCTGGAGCTCGGCCCAATCGACGTTGCTGTACGATTTGTTGAGGGCCAACTCCCATTCGGTACGGATGAGCTCGGCGCGGGCGCGGAAGTCGTCGGCGGCCAGATTACTCATGTCGGCATCGCTGAGAATCTTTTCCAGCTCGGTGTGAGCCTCTTCGTTGCGATGCGTGGCCCGGATGAGATTTTTGACCACGTCTATACGGCCTGGGTCGTGACCCTGCTCTTGCAGCCAAGCCTCGGCACGGGCCATACTCTTGTACTCGTGGCCATCGTAGGTATCGAGGTAACCCGTATCGTGAAACCACGCCGCTAGTAGCAGATCCTCGGTTTCTTCGGGCGAAAGCTTAGCGTCGGCCGCGAGACTGCGGGCTTGCTTTACTACGTACTGCGTATGGGCTAGCGTGTGATATGTATAACGCGGATCGAGCTCAGCTGGCAGTTTGGGTTCTAAATAGGCTTGCGCCTGCTTTACCAGCGCCGATACCTCGGGCTTTGGTGCTTTGGCGGGAGCCGGGGCGGGGCTTTCGGCAGGGGTAGCCGAAGCTTCGGCCTCGGCGGGGAGAGTAGTAGTAGCCATAATATCAACGCAAGAAAACAACGGCCGGCCGGCGTTGGGTTCGACCCGGTGGCGGGCTTTCAACGGGCAGCACCGGACTACGGTTGAGCCCGATACTCAACCGTGGTGGCGGGCTTTGCGTAGCTGCCCCTATTCCGGTACCAAGACGGGCTCACTTTTGCTTCACCTGGCAATGGCCGGGGCACTGGCATCTGGGCCAGCCGGGGCGTGGTGCCCCGTTGGTCCGGGCTCTTTATTATTTATTATATACCGTCCCCTGACTGGCCGTTACGCTCTTTCTATGACGCTCTTTTTCCGCCTTTTGTTCTGCCTTGGTCTTTTTGCTACCCTCCCGCTGACTGCCGCCGCGCAATTGGAAGAGTTAGGCGAAGCCGGCGAATCAGATTTCAATCCCCTTAACCCAAAGCCCAACTACCGAGGGAAAGCCCTGGGCTGGCAAAAAAATTTGCCGCCCGACTCGGCCCGCATTCGCTACTCAGTATTTTTGATTGGCGACGTGGGCAGCCCCATCCCGGCGGAGAAGGGCGGCGAGCCGTCGCTCAATTTCATGCGCCGCCAGATGTTGCAGGCAGGCAGCAAGAGCGCCGTGGTTTTCCTCGGCGATAATATTTACAACCAGGGGATGCCGCCCGAGGGAGCCTACGACCGCAAGATTGCTGAAGGTCGTCTCAACACCCAACTCAACATCCTGAAGGATTACAAGGGCGAGAAGTACATGACGCCCGGCAACCACGACTGGATCCAGGGCTACAAGGGAGGGTTGGAACAGGTGAACCGCGAGCAAGCCTACGCCGAGCACTACTTAGCCCAGGACTCAGCGGCATTTTCGTATACGGGCGACTTCCTGGTGCCGCGCGATGGCTGCCCTGGTCCGTACGAGATCCGGCTGCGCGATGACCTGGTGATGATTGCCATCAACTCGCAGTGGTTTATCACGCCGCAGGCCAACCGGCCCTTCGGTGATGCCTGCGGGGCCGATACCGAGGATGAGGTATACGGGCAGATTGAGGAGGTAATCAAGCGCAATCAGGACAAGCACATCCTGATTGTGACGCACCACCCGCTGTTTTCGGACGGTATTCACGGCGGCTACTTCACGTTTGCCGACCACGTGTTTCCGCTCAGCATCGTGCAGAAATACGCGTTTCTACCGCTACCCATCATTGTCTCGGTGTACCCGCTAGCCCGCAAATACGGCGGAATTTCGCAGGATATTGCGCACCCCGCCTATCAGGCATATAAGAAGGGCTTGCTGGATATTTTCAGCAAATACCCTAATGTAGTATATGCCAACGGCCACGAGCACAACCTTCAGTACTACGACGATGAGCGCAGCCAGGCGCACTTTATTACCAGCGGCTCGGGCTGCAAAACCCAGCACGTAAAGCCCGGTAACGGGGGCGACGCCCTCTTTTCGGACAAGGAGAAGGGCTTCGCCCGCCTTAACTACTACGATAACGGCGAGGTGTGGGTGGAATACTTCATCCCCAGCGACGCCAACCAGGGCCAGACGGCCCGCCGCGTGTACCGCCAGCAGGTGTACGCAACGCTGGGCCGGGGCGGCATGGCCAGCGCTAAGGGTCCCGGTGGCCCGGTGAAGGGTAAGGATAAAGACAAGGGCAAGCAAAGCAAGGACGACCTCGAAGTTGCCGCCGCGAAAGCCACCGGCCAGCCGGTGGGTGCCCCTGTAGTGAATACGGCCGTGCGGCGGCCCGATTATAAGGATAGCACCGTGACGGTGGCCGTCAACCCCAGCTACAACCAACACGGGCGCTTTCACAACTGGCTACTCGGCGATCACTACCGCAAGGAGTGGGCTACGCCGGTGCAGTTTCCGGTGCTCGACATCAAAACGGCCGAGGGGGGCCTCATTCCTTATAAGACGGGCGGCGGTAAGCAAACGGCTTCCCTGAAGGTACGCAACGAGGACGGCTATTATTTCACCGTGCGGGGCATTGATAAGGACCCAGCCGCCGTGCTGCCCGAGAACTTCCGCACCGGGCTGGCCCGCGCCGTGCTGCAAGACCAGATTTCGGCCCAGCACCCCTACGCCTCGTTTGTGCTGCCGCCGCTGGCCCAGGCCGCTGGCATTTTGCACACCAATCCGCGCTACGTCTACATTCCGAATGACCCGGCGCTGGGCCAGTACCAGCAGAAATTTGCCAATACGCCCGCCGCGCTCGAAGAAGACGCCAAGGGCAGCCAGGACAACGACGCCTCGCTGGGCTACGCCAAGAAGCTCGTGAGCACCGATAAAATGCTCGAGGAGCTGCTGCAAGACAACGACAACCAAGTTGACCAGAAAGCCTTCGCCCGCTCGCGCCTCTTCGATATGTGGATTGGCGACTGGGACCGCCACGAGGACCAGTGGCGCTGGGCGCAGCGTAAAACTAAGGACGGCGACAAGATTTTTACGGCCGTGCCCGAGGACCGCGACATTGCTTTCTTCAAGGGCGATGGCGTACTGCCCACGCTGATTTCGAAGAAGTTCGCGGTGCGCAACTTCCAGAATTTCGGCTACGACTACGGCGATTACAAAGGCCTCAACCAAACGGGCCTCAGCAACGACCGCCTCTACCTCAGCGGCGTGAGCCGCGAAGATTGGGTAAAGCAGGCTGAGATTATGAAGGCCCAGCTTACCGATGCGGTTATTGAGAAAGCCTTTGCCGAGAAATGGCCCAAGCAGATTTACGCCGAGCACGGGGCCGAAATTGTGGCTAAGCTCAAAAACCGCCGCGACCTGCTGCCCGATGTAGCGCGCAAGTACGCCGACCTGATGGCCGACATCGTGGAGGTACGCGGCTCGCAGAAGAACGAGAAATTCACCGTGACCCGCCTGCCTGACCACAAGACGCGGGTAGTGATGCAGAAAATCAGCAAGAAAGGGCAACTGACCAAGGTGCTGTACGACCGTACCTTCGACCGCGTGACCGATGAAATCCGCCTCTACGGCATCAGCGGGCAGGACGTGTACGATTTGAGCGGCGACGAGCGTCTGGGGCATAAGATCCGCATCATCGGCGGCACTGGGCGCGATACCATCATCGACAACTCGCGGGTGGCGGGCATCCGGCACCGCACCCAGATTTACGACGCCGATACCGGCAACTACATTCAGAACCGGCGCGGCGAGGCCCGCCTACGCCTGGAGCCGGGCGTGGACGTGAGCCGCTACGACCATCCGCACCGCTTCGACCTGAAAGACTACCGCCTCAATTACACCGGGCCGGCGCTGTTCTTCGGCTACAACATCGACGATGGTCTGCTCATCGGTGGTGGCATCACGCATCGTCGCTATGCCTTCCGCCGCGAGCCCTACGGCTCGGAACAGAGCCTGACGGCCAACTTCGCCCCGGCCCGCGAGGCGTACAATCTGCGCTACATGGGGCATTTCATCAGCGTGTTTGGTGGCAAGACCAACCTGCGCGTGGCGGCCCAGTTCTACGGCCCGCAGTTGCTCTACAACTTCTTCGGCATTGGTAACAACACCCAGAACTACGCCGTGGAAAACGGCGAGCGTTCGACCAATCGCTCGGTAAACAGCGCCTACCGCATCCGCTTCGACCGCTTGTACATCGCGCCTACGTTGGAGCGACAGCTCTTCTCGTTCGGCAAAATTGGCTTTGGGCCGCAGTACGACCGCTTCCGGGTGCAGAATGAGCAGATTGGCTCCGTTATCCGCGACAGCATTGGTCCGGACCTTGAGAACCGCCGCTTCGGCATCCGTAGCTCCGATTTCCGCATCAATACCTACCTCGGCGGGCTGCTTTACGTGGACTTCGGGGCCCAATCAACGCCCAAAGATCCGCGCATCGGGATTCAGTGGCACAACGAGTTTCAGTACAATTTCCAGCTCAACGACGAGAAGCTGACCTACGGCCGCTTTGCTACTGAACTGAAAGCCTACCTCACCCCCAATTTCCCCTTCCGCGTTACCTACGCCGGGCGCATCGGCTGGGCGCACAACATCGGCGACTACCGCTTCTACCAGGCCAACACACTGGGGGGTACTACCAACCTCCGTGGCTACCGCCGCACCCGCTTCGC
>CAJYVK010000348.1 GCA_913778455.1 uncultured Hymenobacter sp. | reverse complement strand
CCGATAATGCGCTGGAAATAAGCAACGAGCCCACTACCCTGGCCAGCCTACCGCGCCTGCTGGTGGTAGAAGACAACGACGAGGTGCGCCAGTATTTGCAGCAGCTTTTCGCCCCTGATTTTGAGGTGCTGACCGCCGCCGACGGCCTCGAAGGCTGGAACCTGGCCCTAACCCAAAACCCGGCTGTAGTAGTGAGCGACGTAATGATGCCGCGCAGCGACGGTCTGGAGCTGTGTCAGAAGCTCAAGCAGCACCCCAAAACCAGTCACATCCCGGTGCTGCTGCTGACCGCCCGCACCGCCGCCCTGCACGAGGTAGAAGGCCTGGGCCTGGGGGCCGACGACTACGTGAGCAAGCCCTTCAACCCCCAAGTGCTGCAAGCCAAAGCCGCCGCCCTGCTGCGCAACCGCGGTAAGCTGCGCGAGTACTACCAGCGCCAAATTCTGCTCGAACCCACCGAAGTAGTTATCGCCGACGCCGACCGCACCTTCCTCGAGCAGGCCATGCGCGCCGTCGAACAGCACCTCGACGACCCGGCCTTTGGGGTTCAGGTGCTGGCCAGCGACATGTGCATGAGCCAGTCGGTACTCTATCGCCGCATCAAGCAGATCACCGGCCAAACCACCGTCGAGTTTATCCGCGACGTGCGCATGAAGCGGGCGGCTCAGTTACTCACCCACAGTCAGCTGCGCATCAGCGAAATTGCCTTCCAGGTGGGCGTGGAAAACGTCAAGTATTTCCGCAAGACGTTCCAGAAAATCTACGGCATGGCTCCGTCGGAATACGCCAAGCAGCACCGGCCCGAGGCCGAGCACAAACTGCTGAATTTGCTGGATGAGTAATCAGCGCTGTTACGAAAACATAAACTATTTTCTTGTCGGCGTCTTCCACTTCGGTCTTCTTTGGTGAACCCGTTGTGTTAGTCTAAAGTCTGCTAGGGGGCCAAACCCAAGATTTATTGCTTCGGGCTGTTGCTTAATCCAGTCAATAATTGTTTGTCTATTACTCTCTTTAACAGACTTATATGGTCTTGCTCTTACAAACAGGGTGCCATAGCCAAAAACAATCTTAAGATTGTTTTTGCTCAGTAGTAAGTCTAGGCGAGCTTGCAAAGGCCAGTATAGTTCAGGCTTATTGGGGTCAACATCAAAGTCTACTGTGAAACCCATCTCTCGAAACTCCTGAAGTCGTAATTTCTTGCGCAGTCGCTTTTTTATATTTTTTGCTCGTAAATAAAACGTCCGTCATGCTGACGAAGGAAGCATCTTATCACGCCAGAATAAGCTGTGCTATCATAAGATGCTTCCTTCGTCAGCATGACGGACGAGATGAGACGGTGTCGTAAAAGATTTCCAAACAGCGTGGTAGTAACGCCTTTAGAATTCGTGGATTACAACTTCTTGCGATTATCTAACCGTAATGCAAGAAAAGGGTATCGTAAGCTTCACGGCGACTGGCTTCCCGCTCTGATACCCCGGCGTAAACCGTGGTAGCGCCCGTACGGCCTTGAGCATCGCCGCGCTATACGCTGGTACTGGGCTAGCGAGCAATACCTGCGCATCATACATCTTGCCGTCTGGGCCGACCACAAAGGAAACTACTGTCCGGGGCCAGCTTGGCTGCTCTTTAAGCGTGGGTACCTGTAGCAGCTTCAATAGCTGATTTGCAATCGCTGGCCTGCCCCCGCCGCCCGGTAGCTGCGGCATCTGCTCCACGTAGGTGTACACGCGCTTAGTGGGCGCGACTGGCTTCAGCTGGGCAAGCCCCCCAAGCGAAGTGCCCAAAAACAAAACTGTCATGCTGAGCCTGCGAAGCATCTTTTCCAGTTGGAGCGAGCGGCTCTGACGGGAAAAGATGCTTCGCAAGCTCAGCATGACAGACGTTGGTTGGGAGCGGTTACTTCAGCAGCTCATAAATACCCGCCACGCCCTGGCCGCCGCCCACGCAGGCGGTAACGAGGCCGTATTTCTGGCCGCGGTCGCGCAGCTCGTCGAAGAGCTGGATGGAGAGTTTGGCACCCGAGCAGCCCAGCGGGTGGCCCAGCGCGATGGCGCCGCCGTTCACGTTGAGCTTGTCGGTATTGATGCCGAGCTCGCGCACTACGGCCAGCGACTGCGAGGCGAAGGCTTCGTTCAGCTCAATCAGGTCGATGTCGTCGAGCTTCATGCCGGCCTGGCGCAGGGCCTTGGGTACGGCGGCAATCGGTCCCATGCCCATGATGCGCGGGTCGATGCCCTCGGTCGCGTAGGTGACCATGCGGGCGATGGGCTCTAGGTTCAGCTCCTTCACCAGGCGCTCGCTCATCACGAGCACGAAGGCCGCGCCGTCGGAAGTCTGCGACGAGTTGCCGGCCGTGACGGTGCCGTTGGCCGCGAACACGGGACGCAGCTTGGCCAGGGCCTCTACCGAGGTGTCGGCCCGGGGACCTTCGTCGGTATCGACTACGTAGGAGCGTTTTTTCTTCTTGCCGCTGGCCTGGTCGAGGTAGGTTTCCTCCACCGTAATGGGCACGATGCTCTTCTTAAACTTGCCCTCGGCGATGGCCTTAATGGCCTTCTGGTGCGAGTTGTACGAAAACTCGTCCTGGTCCTGGCGGCTGATTTTGTAGTCGTTGGCCACGGCTTCGGCCGTGAGGCCCATGCCCATGTAGTAGTCGGGGTGCTCGGTGGCGAGCTTGTAGTTGGGCACGGTTTTCCAGCCCACGGTGGGCACCATGCTCATGCTCTCGGTGCCGCCCGCGATGATGCAGTCGGCCATGCCCGCCGCGATTTTGCCCACCGCCATGGCGATAGTTTCCACGCCCGAGCCGCAGTAGCGGTTCACGATGAGGCCCGGCACGTTGATGGGCAGCGAAAGCAGCGAGATGAGGCGGCCCATTTGCAGGCCCTGCTCGGCCTCGGGCACGGCGTTGCCCACGATTACGTCATCAACGCGGCTGGGGTCGAGGGCGGGCACCGACTTCACCAAGTGCTTGATAACCTCGGCGGCCAAGTCGTCGGGCCGGGTAAAACGGAATACGCCCCGGGGCGCTTTGCCAACGGCCGTGCGGTAGCCGGCCACGATATATGCGGTATTAGCCATTATACTAGGGTGGGATTTTTTTTGCACGGAGTTAAAAGAGGAAAAAGGAGTTCCGCAGAGTTTGCTCGGTGAAATACCTTTTTCCTCTTTTAACTCCGTGCTAAATATTTAATTACGCAGCGGCTTGCCAGTGGTGAGAATCGCCTGAATCCGCTCCAGTGTCTTGCGCTCGCCGCAGAGGCTTAGAAAGGCTTCGCGCTCCAAGTCCAGCAGGTACTGCTCGCTCACCTCGGTGGGGGAGGAGAGGTCGCCGCCGCACATCACGTAGGCCAGCTTATCGGCGATTTTCTGGTCGTGCTCCGAAATGTACTTGCCTTCTTTCATGGCGTACACGCCGGTTTTGAACATGGCCAGCGCGCCCTTGCCGTGCACCTTGATGTTGGTTTTCTGGCTGGGCTGCGAGTAGCCGGCGTCGGCCAGCTCCAGGGCGGCGGCCTTGGCCTGGGCAATTACGCGGTTGGGATTCACCACAATCTCGTCGCCCCGACGCAGGAAGCCCAGGTCGAAGGCCTCGGCTGCTGAGGTCGAAACCTTGGCCGTGCTGATGGTCATGTACGTGTTGCGCAGTAGGTTGAATTCGGGCTCGCCCTCCTCATACTTGGCCGCCGTGCGCAGGGTCATTTCCTTGGTGCCGCCGCCGCCGGGAATCAGGCCCACGCCAAACTCCACGAGGCCGATGTACGACTCGGCCGATGCTACCACGCGGTCGCAGTGCAGGTTGAGCTCGCAGCCGCCGCCCAGCGTGAGGCCGTGCGGCGTGCCCACCACCGGAATGCTGCTGTAGCGCATCCGCATCATGGCCTGCTGAAACTGCTGAATCATCATGTTCAGCTCGTCAAACTCCTGTTCCAGCGCCTGCATGTACACCAGGCCCAGGTTGGCCCCGGCCGAGAAGTTCGGCGCGTCGTTGCCCACCACGAGGCCGCGGTAGCCGGCTTCGGCCATCTCCACACCCTTCAGCAGCCCCTGGATAACGTCGGTGCCCAGCGAGTTCATCTTGGAGTGGAATTCCACGTTCAGGATGCCGTCGCCCAGGTCGATAACCGACGCTCCGGCGTTTTTCCACAGCACCTTGCCGCTGGCCCGCAGGTTGTCGAGAATGATAAAATTCTCCACGCCCGCCACCGGCTGGTACTGCTGACTTTCCTTGTCGTAAAACTTCCGCACGCCGTTCTCCACCTTGTAAAAAGTTGAGTTGCCGGCCGCCAGCATCTCTTCCACCCACGGCGCTACCGTGCGCCCGGCCGCCTTGGCCAGGTCGATGCCCGCCTGCACGCCCAGCGCGTCCCAGGTTTCAAACGGCCCCAGCTCCCAGCCGAAGCCGGCGCGTAGCGCGTCGTCAATCTTGTACAGCTGGTCGGCAATCTCCGGGATGCGGTTGCTCACGTAGGCAAACAGGCTGCCGAAGCTCAGGCGGTAAAACTCGCCCGCCTTGTCCTTGCCGCCCACCAGCACCTTGAAGCGGTCGGCCAGCTTGTCGATGCTCTTGGTTAGCTCTAGCGTGGCAAACTTCACCTTCTGCGAAGGCCTGTATTCCAGCGTATTGAGATCCAGCGCGTGGATTTCCGACTTGCTGCCCTCACCCTTTACTTTCTTGTAGAAGCCCTGACCGGTCTTGTCGCCCAGCCATTTGTTCTCGCCCATTTTCTTCACGAAATCGGGCAGCACGAATACGTCCTTGGCCTCGTCGTTCGGCAGGCCCTGGGCCAGCCCGTTGGCCACGTTGATGGTCGTATCCAGGCCCACCACGTCCGACGTGCGCAGCGTGGCCGACTTGGCGTGGCCGATAACCGGGCCGGTCAGCTTGTCGGTTTCCTCCACCGTCAGGCCCAGCTTCTGCATGGTTTGCATGGCGTCGAGCAGGGCAAACACGCCCACGCGGTTGGCGATGAAGCCGGGCGTATCCTTGGCCAGCACCACCGTCTTGCCCAAGTATAGGTCGCCGTAGTGCAGCAGGAAATCCACCACCTCCGGCTTGGTCTCCGGCGTCGGGATAATTTCTAGCAGCTTCAAATAGCGCGGCGGATTGAAGAAGTGCGTGCCCGCGAAGTGCTGCTTGAAATCCTCGGAGCGGCCCTCGGCCAGCAGGTGAATCGGGATGCCCGAGGTGTTGCTCGTAATCAGCGTGCCTTTCTTGCGGAACTGCTCCACGCGCTCGTAGAGGCTCTTTTTGATGTCGAGCCGCTCCACCACGACCTCAATCACCCAGTCGCACGAGGCGATATCCTTGAGGTTGTCATCGAAGTTGCCGGTTTTGATGCGGCTCACCTCGCTCTTGCGGTACAGCGGCGAGGGGTTGGCCGCCACCGCCGCCTGTAAGGCGCTGTTCACGATGCGGTTGCGCACGGCCGGCGCGTCCAGCTTCAGTCCCTTTTTCTCCTCGTCGGCCGCCAGCTCCTTAGGAGCGATGTCGAGCAGCAGCACCGGTACGCCGATATTGGCAAAGTGGCAGGCAATGCGCGAGCCCATCACGCCGGAGCCCAGCACGGCAACTTTCTTGATTGTGCGTTTCATATAAAGTAGCGCGGACGTGGTAGTCCGCGGTGGGTGGGAAATACTACAGGTTTGAGAAGATCAGATAAGACGTTAGACCTGAGACCTGAGACGTTAGACATGAGAATTCTACCCGAGCGTTTGTCAGAATTCTCATGTCTCATGTCTAACGTCTCACGTCTCACGTCTTACTGATCTTCTCATAAAGCCTCCTTGCGCAGCGGCTTCAGCTCAAAGTCGTCGAAAAGCGTCTTGCCCTCAATCATGCTCGTAATCTGCCCCGCCACCTTGAAGAAGACGTCCAACTGGCTCTGCGGTATTTTCTCGCGCACTTTCTGATTGAAGTGCCGCACCGTCTGGCGCGAAACCTCTTTTTTTTCCAGCCCCAGGGCCGTCAGAAAAATGCGTACCGAGCGTTTGTCCTGCGTGTCGGCCTGCTTGTAAATCAGGCCCTTCTCCTCCATGCTGCGCAAAATGCGTGTGAGTGAGCGGGTTTCGAGGCCCAATAGTGGTGCTATCTTCGTGGCCGGAGTGCCTAATTCCTGGTCTATATTTAGCAGCACAAAGCCGATACTCGTGGTAATATCGTAGCGGGCAGCCTGCGTATTGTACATGCGCGAAATGGCGTGCCAGGCTACTTTAATGTTATAATCGACGGTTTCTTCAGGTTTCATATCGCAGCGAAAGGGCGGTAAACATACGAAGAAATTTGTTAGGCTTGCATACTATTTAGGCAAAATGTAGGGTAAGCTTTAGCTTGCCCCCGCCCGGACGAAGGCAAGCTAAAGCTTACCCTACTTTACTTGTACAGCCCGGCAATCAGGTCTTTATTATTCTCGGTGATGACCTTGCGCTTCACTTTCATGGTGGGCGTCATTTCGCCGCTTTCCACGGTCCAGAGCTCCGGGAGCAGCACCGATTTTTTCACCTGCTCCCACTGGGCAAAGCCTTGGTTGTACTTCACTACCAGGTCGTGGTAGAGCTTGATTACCTTCTCATCTTTGACGAGCTCGGCGTTCGATTTGGCGGTGACGCCATTTTTGCTGGCCCATTTCTTGAGCTCGTCGAAAGCCGGCACGATGAGCGCCCCCGGGAATTTCTGGTCGGCGCCTACCACCATCATTTGCTCCACCAGTGGGTCTTCTTTCATTTTATTTTCAATTACTTGTGGCGCGATGTACTTGCCGCCGCTCGTCTTGAACATCTCCTTCTTGCGGTCGGTAATCTTCAAAAACCGGCCGTTGACAAACTCACCAATGTCGCCGGTGTGAAACCAGCCGTCCTTGTCAATAGCCTCAGCCGTGAGCTCGGGCTTGTTGTAGTAGCCCAGCATTACCGACTCCGACTTGGTCAGAATCTCGCCGTCTTCGGCGATTTTCACTTCCATGTTGTCGATGAGCGGACCGACCGCGCCAATCATGTTGTTTTCGCGCTCGTAGCCGTTTACCGCGATTACGGGCGAGGTTTCGGTGAGGCCGTAGCCCTCCATCACCCGAATCTGGGCCGCCCAGAACACCCGTGCCAGGCGCGGCTGTAAGGCTCCGCCGCCGCTCACGATGCAGCGCAGGTTGCCGCCCAGCGCCTCGCGCCACTTGTTGAAGATAAGTTTATTGGCCAGCGCCAACTCAGTATTATAGATAAAGCCCTGGTCTTTTTGGGTGTCAAATTTCAAGCCCAGGTCCAGCGCCCAGAAGAAGAGCTTGTGCTTGATGCCGGTTTGCTCGTGGCCCTTGGCGACAATCTTGTCGTACACTTTTTCGAGCAGGCGCGGGACGGTGGTGAAGATGCTGGGCTGCACCTCGCGCAGGTTTTCGGCGATGGTTTCCATGCTCTCGGCGTAGTAGATGCTCACGCCGTGAATCATGTAGAGGTACGTTACCATGCGCTCAAAAATGTGGCACAGCGGTAAAAAGCTCAGCGCCTTGTCTTCCTGGCCCACCGGTACGTAGCGGGCCGAGTTGCGGCAGTTGCTCAAGATGTTATTGTGGCTGAGCATCACGCCCTTGGGGTTGCCGGTAGTGCCGCTGGTGTAAATGAGCGTCAGCAGGTCGTTAGGCTGCACGGCGGCTTTAAGCGGCTCCAGGTCGGCCGGGTTGCCCTGCTGGCCCAGGGCCAGCAATTCGCTGAAATGCCGGGCGCCCTCGACCTTATCGAAGGTGAAGACGTTCTCGGCCGGAATATCGAGGCCCGCCGTAGCTTCCTTTACCTTGTCAAATAAGTGCTTGTCGGCCACGAATACGGCCCGCACGCCGGCGTCGGTAAAGATGTACTTGTAGTCTTCGACCGTGATACTCGGGTACATCGGAACGCTGGTGCCGCCGATTTGGGCAATGCCAAAGTCGGCCAGCAGCCACTCGGGCCGGTTCATGCTGATAATGGCTACCTTATCGTCTTTTTTGAGCCCCAGCTTGAGCAGACCCAGGCTCACCTGGTTGGCCTGATCCTGCACTTGCTGGCTGCTCAGCGGCTCGTAGCGGCCGTTGATTTTGGCGGCCAGGGCATCGGATTGGGGGTAGGCGGAAAGTTGGTGGGCAAGAATATCGAAGGAGCGGCGAACGTCCATGGGGCGAGGCGAAGTGCAGTCGGCGTGGGAAGAAGGGGCTAAAGAAACGGGATTTTCGGCGAAATCCGTTCGGATAGTGCAATACTTACGGCCAAAAGCCCAATCTGGGCCAGGTAGCGCGTAAATTTGGCGGCGCCCCGGCGTGCTTGCTGATGAACCTGGCCCTCTTTTTCGACCCGCTGCCCGACGAGCTGACTGCCCCCACCGCCGTGCCCACTTCCGTCGCGGCCTACGTCGCGTGCTTCACTGAGACCTTCCCCGATTGGCGCTCGGCCGACCTGGCGCTGATCGGGCTGGACGAGTGGCGCGGTACGGCGGCCGGTGCCCCCCCCGCCGGCCAGCACGGG
>CAJYVK010000347.1 GCA_913778455.1 uncultured Hymenobacter sp. | reverse complement strand
CGCCGCCTGCCAGCCGGTGGGCTCTCGGTGCGTACCGGCTGGCAGGCGGCGGAAGTCAACAAGCTACAACAGCGGCTTCAGACCCTGCTCAACCTGGGCGATACCAGGGCGCGCCCGCTCGTGGCCTTTCCCGAGGGCGACGCCTTTGGGCAGGCCCTCGCGTAGTTTATCGCCGGCCTGCCCGACGAAGCGCCCATTACTGAGAAAACTATAGCGTTGGTGAGCTCACCGAGCCAGCCAAAAACCGCAAGCTGGCGCTGGAACGCCTCGTACCCCGCCTCAAAATTCGGTAAGGTGAGCGAACTTCGCGGTTGGTTCTTAGTCGTCAAAGGCAAGCTGCACACCTACAAAATCCACCTTGGCAACGGCAACATCCTCATGGCGCCCAACGACCAGTACCTGTGCATCGTGCCCGCCCGCTCGGTCCCGCACCTCACCACCGACGTATTCCTCCCCTTCAAGGGCGACGCCGTGCTGTCCATCATCCTCAGTAAAGCCCTGCTGCTGATGGACGATGATAAGATTACCGACGAAACTATCACGCGCCAGCTGGGCTAACTCCCGCTTTTACCTCTCGCTTTCTTTTGACCAACGTACTTCTGCTGAGCCTCACGTTTTTCAACGCGCTGTGCTTTCTCCTCTTCTTCCTCGACAAGCGCAAGGCTCAGCGGGGCCAGCGCCGCATTGCCGAGAAAACACTGCACCTAGCCACGCTGCCGGGGGCCGCGCCGGGCGCGTGGGCTGCTATTTTCCTATTGCACCATAAAAACCGCAAAGCTTCCTTTTGGAGTATCACGCTGCTGCTGACGCTACTGCAAGGCGCTGTCTTATATTTTCTTATATCCCCAGATTTTCGGGGGCAAGTTTAGCGCAACGTAACTCTCGCCAGCACCCAGCACCGCGCAGCAGCAAACAGCCTAGCCTTTGGCAAACTCGCCAATGTGCCACAGGATACCAGCGGGGTCGCAGACGAAACCCTCCTTGCCCCAGGCCTCCTGCCGGATGGGCAGGAGGCGAACGCCCTCGTACTTACCGGGTAAGTCCAACGCCGCTAGTTCAGCCCAGTACTGCTCTACATCCGCCACTTCCAGAAACAGCATGGTGTTATCAACCCAGTCTTGCACGTAGGCATCCTGCAAGTAAAACCCCACGCCCTGCCGGGCGAAATACGATATTTTGGGTGAGATCATGACCTCGGTAAAACCGAAAGCGCGGTAGAAGCTGCGCGAAACGGCGAAATCTTTGGACCCGATAAACGGTCGGATGGTAAGAACTTGGGCGGGCATGTGGCAGCAGTTAAAAGAGATTCTGGCAGGATATACCCAGCGCTACGGGGTGTCACAGGGCAAATTAAAGACTTCGCTTCTTCGCGGCATTTGCCTGAAACTGCTGCCGAAATGCGGGCTGCTGTGCCTGCCACCATGCCAGCAGCCGCTTGCGGGCGGTTGGCGTTGCACAAATAGTCAAGCCATTTTCGTCGATAAAATAGTGGAGCCGGCTACCCAGTTGCAGGTAGTTAACCTCCGTCATTTGGGACAAAAAGTTTCTGATAATAAGCTTCTTCCCAAATGATCTAATCATAGACCCCCAAAGCACCCCTCGCTCTACGGAGTCCCTTATCGTGATATACACTGGTTGGAGCGCCCTAATTCGACCGACAATCTGCTGCGCTTGCAGGTTTATGGCCTGCATATCGTCCAGTTGTCGTTTCAACGCAGGCACCTTGATAGTTTCCGTGCCAATATCGAATGGAATAGGCTGCTGGATAGGCAGATTGGCTACCTGATAACGTACCAGGCTATTAACCAATGCCCACTCATCCGCGCCCCCCTTTTCCAGCGCAGCAAATAAATAAGGTACGTCAGACTGCCACGGGTCACGGATTAATAATTCAATGATCCACTCTCGCAAATCATCCTGCGTCAACAAGCTACGCAAAGCCTGGCGGGCTGCTACAGACTGGAATTGCTCATAAGTTCTACCGGCTACTATACTTTTTATTCCAATCAGGTGCAGGCAGCATACTGCGCCGTATTTATTTTTTACAGAACTAGTAGTTTGAATAAAATTAAGCAGCAGCGGAATGGCAGTTTCCCCGTGCGCGGCAATTGAATACATGTCATCCGTGTATCCAATCCAATACCACTTAGAGGTTTCGACAAATTGCCAATCGTTGTTAAGTCGACTAATTAGCGCTGGCAGCGCCGTAACGGTATCGATAGTTACCGCGCTGCCGCCACCCAGCTGCGCCCGCCAGACTACCTCCCTAGTACCCGAACTGGTTTGAGCCAAACCCGGTACCGCGAATAGCACTGCGACTACGGCGGCGAGTATCCTACTGCGCATTGGAATCAGCGTTAGTAGCCACCCAGCCGCCGCCGGCCCGCACCCTCGCCAACAAGGCCGCGTGGTGCGGGGCGCGCTGCAAAATCAGCTCGTTGCCCAGCAGCACGAGCTGCTGGCGTGCCCGCGTCACGGCCACGTTGAGCTTACGGTCGACCTGGCCGGTTTCGTCGGGCGAGACCATCAGCTCCAGCTGGTGCTCGTGGTGGCAGCAGAAGCTCACCACGATTACCTCGCGCTGCGAGCCTTGATAGCGCTCCACGGTATCGACGCTGACCTGGGCCAGCGCGGGCAGCTCGTGCTCCTGGGCCAGCTGCGAGAGCCGGGCGCGAATGCGGGCCGCCTGGTTGCGGTAGCTGGCAATGATGCCCAGCGTGGTATCGGGGTCGAAGGCGGGGCCGTAGCCCTGCACCACGGCTAGGGCGGCGCGGGCGGCGAGCTCGGCCTCCTGGCTCGACTCCTTCTGCGAGAGGTCGTCGGGCTGGCGGCGGGTGGGCACGAACACGAGGCGCTGCCGCCGCAGGGCCTCGCCGAAGGCATCGGCGGGCGGGGCGGCGGGCCAGGCGCTGGGGTTGAGGCTGGCGTGCTGCCAGGGCGCGGGGCTGCGCAATTGACCGCCGTAGAAGTCGTCGTTGACGAGCACGGCCAGGTCGGCGTGGGCGCGGTACTGGTTGGCCAGCGTGCCGTGGGCGTAGGGCCACTGCGCCTCGGCCCGGCGAAACAGCCGCTCGAAGTACGAATTGCGTAAATTGGTCAGGCCTAGCTGCTCGCGCAGCAAGTCGGCCACGGCGGGGGCCACGGCGCTGGCCTCGGGCTCCTGCGTCACCACGGCGGGTAGCTGGCGGTGGTCGCCGATGAGAATGAATTTCTTGGCCTTGGCCAGCAGCGCCAGCATGGGGCCTTCGAGCACCTGGCTGGCCTCGTCCACCACGGCCACGTCGAACTGCTTAAGCTGAAACAGCTCGGGCCGTCCCAGCAGGCTGCTGATGGTACCTACGTAGAGCGGCGTACCGGTGAGCCGCGCCCGCACCATCTGGCGGGTGGGCAAGTCGCGAATCATGTTGTCGAGCAGGTAGGGCCGGTAGGCCGGCGAGGTGCCCAGCCGCGAGCCGATGCGAATAAACGGCAGCCCGGCTTCCATCAATTGCTCGCAGATTTCGTCCACGGCGCGGTTGGTGTAGGCGGCCAGCAAGGTTTGCTGGTCGTCGGCCACGAGGCGCACGGCCAGTTCGCGCAGCACCGAGCGGGTTTTGCCGGTGCCGGGCGGGCCGCAGAGCACAAACCAATCGGGCGCGGCCAGGGCGCGAGCCACCACCTCGGGCGCAGCGGTGGCGGGCTGGGCGGTGGTGGCGTCCCAGCCCTGCGGCGGGCGCGGCGCGGTGCGGGCCAGCAGTTGGCGGCGGCGGCCGGGCGGCAAGCTCAGGAAGGCCGTCAGCCCCGCCCATTCCCGGCGAAAGGTGTCGTAGGTATCGGGCTCCAAGGCCCAGTGCGAGTGGCCGTGCAGGTAGCGCGGGGCCATGCGGCGGTTGCGCACGGCCAGCACCACGCGGCCATCGGCCCCGAGGTCTTCGGCCAGGGTTACTTTCACCACCTGCGCATCGAGGGCGCTGAGGGGCTTGGCGTTAGCATGTACTGATGGGGCAGTCGTTGCAGCTTCGCCAGCCAGCGCACCTTCACCAGCGGCAGCGGCCAGCGTATCGCCAGCGCGGCGGCGGGGGTAGAGAATGAGCGTATCGCCGGCCCGGAAATTGACTTCCCGCCCATTGGCTGGGCGCTGAAAAATGAGGTGCGGGCCGAGGCCATCGCGGGCATCGTCGGGCGCGTTGCTGTGGTCTTCGACGAGCTCTAGCTCGTCGAGCAGGCTGAAATTCTGGTGCTTGCGCGCTTGCGGCAGCAGCCACAGGCCAGCCTGGCCACCGGCGTCGCCGGGGCGGCCCTCGTCGCCGAGCAGGGCCAGCCGCATTTCGCGGGCGGCGAAGCGGGTCAGCTCCAGGCAGTAGGCCCGCTCGGTGCGGTCGGCGGCGGCCCACGCGTTGGCGGTTTTTTCAGCCTTTTCACGGTTGAAGGGCGGAATGGCGGCCAGGTTGGGACGCAGCACGGGGGCCAGCAGGGCGGCGGTTTGGCCGGGGCCGGTGGCGCGGGCCAGCTGCAATTCCAGGCCAACGAGGTGGTTGCGGGCGGCCAGCAGCTGATCCACGAGCGCCTGGTTTTGCAGCACTGGGCGCACGGCGGGCTGATCCTCAGCCGCATTGGAGTATAAGATGCTCGTGCGCCCCCGGCCGGCCGTTTCGCCATCGGCTCCAAACACCGATTCCAGCAGCAAGCGGTAGAGTTGGGCCTGGGCGACGTGGTTGGTCCAGGGCTCGGCGGCGGGCACCTTTACCGAGCTTTTGAGCTCCACGAGGTCGTAGCCGGTGGCACTTTCGTGCAGCAGGTCGAGGCGCCCTTGCAGGCCGTAGGTGGCGGAGAGAAACGTCGGTTCGAGAAAGCAGTCGGCCAGGCGCAGGGGCTGCTGCTGGTAGCCGCTGCGCGAGCTGGCCGCGAAGCCCTGCCGCCGCGCCTGCCGCAGGGTGCGGTGGTGGCGGCGCAGGTCGTTGAGCAGCTCGGGCACGCCGGTGCGGGTCTGAAACTCGGGCAGCGTACTCAGCGTGAGCGGCTCGGCCCGAAAGAGCTTTTTCGTGAGAAAATGCTCCAGGTCGAAGTCTACTCCTGGCGAAGCCTGGGAATTAGCCACTTGGCTAGCCGGGGCCGGTACCTGCTTACCCGCGGCTTCGGCCGGCCGTTTGGTACCCGGTGTCAGCGCTTCGGCGGCGACCCCGTACGCCTCGATGGGCGCTTGGTCGGCAGCCAGCGGCTCGGTTGGCCAGGCGTTGGTGAGCAACGGGTGATTACCCACCGCCACTTGGCTAGCCGCGTGGCTTACCTCCTCGTCGAGCAGGCGGTTGACGAGGTTACCCACCACGAGCGAGCGCGAGGCTTCGTCGGGCAGAAAATACTTGAGCAGCGCCAGCTCGGCGTAGGTGCCGTCGCGCTGGGCACACTCGGCCAGGGTCGTCACGCTGACGAGGTAATCGGGCTCCAGCACCACGCGCCGGGGCCGCACCCGGCCATCGGGCAGCAGCACCGGGCCGACGAGGTTAAGCGCCGGGTGCAGGGCGGCGGCGGGCAGCAGCAGATTTTCGTAGGCCGGGGGCAGCTCCAGCTGAAACGGCCCCGCCGGCCGGTCGTCGGCGGGCACGCTCATTTCTACGGTGATAACGCCCGTGGGCAAGTCGGCGTGCACCACTTGCACCCGCCACACGGCGCGGGGGTCGGGAGCGGGGTCGGCGCTGGCCACGGGCGGCGCCGACGCGGTCACCGGCAAATGCGCCCGGATTTCGGCGGGTGCGGGTGGGTGCGGGCCAGCGTAGCCTTCGCCCGTAATGGCCCCCAGCAGCTCCGCCACGGCCGCAAAGCCAGCGGCCACTTCGGCCGGGGTGCCAGGGTAGCTTTCGTGCAGCACGAGGTTGGCAGCCACGCGCAGGTCTTGCAGCCGGGCCCGCAGGCTGGGATCCAGCTCCAGGGCGTAGCAGGCCCCGCCGATGGCCTGGAACAGATTACCAAAAGGAGCCTTGCGGCGCTTGTAGTCGGCACGCAGCAGGCTTTCGAGCAGCTTGCGCAGGCGCGGGAGCTGGTCGGCGGGGGCAGCCGTGGGGTCGGCCAGGGCTGCGAGGCGGGCGTGGGGCGAGTCGGACAAATTCAGCTAGGCGTAAACAGACCTTAAAGGTAAGCTCAGACATAGGAATACCTGGTGAGGGGCAGAAGGGTGTGGGGGTAGGCGGGTAAGAGTTGAGGCGAGAGAAACTGTTTTGTGACCTCGACATACCCCACCTATAATCACTGCTGCTGGCCGCCGTTTAGCGCGGCGCGCGAAACGGCGGCCCGCGCGTACCGACTCTCTATTCCAAGTAGTAATGCTGAATGCGGTTGAAATCCTCATCCAACTCGTACACCAGCGGCACGCCGGTGGGAATGTCGAGGCTCGTTACTTCCTCGTCGGTGAGGTGGTCGATGTACTGCACCAGGGCCCGCAGACTATTGCCGTGGGCGGCGATAATCACCTTTTGGTTGCGGCGCAGGGCGGCCATGATCTTCTCGGTCCAGAAGGGCATTACGCGGGCCAGCGTCTCGCTCAGGTTTTCGGTCAGGGGCAACTCGCGCTCGGTGAGGTGGGCGTAGCGCAGGTCGTGGCCGGGCCAGCGGGGGTCTTCCTTCGTGATGGCGGGCGGGTGCGCGTGGGGCGAGCGCCGCCACTGCTGCACCTGCTCGGCCCCGTATTGCGCGGCAGTTTCGGCCTTGTTCAGCCCTTGCAGCGCCCCGTAGAAGCGCTCGTTGAGCCGCCACGACTTCTGCACCGGAATCCAGAGCTGGTTCATGTTTTCGAGGGCGATGTCCAGCGTTTTGATGGCCCGCTTCAGCACCGACGTGTAGCCGATGTCAAATGTGTAGCCGTGCTGCTGGAGCAGCTGCCCGGCGCGGGCCGCCTGCTGCTTACCCAAGTCCGAGAGGTCTACGTCGGTCCAACCGGTAAAGCGATTTTCCTGGTTCCAAACGCTTTCGCCGTGGCGCAGGAGCACGAGTTTTTGCATGGGATTTGGGCTCTTGATGAAGAAGAACGGCTTTCAAACAGAGAAACGTCATGCTGAGCTTGCCGAAGCATCTCTACCACACCGTTAGGGTCAACTAACCCAACAATACGGTGGAGATGCTTCGGCAAGCTCAGCATGACGTTCTATGTAAAAGGTGAAGGCAACTATAACGCGCTTACTTCACCATGAAAGCGGCTTCCGTCTTATCCCACATTAGTGCCACCTTGCCCGACTTATCGGCCGTGATAGTGAACTGCTCCACGGGGCTGGTCAGCGCGGTGGGCTTCACTTTCACGCGCAGCACGTCGTCGGCCGCCTTGTACTCGTAGGCGCCCCACTGCTTGGCGGTTTTGTTGAAAATGATGGTCCACTCGGTCGCGCCGGGAATGGTGAACAGCCCATAGGTACCAGCCGCCAGCGCCTGGCCGTTGATTTTCACCGGCTTGCTCACCGTGAAGGTGGTGGCCTCGTTGGCCCCAGTGCGCCACACCTCGCCCACGGGGGCCAGCGGCGACTTTTCGCCAAAAGCGGCGCGGCCCTTCAGCGAGGGGCGGCTGTAGTCGATGGTGACGTCGGTGCCGCGCACGGTGGTTTTTACCACAGCCGGCGGGCTCGGGCGCTTCGATTTGTCTTCGGGCATCTTGGCCTGGGTGGGCTCGGGCGTGGTGGTTTGGGCCTGGGCTACGGCGGCGGCGGAGAGCAGAGCGGCGCTGGCCAGGACAGCGAGGGGGAAGAAACGCATGGGGCGAAAGAAAAAAATTAAGGAGTCGGGGCGATAAGTGAGAAGCCCGGCAATAAGTTTAGACCGCAGATTTAACGGATTTAACGGATTTAACGGATTTCGGGAATGCGCCTGCTGCGCGGGCTGGCGGCTTTTGGTGGCAGGGGCAGATTACGACTTCCCCTGGGGCCATACTACGGCGCGTTGACAAAGCCGAGGCTGCGTAGGAAGTAGAGTGCTTTGTCCACATCGTTTTTGAAGATTACCTTATGAAACAACCAGAACGCCAGGGGAAACGGACTCAGGGCAAAGGGCGTGATGAGCGCGTCGCGGTACTTGCCTTCTGACAAGGAACCGAAAAAGATGCTCAGGATGCCAAAAGCCGCCCCGAAGTCCCAGGTAAACATAAAGACCCGGATAAAAAGCACGGCTTTGCAGGTGAGGCGGATGCGGCTGCCGCTGCCTTCGGGCTGCCACCGGGCCACGCACACAGCGCGGCTCATGGGCTGGTAGTTCGCCTCGGGCACGGTGCAATACAGCTCGAAGCCGGTGGCGGTAAACGTAGTGCTGAACAAGGCGATGGGCTCGCCGGCAGCCGCCCGGCGCCGGGCATTCGCCAGTGGCATGCGGTTCTTTTCACCGGGGTGCTGCGCTGTGATGGTATGCTGCCTCAGAAGGGCTGCCAGCTCGCTGGGCGAGTGCCAGACTCTGATAGTCAGCTTATAATAGTAGAACAGCTTCATGAGCACGCAGGGCGGTTGCTTACGTTATCGGTGCATTTGGCCAGCCGGTTACAGATGCCCCCGGGCCTTGGTTTCGCCCATGCGCCAGTACACGAGCAGCGAGAGCAGGGCGCAGCCCGTCACGTACCAGTAAAACCACTCCTCGTGCCCCTGCTCCTTCGCAAACAGGGCAATGTACTCGGCCGTACCGCCAAAAATGGCCACCGTAGATCGGAAGAGCACACGTCTGAACTCCAGTCACTGCATACAATCTCGTATGCCGTCTTCTGCTTGAAA
>CAJYVK010000346.1 GCA_913778455.1 uncultured Hymenobacter sp. | reverse complement strand
AAATTACGCAATTCAGCTTCCGCGCCCGTCCGCGAACTCTTCCGCGCCTTCCGCGGTGAAAAGACTAAGCCAGTAGCCGACGCAGCAGCTGCCGTACCTCGGCGGGCGTGCCGATGTTGAAGCGGGCCAGTGAGCGGGCGCCGCTGCCCACGCGCACCGAGTAGGCCGTGGGCGGCAGGGCGCGGAAAGTATCCTCGTCGGTGCGGTCGTCGCCGAGGGCCAGGATGAAGTCGGAAGGATAGTTTTCAATCCAGCGGGCGGCGGCGGTGCCCTTATTGATGCCCGCGTTTTTGATTTCGATCACCTTGTTGCCTTCCAGCACTTGCAGGTCGGTATTGGCGGTCATAAAGCCGAGGTGAGTAAGCATTTCGCGGGCGCGCTCTACCCCCAGATCAGTATCGGCGCGGCGGTAGTGCCACACCAGTGAGTAGTCTTTTTCCTCAATGAATGAGCCCGCGGTGCGGGCTACGTACAGTTCCAGCACCGGGCGCAGGTCGCGCTTCCAATCGCTGCGCAGCGGCTGGAATAGCTGCCAGTCCTCGCCCGCCGTGCGCAGCCACACCCCGTGCTCGGCAATAAAATCGACGGGCAAGTGTCCCAGCCACTTTTCCAGCGTGGCCCGGTCGCGCCCACTAATGATCACCACCCGCGTAGCGGGCATTTCCGACAGGGCTCGCAGCAGCATCCGCAATTCCTGATCGGGCTCGGCGCGTTGTGGGTTGGGGTGAAAAGGCACGAGCGTGCCGTCGTAGTCGAGCAGAATAAGCCGCTGCTGGGCGGCCTGATAATCGGCCACGAGCTGCGCCGTGGCGGTCTCCGTCAGCTTTTCGGTAGCCAGCGTGTGCTGCTTCATCTTCGTGTAAGCTAGTTGGTTCATGAATAGGCGCGTCCAGGAGAATACATTGTAGCGCTTCACCAGCGCCTGCATGGCCGTCATGCGGGCCATTTGTTCTTCTTCGGGCATCACGAGCGCCTCGTGCATGGCATCCACGAGCTGGCCGACGTCGGTGGGGTTGATAATGAGGGCATCCGACAGCTCACGGGCCGCGCCGGCGCGCTCGCTCAAGATCAGCACCCCGCGCTGGTCGAGGCGGCTGGCCACGTACTCTTTGGCCACGAGGTTCATGCCGTCGCGGATGGGCGTCACGAGCGCCACCTCGGCCAGCCGGTACAGCGCCGCCAGTTCCTCCAGCGGCAGCGAGCGGTAGAAGTACAAAATAGGATTCCAGCTGATGGTGCGATACTGGGCGTTGATGCGGCCCACGAGCTCGTCAATCTCCTCCTTCAGTGAGGCGTACTGCGCCACCTGATCACGCGAGGGCACCACCAGCATAATCAGGCTTACCTGCCCGCGCCACTCGGGGTAGCGCTGCAACAGCAGCTCGAAGGCGCGTAGTCGCTGGGCGATACCCTTGGTATAGTCGAGCCGGTCGATGCTCAGAATCACCCGGGTATCGCGCAGGGCCTCGCGATAGGCGGCCTGGTGCTCGGCCGCTTCGGGCGAGGCGGCGGCCTGGGCGTAGCGCTCGTAGTCGATGCCCATCGGGAAGGCATCGACGCGCACCGAGCGGTTGGGCGTTTCAATCTGGCCGTTCTGGGCCGGGTAGCCCAGCAGATGCGTCACGGCGCTCAGAAAGTGCCGCATGTAGCCAAAGGTGTGAAAGCCAATGAGGTCGGCCCCCAGCATCCCGCGTAGTAGCTCGGTGCGCCAGGGCAGCACCCGAATCAGCTCCTGCGACGGAAACGGGATGTGCAGGAAAAACCCGATGCTGGCCTCGGGCCGCGCCTGGCGCAGCAGTTCGGGCAGCAGTAGCAATTGGTAGTCGTGCACCCAGATGGTATCCTCCGGCCCGGCGTGGGCCAGCACGGCCTCGCAGAATTTCTTGTTGACCTCCACGTAGGCTTCCCAGTGGCTCTGCTCGTACAAGGCAAACTCACTGAAATAGTGAAAAGTAGGCCACAACGTGGAGTTGCTGAAACCCTCGTAGAAGTCGCGGATTTCGGCTTCGGTCAGGAACACCGGAGCCATGTTATCCTCCCGTAGCTCTTCCTGGATGTGGGCTTCTTCCGCCTCATCCTGCACGAAGAGTCCCGGCCAGCCGATCCACAGGTTGTCGCCCTGGCGGTAGATGGAACCCAGCCCAGTGGCCAGCCCACCTTCGCTGGGCTGAAACGTGAGGCCTTCTTCGTTGCGCAGAACTTTGGTGGGAAGACGATTAGAGACAATTAACGTGCGGGGCATACGCCAAAACGATTGGTGAACCCCTGGAAATACGGGCGATTTCGGTAAAAAGCCGCAATCAGCCCGACTTTCCTATGTTAAGCTGGGCGGTATTAATCGAAGATGACCGTCTTGTTGCGGTGCACGAATACCTGCTCGTCGAGCACCAGCTTGAGAGCGCGGGCCAAGACGATTTTCTCCACGTCGCGCCCGGCCTGGGCCATTTCACGGGCGCTTTGGGTATGATCTATCGGTATTACGCTCTGCGCGATAATCGGCCCCTGGTCGAGCTGCTCATTCACGAAGTGCGCCGTGGCCCCGATAATCTTCACGCCCCGCGCAAAAGCCTGCGCGTACGGGCTGGCCCCCACGAAGGCCGGCAAAAACGAGTGGTGAATATTGATGAGCCGGTTGGCGTAGGGCGCAACGAACTCGGGTGACAGAATGCGCATGTACTTGGCCAGTACCACCAAATTGGGGGCGTAGCCAGCCAGCGTATCCAGTACCTCAGCCTCGTGGGTTTCGCGGCTGCGGCCTTCGTGCGGCAGGTAGTGAAAGGGCAGGCCAAACTTCTCGGTCAGCTCGCGCAGTACCTCGTGGTTGCCGATTACCGCCTGAATGTTCGCATTCAACTCCCCAAAGGCGTGGCGCACCAGCAGTTCGCTCAAGCAGTGGTACTCCTTGGTCACGAGCAGCACGATGTCCTTGGGTCGGTTGTCGGTGAGGCGGATAGCTGCCGCCGCGGGCAGCACGGCTGCCAGCGCCGTGCGCAGGGCCGTGGTATCGACCGTGCCCGCCAGCTCGGTACGCATAAAAAACACGTTGCCGTCGCGCTCCACAAACTCGTCGTTGCGCACGATGTTGAGCGCGTGCGCGTACAGCACACCCGTAATCTTATAAATCAGCCCGGGCTCGTCGGGGCACTGGATCAGCAGCAGCGTCATGGGAAAGCGGCGGCGGCGTTGCTGCCGCGCACCAGCGCCGGCAGGGCCGCAACCGCCGGCAAATAACGCCCCGCTGCTACTTCTTGCGCTGCACTTCGTACTTCCGCTTGATGAAATCCAGCATTTCGCGCACGTGCTCGTCCGTCTTGTTGGCCTCTATTTTCCACAGGGCTTCGATCAGCAGTAGTAACAGGCGGGTTTCCTTTTCCGGCTCGGAGTAGCCGAGCTGCTCAAACGCGGTTTGCAAGCGCGCCGGCACCGGGCGCATAAAGCGCTCGTGCTGCTGCTGGGCCATCTCGCGGTCGGCCAGCCGGTACTGGAGCTTCCAGAAGTGGGGCTCCTCCAGTACCAGCTTGTACGGCAAATCGATTACGCTGTGGATGAACGTCAACGGGTCGGTTTCAAGCAAGCCGCCGCGGTTGTGCTCGATAATGCGCTGGTAGCCGCTCTTGATAATAAAGTCGAGCAGTTGGTCTTTAGAACCAAAATGCTTGAAGATGAGGGCTTCCGAAACCCCGGCATCCTTGGCAATCTGCTGGGTGGAGGTGTTCTCAAAACCTTTGTCCCCAAACAGTTGCAGCGCCACATTGGCAATGTGTTGGCGGCGGGTAATCATAAACGTAGTGGGGTGGGGTAGGGCAAAAGCTGGTCAGGGGCTCAGCAGATGAAGTACAAAGTTCGGGCATAAATCCCGCACGGCGGCACCTAAACGCCCATTACGGCCCCATAGTGCCAATCGCACTCCCTCTCCCAAAAAGAAACCGGCCAATTTGGGAGTACCAAATCGGCCGGTTGAGAAACTTTCAGACTCTGCCGGGCCGGGGCGGGACAGAGATACAAAACCAGCTGGGGTGGGACGACGGCTGGCAACCTAGAGTGTGATAATGGATACCAGCCGGGGTGGGAGCAACAGCTGGACAAGAGTGTGTGGACGGAACCGGCTGGGGTGGGACGACGGCCGGGCAACTGAAGAGTGAACAGCTAACCGGGTGGGACTCGCTAGCTGATTGGTGATGCAATATTACAACAGAAAACGAAATCACGGTAAGTGTTAGCTCACCAAAGTAGGGTGAGTAGACACTTACCTGGGTTTTTATTCTGCAAACGATTGAGGGACAGCGAGAAAATTTTACGTGTAAAATTTGGGCTTTTCGCCGATTTTTTTGCTAAATGCTCTTAGCAGCTCGTTAAAAGACGGCTTTTGCTCTCTGAATGGCACGCGGTGCCACAAAAAATCCCGTGCAGTGGGCACTTACTTTAAAAATAAGTGGCCGCTGCACGGGATAATGGCGGGGGACAAGAAAACTTCGGCCTTACGTCTTGGCTGTGCTACAAATATTTTTCGTAGATACCGGCCGCTATTTTTTCCACGATGGGCTTGGGCACTACGCTGGTGAGGCCCGCCGAAACTTTGTTGAGCAGGCCCGGAATGAATTCGGCCTTACCGGCGAACATGGCTTTGAGACCGGCCTCGGCTACCTGCTCGGGCGTCATCGATACTTTGTTGGCCACGGCTTGCAGCTCGGCCCCCATGCCGGCGCGGTTGCCGAAGTCGGTAGTGGTGGCACCGGGGCTTACGCAGGTCACGCTCACGCCGCTGCCCTTGAGCTCATAGCGCAGGCCCCGGCTGAAGCTCAGCAAAAACGCCTTGCTGGCCGCGTACACCGAGAGCGAGGGTACGGCCTGGTAGGCGGCGGTGCTAGCCACGTTGAGGATATAGCTCTTGGCCGCGCGGCGCAGCAGCGGCAGTAGCGCGTAGGTGAGCTGCACCGGCAAGTTGAGGTTGAGTTGCAGCATGTTGAGCTGCTCCTCCAAGTTGAGCTGCTCAAAGCGACCCCACAGGCCATAGCCCGCATTGTTGACGAGCACCGCCAGCCCATTGGGCGCGTGGTGAGCGGCCCAGGTGGCCAACTCGGCCGCCGCATCGGGCTGCGTAAGGTCGAGGGCCAGCGTGTGAGCCTGCCGCTGATGGCGCGTCTGGGCCTCCTGGGCCAGCGCCGCCAGCTGGGATGCCGAGCGGGCTACCAGCAGCAGGTCATAGCCACGCTGCGCAAGGCCCAGCGCCAAGGCCCGGCCAATGCCACGCGAGGCGCCGGTAATGAGAGCAGTAGGCATGCGGTGAAGTGGTGAGATGGTGAGTAGTGAAATAGTGAGCGGTGAAGTGGTAAGCGGTGAATTAGTGAGGTAGTGATCTGATAGTTAGCAACTCAAGAGTAAAGCAGTCGCTTCATTTCTTGTCTTTCAACTCCCTGCTTCACTACTTCACCAGTGCACTACTCACCACCTCGCCACTCATCATTTCACCATTTCATTATTTCACCAAGTGAAGAAAGCGCAGGTAGAACGGCGTGGGGCTTTCCTCGCTCTTGGGCTGATACTTGCCCCCGATGATGGGCACGTACATGACGCGGCGGCGCGACTCGGGGCCGATGAGCGGCGACTGGGCCACGCGGTGCCACATGCGGCCGTCGTGCACGGTGAGGTCGCCGGGCTCGGTTTCGACGGCCACCTCGTTGGGGTCGTAGTACACGTCTTTGTAGTACTTCTTGCGAAACAGCATCTTACCCAGGCCCTGGCGGTGGGTGCCGGGAATTACCCGCAGGCCGCCGTTGGTGGCCTTGGTGCCGTCGAGGTGCAGGCCCACGTTGAGCATGGGGCGGATTTTCTTGCCGTAAAAAACGTCGCGCAGCGAGTCGGTATGCCAGCCCATCTGGCTGAATTCCGAGCCTTCGACGTTCACGTAGTGGTTTACCACCAGGCCGTCGCGCTCATTTTCCCCCACCCGGCCACCGGGCGTTTCGAGCAGCGGAAACAGGGCCTGAAAGCGCGGGTCTTGCAGCAGCTCGTGCAGCACGGGGCTGTGCTGCGAGGCAAAGGCGAAACGCTGCACGATGGGTGAGCCATCCACGTCCTTGCCGTACTTGATGGGCACTCCGTTTACCTTCTCTACGTTGTTGGCCAGCCAGTTGGCCTGCACGTCTTGCGTGGCCTTGAGGTAAGCCTGTACCTGCTCGGGCGAGGCGAAGGGCCGGAAATGCAGAAACCCGTATTTCGCAAAGAAAGCCCGTTGCTCAGCCGTCAATTCCTGGCCGAGAGTAAAGCGCGGATAATCGGATAAAGATGCCATAAGGGAAAAGTCGCCGGAACTAATTTCCGGTCGCCCAGGAAGTCAGAATGAAAGGGCAAAGATACGCTAACATGACGCGCCGCAGGGTCAAGATTACCTTCCCACGCGGCTGCGTGCGGCCTATAACCTGCCGACGCCGAATCAGGTTTGCCCTACGGTTAAGGTTTTAGGGTGAAAAGTGCTTTTTTCACCAATTCTTTTGGTTAGTAGGCTTTTAGATGAAGGAGTAATGAATAAAAGCGGGCAAGTGGGCCAGCTTGGCGAAGAATTTTTCGTACGTCGCAGCAGTAGCGTCTGCCCCGCGTGGTCCCCGGTGTGCCGGCGGCGACCGGCCGGCGAATGTGCGCCAGCTTACGTTACTTGATGCCCCGTAGCAGCTTTGCTTTTCTAACCTCTACCACTTCGCCCGCCATGTTCTTTACGCCCAGCCCCATGCTCCTCAAACTGCTCTACAATCGAGGTAGCCTGCACAACCTCCCCGAAGGCCAGGGCGTGGCTTTCAGCATTAAGAATCGCCTCGACAACGCCCGGCTGACCGGCCTGCGGCAAGTGGTGCTGGATGATGTGGTAGTGCCCGCCGAGCGCATCGTGCTCGACCTGGGTGGGGGCGAGCAGCGGCCCGGCTCCAGCTTGGGGGCCGATGGGGCCAGCGTGGAGCTGCCAGTAGGCCGCACCATCACGTTTGTGCTCGATACGCCGCCGCTGGCCGAGGGGATGCACCGGCTCCGGGCCGAGTTCAGCACCGATGCATTTGGGGAGTTGAGCGTGGAGGTGGAGGATGCCATTGCGGGGGCTGACGGGCGGGTGCGCATTCCGCGCTCGGAGGAAGACGACTACGCGCCGGCCGCCATCCAGGCCCGGCAGCATTTTGCCGAGCAGTTCACGCAGCAGGAATTCACGCACTTAAAGAGTTTTTCCTTCGACCCACACGCCCTGCAAGGCAACTGCGAGCACTTCGTGGGCGTGGCCCAGGTGCCGGTGGGGCTGGCCGGCCCGCTGCGCGTGCACGGCGAGCACGCGCAGGGCGAGTTTCTCATCCCGCTGGCAACCACCGAGGGTACGCTGGTGGCCAGCTACAACCGGGGCATGCAAGTGCTCAACCTGTGCGGCGGCGTGAAGTGCACCGTCATCGGCGACGCCATGCAGCGGGCACCGGTGTTCGTGTTCGACGATGCCCGGGGGGCCCGGGATTTTGGCCGCTGGGTGGCCGAGAGCCTAGAGCAAATACGACCCGAGGCCGAAAGCACCTCGCGGGTGGCCAAGCTGCAATACATCGACACCTACCTCAGCAATAAATTCGCCTACCTGCGCTTCAACTTCTCGACCGGCGACGCGGCGGGGCAGAACATGGTGGGCCGCGCCACTTTCGCCGCCTGCTCCTGGATTCTGGAAAATTACAAGGGTGCCCCCATCCGGCATTTTTACCTGGAGTCGAATTTTGCCACCGACAAGAAGGCCAGCCAAATCAACGTGATGCGCACCCGCGGCAAGCGCGTGGTAGCCGAGGCCGTGGTGAAGCGCGAGGTGTTGCAGCAGCGCATGCGCGTGACGCCCGAGCAGCTGGCCTACCACGGCCAGGTAAGCAACGTGGGCGCTTTCCTGAGCGGGGCCAACAACAACGGCGCGCACTCGGCCAACGGCATTACGGCGCTCTTCATCGCCACCGGGCAGGACGTGGCCAACGTGAGCGAGTCGAGCGCCGGGGTGCTCTACTCGGAAGTGACCAAGGAGGGCGACCTCTACCTCAGCATTACCATTCCGTCGCTTATCGTGGCCACCCACGGCGGCGGCACCGGGCTGGCTACCCAAAACGAATGTCTACGCATGCTGGGCTGCGTGGGCCAGGGCACGGTGTACAAATTTGCCGAAATCGTGGCCGGCGTGGTGCTGGCCGGCGAGCTCAGCCTGGGGGCGGCCATCAGCAGCAGCGACTGGGTGAGCAGCCACGAGCAGTACGGCCGCAACCGCTAGCGGCCAAGGAGTTGGGGACGGGGCTGCTTATCTTTGAACTCCGTTCTCATCCTCTTTTTTGTGAAACAACTACTGCTTACGCTGCTAGCCGCTACCGGCTGCTGCCCCGTTATGGCCCAGGCCGGCCACTCGGCCGCCGATCCCGGCCGCGCCCTCTTCCGCGAGGCCAACACGCCCGCCGCCCGCTTGCGCCTGCGCGCCGCTACTACCCAGCACGAAAACGAATTTCTTAACAAAGGCACCTACGAAACCGGCTACCTGCGGCCCCTCGACGGCCGCCGGGTGCTGGTGATCGGGCAGCGCTACCACGTGGGACAGCGCGTGCTGCAAGTGCAGGATTCGCTGCAAATCGACAGCACTGCTTACTGGCCGCTGGCGGCCCTCCGGGGCTTCGATTTGGGAACGGAAGATGACGTCCCGCTGGGTGCTACGAGCGCAGTCTCAGCCGTGCGCCGCTACCGCGTCCGCCTAGTGCAGGAAGGTAAGCAAGGCACCCGCCGCGAGGCCGTCGAAATCCTCACTTCCGTCGACTCGGGGCCGCTGCTGCTGGCCTGGCTGCCCGTGGTGCCGGAGCCTTCCGGCCTTATGCAGGTGCTGGTAGCCGGCCCCGGCACCGCCAGCAACGAGCCCCTGCGCCCGCTGGAGCTTACCCAGGCCGCCGTGCTGCACCTCTGCAACAGCCGCGCCGATCAGGTGCGCACCTTTGCGACTACGCGCCGCTTGCGCTACGAACTGCCAACCGACGTAGCTAAAATGCTCGACTATTACAACCGGATAGCAGTGGCGAAGTAATCATTGGGCCGCAAGCGTGCAGGAGTAGTATTTTAGCCCGAGATTCAAAGGGCTTAAAATTTTAGCATCTGCTCACACCAACGACTAGCTATGGCTACTATTGATTACTCAGCACTAACCGTAGATGAATTGCTGGCCGCCGAAGCCAAGATCAAGAAGCAGCGAATCATGTGGGCCTTTCTGATCGGAGGTTTCGTTGGGATCACTCTTTGGGCAGTCATGCTGCATGCCTCACTGGTTAAAGTCGGGCTTTTAGTGCTTTTTTTCGGCGCCCTGGGGAGCGGCGGGAAGAAAAACGAGGAGGACTTCAAAGCCGTCGAAGCCGAGCTGCGAAGCCGAAGCATTCGGTAATTATTTGCCACCTAGCAAGGCCAGCTGCGCCGTGCTGTCTTGCACCACGTGCAGGGCCTGCTGAAGCTCCAGGTCGTTGTCGCGCAGCACGGCGCGGCTGGCCTCGGGGCCGTAGGCGATGCGGGCAATGTTCGCCTTGAGGCAGTTGCGCAAAACGGGTGCGCACCGCCGCATGGCGGCGGGGTCGGGCCGCAGGCCCGCCAGCGCCGCCGTGCGGGCGAGGCCGTCGAGCTCGGTATCGGTCACGCGAAATACCGCCTGGTACTGCGCAAAGCGCAGGGCCGCCAGCTCGGTTTTGTGCTGCTGGTAGAAGGTGAGGGCGTAGGCCCGGATAGCACCCACGTTTTGCAGCCGGGTGTAATACGCCGCGTGCAGCAGCGTATCGCGGGCCACGAATACGTCGGGCATGATGCCCCCGCCGCCGTACACCACCCGGCCGTGGTCGGTGCGGAAGCGTTGCTCGGCGGCAAAGCGTACGCTGTCGGCCGAGCCCAGTTCGCCGCGCTGGGCTCGCTCGGCGAGCTCGCGGTTGTAAGCGTCGCGGTCCGAGCCGTAGGGCTTCTGAATGCAACGGCCCACGGGCGTATAGTAGCGGGCCACCGTGAGGCGCAGCTCACCGCCTTCCTGTAAGGCAATGGGCTGCTGCACCAGGCCCTTGCCAAACGTGCGCCGGCCGACCAGCAGGGCGCGGTCGTGGTCTTGCAAGGCCCCGGCCAGCACCTCGGCGGCCGAGGCGCTATTTTCGTCCACCAGCACCACCAGGGGGCCTTGCTCCCAGTCGCCGGCTACGCGGGCATAGGTCTGGGTGGCGTACTGCTCTTCCTTGCCGAGGGTATACACGAGCTTGCGCGAGCCGGCAATAAACTCGTCGGCCAGCCGGGTAGCGCGGTCGAGGTAGCCGCCGGGGTTGCCCCGCAGGTCGAGTACCAGCCGCTTAAGGCCCTGGCGCTGCAAATCGGCCAGCTGGGCTTTAAATTCCTCGTAGGTAGTGGCTGCAAAGCGGTTGACCTTGATATAGCCCGTCTGGCCGTCTTCCAGCAGGGCACCGGGCTCCACGGAGGCGTTGGCCAGACGGCCCCGGTTGAGGTGCACGGTGAGCGGCTCGGGCTGGAGGGGCCGGGCTACCGTCAGGCTGACGCTGCTGCCCCGGGTGCCGCGGAGCAATTGCGTCAGCTGCGCCGTGTTGAGGTGGGTGCCCGCCACCGCTTGCTCGCCCACGCGCAGCAACTGGTCGCCGGGCAGCAGGCCCGCCGCCTCGGCTGGCCCGCCCGGCAGGGTGGTCACGACGGTTGCCGTATCCCGGAAAAAGTTAAAATCGAGTCCTACGCCGTCGAAGCTGCTTTGCAGGAAGGCATCGACCTGCTCGCGGTCTTTGGCCGGGATGTACACCGAGTGCGGGTCGAGCTTGCCCAGCAGCTGGGCAATGGCGTAGTTGGTGAGCCCATCGGCATCGACCGAGTCTACGTAGTCGCGGTCGATGTAGCTCAAGACTTCCTTGTAGCGCAAGTAGCCCCGGGCCGTGGCATCGGGGTTCTCGGTGCGGGGGCGGAAGGGGTTGGTACCTAGTATGATGCCGATGCCCATGGTGAGCAGGGGTAGCAGCGTCAGGCGGTAGCCCCAGCCCCGGCGGGCCGGCGCCGGGGCCGCGGGCATCCCCTCGCCGGGCGATGATAACGGGGCGGGCATAAGCGAATCCGCAGGGCGTATACGTTTAATTTGGATAAGAAATAAAGACTAGCACTCAGTCAAATTTACCACGGCCCTCGCACAACTGCTTGGCTTGCATGGGCAAACGAACCGCTTTCCGGCTAAGCCTAAATATTTTCTTGGGATAAGTCAAAAAGAATATTGAGCAGCTCACCCCTTGTGTGGCCCGCTGGGCTCGTGCGTGGGGCCAACCTCGCCAAGCACTGGCAGCCGAAGGTTCTCCTGAGTTTACGACGGTTGGGCAGGGCAGCCCTCCTACGCGGCCGTATCTTTGTGGTTTACCGCGCTTGCTTATGTCTACTCCCGCTACCGGCCGCATTCTGGCCATCGACTACGGCCACAAGCGGGTGGGGCTGGCCATTACCGACCCCCTGCAACTCATCGCCTCGCCGCTGGATACCATCCACAGCCAGGACCTGGTGAAGTTCGTGCTCGACTACCACCGGCGCGAGCCGCTGGCCGCCGTAGTGGTGGGCATGCCCCGCACGCTGCTCAACGAGCCCACTGACTCGACCAGCGCCGTGGTGGGCCTGCTGCGCCGCCTGCGCCGCGAGCTGCCCGAGCTGGCCATTCACGAAATGGACGAGCGCTTTACCTCGCGGCTGGCCAAGCAGGCCATGCTGACCGGCGGCCTGGGCCGCAAGGCCCGCCAGGATAAAGGTACCGTGGACAAAGTGAGCGCCGCGCTTATTCTTCAGTCTTTTTTAGAATCCCCCTTACGCTAATGATTCTCCCGATTGTTGCCATCGGCGACCCCGTGCTCAAGACGCTCGCCAAGGATCTGCCCGCCGACCTGCCCGCCGCCGACCTGCACAAACTGGTGCAGGATATGTACGAAACCATGTATTCGGCCTACGGCGTGGGCCTGGCCGCGCCCCAAATTGGCAAGGCCGTGCGCCTGTTCGTAATGGACTCCGGCCCCATGCTGGAAACCGATAAGGACGACGATGAGGAAAACGTAGAGGTAGCCGCCCCCGACGAAGTAACGGAAACTCCCATCAAACGCGCCTTCATCAACCCCCAGATGCTGAGCGAAACCGGTGAGCCCTGGGGCTTTGAAGAAGGCTGCCTGAGCATTCCCGGCGTGCGCGAAATGGTGCACCGCTGCCCCAACATCGTGCTGCGCTACGAAGACGAAAACCGCCAGGTACACGAGGAAAGCTTCAGCGGTATGGCCGCCCGCATTATTCAGCACGAATACGACCACCTGGAAGGTATCTTGTTCACCGACAAGCTATCGACCTTCAAAAAGCAGCTCCTCAAGGGCAAGCTCTCCCGCATCAGTAAAGGCGACGTGAAGCACGACTACCGCATGAAATTCGCTAGCCGCCGCTAGGATAGATGTAGGGTAAGCTTCAGCTTGCCCCACGTAAGCGCGGCACCGTATAACTCACGTTAGCTACTACGAAAAAGCCGCACCAACGGCAATGCTACAGTTGCTGCTCTACCTGCTACTACCCAGCCGCCAATTTGCCGCTGGCGCGGCAGTGGAGTTCGGAAACTCCACCCCACTTGTCGGCACGAGTTACGGCTGCGCCTAAACTCGCGCCAGCGGGCAGCGGGGCCAGCGGAGCTACCTAAGAAAAGCTGCCGGTATATCACCAGATATGCCGGCAGCTTTGTTATTTGCTAGCTCATTCAGCAGACTAGTAATTAATGCGGAAAAGGATGCTTGCCGGGTATATGCTGCTGCTCGGGCTGATTACCCCCGCCGGCCCGGCGCGAGCCTGGGGCTTCTTCGGCCACCGGCTGCTCAACCGGCTGGCCGTGTACACGCTGCCACCCGAGATGTTGCCGTTTTTCAAGGCCAACATCGACTACCTTACCAACAATGCTACCCGGCCCGACTCGCGCCGCACGGTGGTGCCCACCGAGGCCCCGCGTCACTTCCTCGACGTCGATGCGTACGGCGACAGTGCCCTCACCCGCCGCGGCCTGCCCCGGGCCTACACCGATGCCGTGGCCCTGGCGGGGGGCGAAGATTCGCTGCTACGCCACGGCATCGTGCCCTGGCAGGTAGCCATGATGAAGAATCAGCTCACCGCTGCCTTCCAGGCCGGCGATACCGACCGCATCCTGTACCTGGCCGCCGACCTGGGCCACTACGTAGCCGACGCCTGCGTACCCCTGCACACCACCCGTAACTACAACGGCCAGCTGACCGGCCAGCGCGGCATCCATGCCCTGTGGGAATCGCGCCTGCCCGAGTTGCAAGCCGCCGACTACGACCTGCTCACCGGTCCGGCACCCTACCTGGCGCAGCCCGCCGAAGCCGCCTGGGCCGCTGTGGCCCGGTCCCACGCTGCTGTCGATTCGGTGTTCAAGATGGAGAAGGCCGTGTCGGCCGAACTGAGCGAAGACCGCAAGTACAGCTACGAGCCGCGTGGTAATCTTACCATTCGGGTATACTCGCGGGAGTTCAGCCTGGCCTATCACCGGCGGCTTAATGGCCAGGTCGAGCGCCAGCTGCGCTACGCGGCGCGACTCATCGGGGCTTTCTGGTACACGGCCTGGGTCGATGCGGGCCAGCCCGACCTTATGGGGATCGCCCAGCAGCCCTCGGTCGCCGCCCAGCTAGCGGCCGCGCAGGAAAGTAAGGCAGCCAGCGCCGCGCCGGCCCGGGCGCTGCCGGGGCACGACGAGTAGCGTGGGCACAAAAAAAGCCCGCCGTAACCGGCGGGCTTTCTCGGGTTTGGCAGCAG
>CAJYVK010000345.1 GCA_913778455.1 uncultured Hymenobacter sp. | reverse complement strand
TCCCCTTCCGCGTTACCTACGCCGGGCGCATCGGCTGGGCGCACAACATCGGCGACTACCGCTTCTACCAGGCCAACACACTGGGGGGTACTACCAACCTCCGTGGCTACCGCCGCACCCGCTTCGCCGGCCGCGACGCCCTCTACGGCAACTTCGAGGCCCGCCTGCACTTATTCAAATTCAACGCCTATCTCTTCCCGGGCACCTTTGGCGTACTGGGCCTAGCCGATGCCGGCCGCGTGTACTCGGGCGTGGATACGCGCAAAGGCATCTCGGCCTTCCACACTGGTTTCGGGGGCGGCGCGTTCGTGAATATCCTCGACCAAACGGTCATCAACGTTACCTATTCGGTGGGTGAAGAGCAGGTAGTGTTTGTAGGGTTCGACTTCCTGTTTTAGGCCGACGTCATCAGCAGGTAACTATTTTATCTTTTTCGACAACTCAGGCAAAAGCCGGTTGGATTGGCCCAGCACCCAGTCCAGCCGGCTTTACGCTTTATGGGGGCAGATCCCCTTGCTTCATCTTGGCGAAACAGCCTTTCACAAAGAATTCACGTAAGGAGCCGCGGGCTGTTCCGCTGAAGGATACTCGTGTCTTATGCTGCCATCGACTACTAGTTTTTCACATTTGAAAAATGGCCTGCTGCCGGGCCTACTCACCCTAGCCAGCGCCACGGCCGCGCTGGCCCAGGATGTGCCCCGCATCTACCCTGCCCCCGCCCCTACCGCCCTCGATACGGCCCGCGGCAGCGCTGATCTAGCCGACAAGCAGCAGTTTGCCAATCCCTCGGTACTGGGCATGGGACCGAGCAAGGGCATCATTCTGCACTACGAGCGCACGGCACCCTTCAGTGTGGCGGCCAGCAGCCAGGTGGCGGGCGTGAGCGACTACAGCACCGACGCCCGCCGCAACGGTCGGCTTATCTTCAAGGGCTACATTCCGGCCTGGAACCGACCTCACCTCAAGGTTATCGTGGGCTTGAATTATGACCGCGAGGAATTTAAGTTTCGCGACCAGCCAACCAACTACGGCCTATTCGACAACTTGGAGAACAAGGGCCTGAAGAGCACCGGCGTGCAACTGGCCGTCATTCGGCCCGTTGATGCTGTGCACTGGTACCTGGCCCGGGTAAAAACTGAGCTGTCAGGCGATTACAACTCAAGTGCGGACATCGGCAACACCAACTACCTACGTGCCTCGGCCGAAGCCTTTTACGGCTGGAAGCGCAGCCCGCGCTTTTCGTGGGGCGTGGGCTTTCAATACGGCTACACCTTTGGGCGGCTAAGCTTGTATCCCGCCATCATCTACAACCGCACGTTCAACGACCGCTGGGGCGTGGAAGCGCTGTTTCCGGCCCGCGTTTCGATGCGCTACAACGCCTCGGAGCGCTCGCTGTTCTACGCCGGCTACTCCGTGGATGGGTTCAATTACATCGTGGCCCTGCGCCGGGAGTTACCCCTTGGCCCCAACAAGCAGCCCCTGCGCAGTCTGGAACTCCGCGAAACCGAGGTTAAATTCCGCCTGCGCTGGGAGCGCGAGTTGCTGTCTTTTCTGTGGCTGGGGGCCGAGGGCGGCTACCGCTACAACTACGCCTTCGACGCCTTCGACCGCACCAATGCTGACCGGGAACGCATTGTCCGCACCAAGCTGGGTGGTGCGCCCTACGTTAGCCTGGAAGTATTTGCGGTGCCGCCGCGTAAGCTGCTGGAAAAAGCGGGCGTGCGGCGTTAGGGGGCAGGGCATGAGGGTAGGGGGTAAGAGGGTAAGCGGAATAACTCATACTCCCCCTACCCTCATACCTTCCCCACCTACTTTACCTTTTTCTTTGATTTAGTCACCTTCGGCGCATCAATAGCCATCTTCCTGGCTCGCGCCATTTTTTTGAGGTAGTGGTACTGCGCCTCCTGGGCACGCACCGGTGGCTGGCCCTCGGCGGGCTGCACGTAGGTATTGTCGAAGTCGCGGGCCTTCACGTTATCCTGGCGCTCCAAGTCAAGCAGATGGCGGATTTCGGCGCGTAATGCCTCGTCGAGCAGCGGGAAGGCTACTTCTACGCGGCGGTTGAGATTACGGCTCATCCAGTCGGCCGACGACACATAGACCTTCTCCTGGCCGCCATTGCCGAAGACGTAGATGCGGGCGTGCTCCAAATAGCGGTCGAGCAAGCCGTGCTGGCTAATGTGCTCGCTCAGGCCCGGCTGGCCGGGCAGCAGGCAGCCGATGCCGCGCACGAGTAGCTCGACGCGGACGCCCGCCTGGCTGGCCTCGTAGAGCGCGGCAATCATGCCGGTATCTTCCAGTGAATTCACCTTCAGCAAAATGTACGCCTCTTCGCCTTGCCGGGCGCGGCTGATTTCGGCGGCAATCAGCTTGAGTAGCTGCTTGCGCAGGGTGAAGGGTGCCACGAGCAGGTGGCGCAGGTGGTGTGGCTCCTCGCCCGTGATGAAATAGCGAAATACCTGGTCAACCTCAGCCGTAATCTCAGGATTGGCCGTGAACAGGCCGTGGTCGGCGTACAGCCCCGCCGTGGCCTCATTGAAATTGCCCGAGCTGAGATAGGCGTACTGGCTGGGCCCGCCGCTGGCCTCGTCGCGGCGCGTTATGAGCAGCAGCTTGGCGTGGCACTTGAGCTCGGCCGGGGTGAAGATGACGTGCGCCCCGGCCCGCTGCAATTTCTCGGCCCAGTGCATATTGCTTTCCTCATCGAAGCGCGCCTTCAGCTCTACTACGGCCGTCACCTGCTTGCCGTGCTTCACGGCTTTGAGCAGCGCCTTGGCAATCGCGCTTTTGGGAGCTACGCGGTAGAGCGTAATGCTGATGGCACTCACCTGCGGGTCGCGGGCGGCCTCGCGCAGCAGGCGCGGCACGGGGTCGAAGCTCTGGTAGGGTACGTGCAGCAGGTGGTCGCGCTGGGCAATGGCCGGTAGCAGCGGCCCCGTGCGCGGCAGGCTGGGGTGCGGTACCTCGGGCCAGTCGGGGTTGAGCAAATCGGATCGGCCGAAGGAGGGGAAGCCGAAAAAGTCGCGGAAATTGTGGTAGCGGCTACCCTCCACCATTTCTTCGTCGGTGATACCGGTTTTCTGCTTGATGGCCCGCAGCACGCTCTTGGGCGTGTCGGGGTCGAAGAGCAGCCGGGCCGGGTAGCCAGTAGCACGCTTAGCCAGGCTGCTGCGGATTTTGGCCAGCAGGTCGCCCGAGATTTCTTCTTCAATATCAAGCTCGGCATCGCGGCTGAGCTTGATGGCATTCACTTTCACCTTTTTGTAGGCCGGAAATAAACTAGGCACGCCCGCCCGCACCACGTCGTCTAGAAACAGCACGAGGTGCGGGTCGGCGGCCGTGCCCGCGCCACCCGGCAGCGCTACAAAACGCCCACCGTGCCGCTTGGTGGGCAGCTCCATAATGAGCACGCGCTCAGCGTCGGCCTTCTTGGTTTTGGCCACCGGCTGGCTCAGCTCGAAGGTGAGGTACACGGCCTGGTCTTTCAAAAAAAGCTGGTGCAACGTGTCGTCCAGCCAAATGGGCGAGAGCAAGTCGCGCACGTTGTCCTCGAAATAGCCCCGCACCCATTCGCACTGGTCGTCGGTCAGCTCTTCGGCGGTGAGCAGCCGGATGCCCGCCGCCCGTAGCTCGGGCAGCAGCACCTCGCGAAAGGTGCGGCCAAACTCCTCCTGCTGGCGGTGCACCTCGGCCAGCACCTCGGCCAGAAGGCGCTTGGGGCGCTCCTGGGGCAGTTGGGCGCGGGTTTTCTTCTTGAGCTTGACCAGCCGCCGCAGCGTCGCCACCCGCACCTTGAAAAACTCGTCGAGATTGGCCGAGAAAATGGCCAGGAACTTGAGGCGCTCCAGCAGCGGCACGGTGGGGCACTGGGCTTCTTGCAGCACGCGGGCGTTGAAGCGCAGCCAGCTTAGGTCGCGGGGCAGAGTTTTCATGCGGATAATGCTTGACGGTGAGCACGGAGCGCCCGGCCACTGTTCACGTTGGGCACCGGGCGGCGCTACCGCGGCCTTGTACGCAGCCGCCGGCCCCCACAGTTCGCCCGCGGGCTAAACTTCCTTGATAAACTACTCGGAGCTAGCCGTTTTTAGGATAGTCGTAGAAGTAGAATTCAGCCGTAGCCGGACCCGCTTCGGCCCAGTGATCAGTTTGAAACCGGATGCATACCACGGCGGCCGTGGGCATTTCGTGGGTGAGGCCGCTGCTGGGCAGCAGGTAATTGGCCGTGTCGGTAAAGGTGGGGTTGTGGCCGGTGAGCAGCACCGAATTGGCCGCGTCGGGCAGGTCGCGGATGACTTCCAGCATCGTATCGAGGTCGGCCTGGTAGATGCAGGGCTCCACTCGAATTTTATCGTGCGGGTATTTCAACTCGCGGGCCACGAGGACGGCCGTGCTCAGGGCCCGCACGGCGGGCGAGCTCACGAGCAGGTCGAGGGCGATGCTGCGCTTGGCCAGGGCCTGGCCCATGCGGGGCGCGTCGTCGCGACCACGGTCGTTGAGGGGGCGCTCTTGGTCACTCAGTTCGTCAAAGCTCCAGCTCGACTTGGCGTGGCGCATTAAATACAGCGTTTTCATGGCGCTAAGCTAGGCGCTGGGCTGCTATTGCGGAACCACCCGCCAGCTACCTGTCGATTGGCCCCGCTCAGACTGCGGCGCCCTACTTGGTGCTCGAATGACTGGCGTTGCTATCTTGCGCGGCAACAGCGGCTTAGCCGGCCGGCCCTTTTCCCTTTACTTTTTCTTTATGCCGATACTTTCTTCTTCGCGGGCCACGCAGGCGGCGCTGGCCCTTCTTCTCTGCCCCGCCCTGGCCTGGGGTCAAAAGGGCGCTTACACGTTGCAGGGGCGCCTGGGCAACAAAGTCTCGACCATGGCTTACCTACGCTACGCGGCTGGCACTGACGTAAAAATGGATTCGGCAGCCGTGAAGAATGGGGCGTTTTCCTTCAAAGGAGCCGTGCTGGATGGCCCCACGGCCGCTACGCTATTTGTAGTGAAGCCGGGCACTCATTTTGCCACCAACCGCCCCATAGCCAACACCCGCCTGTACCTAGAGCCGGGTACCATCAAAGTAACCAGCCCCGATTCGCTGGCCCACGCTACGACCGGAGGTACGCCCCTCAACGTGGATAATACCCAGCTCACGGCGGCCCTGCTGCCTACCACCGAACGCCTTAATAAGGTAATGGCTACCTACCGTGCCGCCACGGATGAGCAGCGCAAAGACAAAGCTTTCGAAGCTAGTATCGACCAGCAGTATGAAGCCGTCATGGCCGACCAAAAAAAGGTACTGGCCAAATATATCGCCGAGAAGCCCCAGAGCCAAGTGAGTCTGGCGGCGCTCAGTTCGCTGGGGGGCTACGCCATTGACCCGGCCGAGGTAGAGCCTATTTTCAACGGCCTGGCCCCGGCCGTGCGCAGCAGCAAAACCGGCCAGGAGTACGCCGCCAAAATCGCTAAAGCCAAGCTCACGAGCGTGGGGGCGATGGCTCCCGAATTCACCCAGAACGACGTGAACGGCAAGCCAGTCTCGCTGCGCGACTTCCGGGGCAAGTACGTGCTGGTTGATTTCTGGGCCAGCTGGTGCGGCCCCTGCCGGGGCGAAAACCCCAATGTGGTGGCTAACTACAACCAATTCAAAAACCGCAACTTCACGGTGCTGGGTGTGTCGCTCGACCGCGCCAACGGCCGCGACGCCTGGCTGAAGGCCATCGAAGCCGACGGCCTGAACTGGACGCAGGTGTCGGATCTCAAGTTCTGGAAAAATGACGTGGCCCAGCTCTACGGCATCAATTCCATTCCCCAAAACTTCCTAGTTGGCCCTGATGGCCGCATCGTGGCCAAAAACGTGCGCGGTGAAGAACTCGGCAAGAAGCTGGCGGCCGTGCTGCCCGCGGCGACGGCGCAGTAGGTAGTGGTCTACTCTCCTCGTCCCGTCATGCTTCGGCAAGCTCAGCATGACGGAATATTTTGGAAGGATTGAAGCAGCAGCGACCTTTCCAATTCAAGCACACAAAAAAGGCCGGTCAGTACTGACCGGCCTTTTTTATTGGTATTGACCTTCGCTTATTGCTTCACAAAGCGTTGGTGAGAAGTCGTCGTTCCGTCGCTGATAGTGAGCTGGTACACGCCTTGGCTCAGGCCACCGATGCGCAGCTGGTCATCGTCGGTAAGCGTGAGGCCTTGCACCTCGGCCCCGCGCAGGTCGTAGACGTGCACTTGCAGTTGGGCGCCAGCGTCGGCCGAAGCCGGGCGGTGGATGTTGAGCACGTCGGCGGCCGGGTTGGGGAATACGCTGTACGAGTCGGCCCCGGCGGCGAGACGGGCACCGCCCGATACGGAGATGGTGTAATCCTCCGTTTCGCCGTAGCTGTAGCTGCCGCAGCTAGTCGTACCGCTGGCATCGCTCATCACCACCCGCAGGCGGGTGGGGCCGCTCTTGGCCGTGGTAGGCACCGTGAAGGTACCGGTACGGGTGGCGCTGCTGGAGCTGGCCGCCGCGCTCACGAGGATTTCGCCCGAGTCGAGGAAGTCGCCGTCCTGGTTCCAGTCGGCATACACCTTAAAGTATTCCGTGTAGGCTGAGCCCGAGAAGCCCGCCGAGAAGCTAATGGTCTGGCTGGAGCCGGCCGCCACGGTGGCGGTGCTAGCTGTGCCGTTGTAGTAGCCACCGTCGGCCCCGCTGGTACGGGCGATGCCGGTACCCAGCTTTACGTAGTCGATGTACTCGTACGACGTGTTGCCGCCTTGGCTGGTGCAGTACGTAACCGTCGTGCCACCGCCACCGGTGCCGCCCCCGCCCGTGCCCGGCGCGGTGCCGCCCAGCGACGACAGCAGCGACACCCGAGCCCCACCGCTGGCAAACAACGCGTCCATACGGTCGCCCTGACCGCTCGAAAACATCTGCATGCAGGCATCGTCCACGTAGTCCATGTAGTTCATGAACATGTCGCCGTTCGAGCCATTGGAGCAGGTAACGTGCGGGAAGCTGGGGCAGCCGTAGTTGCTGGTTTGCTGGGTGGGCGTGTCGCTCACCTGGTCGTTGCCGCAATTGGCATCGCCCCAGATGTGGCGCAGGTTCAGCCAGTGGCCTACCTCGTGGGTGGTGGTGCGGCCCAGGTTGTAGGGGCTCACGGCCGAGCCGCCGCTACCGAAGGCCGAGTACAGAATTACCACGCCGTCGGTGGCCGAGGCTCCGCCCGGAAACTGCGCGTAGCCCAGCAGGCCGCCGCCCAGGTTGCACACCCACAGGTTGAGGTACGAGCTGGCGGGCCAGGCATTATCGCCGCCGCTGCTGCTGTACTTCATCTTATCCGAGTCGTCGAAGCTGGTGGCGGTGGTGCTTTTGCGCACGATGCCCGTGGTTGAGTTACCGCTGGGGTCGCGCTTGGCCAGCACAAACTGAATGCCCGCGTCGCCGATGAGCGAGGTAAAAGCCGAAGGCACCTTGCTGCGGTCGGCATTCAGCTTGTGAAAATCCGCGTTCAGCACGTCGAGCTGCGACTGCACCTGCGCGTCCGAGATATTCTGGGCCGAGGTGTTGTAGAGCACGTGCACCACCACCGGAATGGTGACGATAACGGCCGACGACGTTTTTTGCAGCGGGTTGCTGGCTTTCTGAGCCGCGTACACGGCCGCTTGCCGGTTGATGGCTTGCAGGCGGTCGGCCATGCCGGGGTCGGCGGCCAGCTGGCGGTCCAGCACTTCCATGGTTGAGCACTGGCGGTGGGCCGGTACGGCCTGGGCTGCGGCCGAACCGGCAAAGCCCACGCTACCCAAACCCATCAAGATGGGGTAAAGGTATTTTTTCATAAAAAGAGGATTGGTTTTAGGAAAAGGAGAACGTGGGCCAAACATATTGAGAAAAACGCACATTATTTTCCCGCAACTCGTCGGCTAAGTAGCTGAATCAGGTCGAATCATGGCCTATTCAATTTAAACTCACTTTTTCGCCCAACTTTTTTTCTGGACAAGGACAATAAATCCTCGTTTGCACTTTGCCAATGCCGGGTACTGTGAGTCATTTAAGCGGCCAGCCTGCTTAAGCAGCATGACAGGTGTTTTTTCAGGATGGCTTCCGAAACTGGTTACTAAAAAAAGCCTGCCTTTATCAAGGCAGGCTTTTTTTAGTAAAACTCAATCGTCGGTCGTAACTACCGCCTACTCAACCGCGCCGTAGCTGGCTTGGAAGTGCGGAAAGCGCTGGGCGGCCAATTCGCCCACGCGACGGGCCAGCAGCTCGCGCAGGGCCTCAATGTTCTCGCGCTGCTGGGCCGAGATGAATACCACCGGGTCGTGCATGCGGGCCATGTAAGTTTCCTGAAGCTGTTCCAGCGGCGGGCGCGGCGCGGCTTCCAGCTGGTCGGTGGGCCACTCGTCGTCGCCGGGCTCGGGCTCAAATCTCGGGGCCGGATTTTCTTCGGCCGAGTACTGGTCTATCTTGTTGAAGACAAGTAAGGCGGGCTTATCGGCCGCGCCGATTTCGCGGAGCGTTTCGTTCACGACCGCGATGTGCTCCTCGAAGGCCGGATGCGAAATATCCACGACGTGGATGAGCAAATCGGCCTCCCGAATCTCGTCCAGCGTGCTTTTGAAGCTCTCGATGAGCTTGGTGGGCAGCTTGCGAATAAATCCGACGGTGTCGGAGAGCAGAAACGGCACGTGGTTGTCGAGCACCACCTTGCGCGTAGTAGCATCGACGGTAGCAAACAGCTTGTTTTCGGCGAAGACTTCGGCCTTGCCCAGCAGGTTCATGATCGTGCTCTTGCCCACGTTGGTGTAGCCCACCAGCGCCACCCGGATGGTCTGGGTACGCGTCTTGCGCTGGGTCTGGGCCTGCTTGTCGAGGTCTTCGAGCTTCTCCTTTAAAAAGGCGATGCGGTCGCGCACGATACGACGGTCGGTCTCGATTTCTGTTTCACCGGGGCCTTTCATGCCCACGCCACCCCGCTGCTTGTCCAAGTGAGTCCAGAGACCAGTAAGGCGGGGTAGTAAGTACTGATATTGAGCCAGCTCCACCTGCGTGCGCGAAGTAGCCGACTTGGCCCGCAGCGCGAAGATGTCGAGAATGAGCAGCGAGCGGTCCACGATTTTTACTTTCAGCTCGGCCTCCAGGTTACGAAGCTGCGAGGGCGAGAGGTCGTCGTCGAAGACGACCATGCTGGTTTTCTCGTGGGTCACCCAGGCCTTGATTTCGGCCAGCTTGCCCTCGCCCACGTAGGTGCGGATGTCGGGCTTGTCGAGCTTCTGCACGAAGCGCTTGGTCGCCACGGCTCCGGCCGTTTCGATGAGAAAAGCCAGCTCGTCGAGGTATTCAGTAGTTTGCGCGTCGGTTTGGCGGCGCGGGGGCACGCTCACCAGCACGGCCGTTTCGGCCTGCTTGGCGGTTTCGTAGGTTTTGGTTTTCAGCAAGCGATTGAGCTTGACGTCGCGGCGGGCGGGCGTGTGGTCGGTAGCCCCGATGTGCCGGGTACTGCCCTGCCCATTGTTGTCTTTGGATTTAGACATTATATCAATTATTAATTGTTAGTTATCAATCGTTAGCTGGTCATTACCCTTTACCAATCAACAACCGGCAATTATTTAAGCGTGAGAGAATAAGCAACTACCTGCTCAATCTGGGCGGGCGTCAGGGTTTTACTGAACGACGGCATCTTGCGCATCCCATTCGTCACCAAATAGGTACGCCCGAAGGCATTGAGGTTGCTCTTGGTGAGGTCGTGCGCACCGTTGAGGCCCAGGCGGCCGTCTTTACCGTGGCAGCGCTGGCAGTTTTTCTGGTACAAGAGCTGGCCGGGTACGGGCGGGGCGGCCTGCGCCGCTACGGCCGAGGCCAGTCCCGCTAGCACCAAGCCAGCCAATTTGAAAAGCTTCATTGTGGAATTATAACGCAAAAATCATCCCGAAAGTAACCGCCAACGGTAGTTTAATGAGGGAAATAGTGGGCGGCGAGGCATCCAGCCCGACCTTTGCCTCGTTTGAGCCCCGTTTCTTAGTTTATTCTGCTTCCTGTGCGCGTTGCCTTAGTTATCAATACTTCCTGGAATATCTGGAACTTCCGGCGTGGGCTGGTTAAAGCGCTGCAAGCGGCGGGCCACGAGGTGCTGGCCATTGCGCCGCCCGATGCCTACTCCGACCGGCTGGCCAGCGAACTAGGCTGCCGCTACGTGCCCATTCTGATGGAAAATAAGGGTACCAATCCCATCAAGGATGCCCAGCTCACGCGCCGCTTCGTGGCGGTGTACAAGCGCGAGCGACCCGACGTGGTCCTGCACTTTACCATCAAGCCCAACATCTACGGTACGCTGGCGGCGCGGCTGGCGGGCGTGCCCAGCATCAACAACGTGAGCGGCCTGGGTACGGCGTTCATTGTTGAAAATCTGGTAAGTAAAGTGGTGAAGGGCCTGTACCGGCTGGCCTTCCGCTTTCCAGAGAAGGTGTTTTTCCAGAATAACGACGACCGCGAGCTCTTCATCCGGGGCGGGCTCATCAAGCCGGCGCTCACTGGCCTGGTGCCCGGCTCGGGCGTCGATTTGACGCGCTTCCGGCCCGAGCCAGCCCGCGAAAAGATGCCCAACGAGCCGTTTACCTTTCTTATGGTGGCGCGGGTGCTGTACGAAAAAGGTATTGTCGAGTATTTTGAAGCAGCCAAACAGCTGCGGGCTACGCTGGGGGCCGACAAGGTGCGCCTCCAGCTTCTGGGGAGTATCGACGAGGCCGGCGGCGTGGGCGTAACGCGGGCCACCTTCGAGCAGTGGCTCCAAGAAGGCAACATCGACTACCTGGGTACTTCCGACAACGTGGCTGCCCACCTGCACCGCGCCGACTGCGTGGTACTACCCAGCTACCGCGAGGGTACGCCCAAAACCCTGCTCGAAGCGGCAGCCTGCGGCAAACCCTTGGTAACGACCGACGTACCTGGCTGCCGCGAAACCGTGCAGCACGGTCGCAATGGCTATCTCTGCCAGGTGCGCGACGCCGCCGACCTCGCCGACAAGCTACTCACCGTGGCCCAATTGCCGCCCGAGCGACTGGCAGCCATGGGCACCGCGAGCCGGCAGCTAGCCGAAGAAAAATTTGATGAGCAGCTCGTGCTGCGCCAATACCTCGACGCCGTAGCCGAGGCCGGCCGACGGTGAAATAGCGAGATGGGGAGTAGTGAGTTTTGTCTTTGCAACTGCGTTGTCATCACTCTACTACTCCCCAACTCACTATTCACTGGTTCACCATTTCACCACTTATGGAAGTAATTACCCATTCTTTGCCCGGCCTGCTGGAATTCCGGCCTCGCATTTTCGGCGACCCGCGCGGCGCTTTCTTCGAGTCGTTCAGCGCCCGCACGATGGAAGGGCTGGGTCTGCCCCGCCACCATTGGGTGCAGGACAACCAAAGCATTTCGAAGGCCGGCACCCTGCGCGGGCTGCATTTTCAGCGCCCACCCCACGCTCAGGCCAAGCTGGTACGCGTAGCCCAGGGCCGCGCCCTCGACGTAGTAGTAGATCTGCGTCACCGCTCGCCCACCTTCGGCCAGCACGCCAAAGTGCTGCTCACCGCCGAGTTGGGCAACGCCTTTTACGTACCCGAAGGCTTCGCCCACGGCTTCGTAGCGCTGGAAGACAATACGCTGTTTCTCTATAAGTGCTCCGACTACTACGCTCCCACCACCGAGGGCGGCGTACTCTGGAACGACCCGGCGCTAGGTATCGACTGGGAGTACGAGGGCGAAAAGCTCGTTTCGCCCAAAGATGCGATACTGCCCACGCTGGCCGACTTGCAGAATCCGTTTTAGGGCTCGAAGCTACTTCGAAAAAGAACGGGTAATTGCTGTTTTACAGCAATTACCCGCGCCGAAGGCAAGCTAGGCGGTGGTCTCACTCCTACTTTACAGCAGCGGCACCAGCGTTTCCAGCCCCATGCCCCGGCTGCCCTTGAGTAGCACAAGCTGGCCGGCGGCCGGGTGCCCGGCCAGCCACACCGCCGCCGCCGACTTATCGGCGAAGTAGTGCGCGGCGGGGTGCACCGCAGCGGCGGCCTGCATAAGCGGGCCAATGAGCAGCACGTTTTCCAGCCGCAGCTCGGTTAGCAGCTCGCCCAGGGCGCGGTGCTCGGCCTCGGCGCTTTCGCCCAGCTCGAACATGTCGCCCAGGATAACCCAGCGGCCCTGGCCGGCCGCCACGGGCCGCTGAGCAAAGCTGCGCAGGGCAGCGGCCATGCTACTGGGGTTGGCGTTGTAGGCGTCGAGGATGAGGTCGTTGCCCCGAGCGGTGCGGGCTAGCTGCGAGCGGTTATTCTGCGGGTTGTAACTGGCTAGGGCGGCAGCTATCTCGGCGGTAGACACCCCGAAAAATGCCCCCACGGCGGCAGCGGCGGCCATATTGGGGAAATTGTAGTCGCCGGTGAGCTGGGCAGCCACCTCAGTGCCGTCGCCGAGGCGCAGGTGCAGGCCGGGGTCGGCTCGCAGGAAAGTAGCCGGGTACGCGTCGGCCGGGCCGGGGTAGGTAGCCAGGGCCGGCGCGGAGCCAGCCGCAAGCGCGGCCGTAGCGGCGGCGGCTACGGCCGGAATTTTCGCGTCGAGCGTATTTACGAACAGCGTTCCGCCGTGACTGGCCAGGTAGTCGAACAGCTCTCCCTTACCCTTGGCAATGCCCGCCTCGCCGCCGAAGCCTTCGAGGTGGGCTTTACCGATGTTGGTGAGGAGGCCGTGGGTGGGCTCGGCCCACTGGCAGTAGGCCGCAATTTCGCCCTGGTGGTTGGCCCCCATCTCAATCACGGCGAAGTCGTGCTCCTCGGGGCGTAGGCGCAGCAGCGTGAGCGGCACGCCGATGTGGTTATTAAAATTACCGATGGTAGCCAGCACGTTATACTTCTGGGCCAGCACCACCGTCAGCAGCTCCTTAGTGGTAGTTTTGCCGTTGGAGCCGGTAATGGCCAGCACGGGGCCGCGGAAGCGGCGGCGGTGCTCGCGGGCCAGGGCTTGCAGGGCAGCCAGCGGATTGGGGGCGTAGGTATAATGGGTGGGGTCCTGGGCAGCCAGTGTGAGGTCGTCGACCACGGCGTGGCGGGCACCCTGCGCAATGGCCCCAGGCGCAAAGTCGGCCCCGCGAAAGCTAGGGCCGTTGAGGGCAAAAAACAGCGTTCCCGGCTGGGGTTGGCGCGAATCGGTACTGACCTGGCCTTGCGCGGCGAGGTAATGCTCGTAGAGTTTCATCTCATTAAGTATCAATGGGAAGTTGAGCGGAAAAAATGGCGCTACGTAGTATTGATTCGGCCCCGGCTTCTTTCCACTTCATACCCAATTCCCCATTATCGGGTGCAACTTACGGCCCGGCTGGCGTTGTTAGCGGGCACGGGCTTTAGCGGTTTTCTTATGCGGCGTTCTTTTTTACTGGGAGTGTTGGGGTTAGCCCTGGCGGGGCAGGCGCAGGCACAAACGCTGCCGTTCGGCTTTGGATTCGGCAGCGTGGCCAAGGTGGTGCAGGGTACCGACACGCTGGCCCAGGCCTGGGTGGGCGGCTTTAATACGCCGCAGTTCAGTACCATCGACCTCGACGGCGACGGGCAGGCCGACCTCTACGCCTTTGACCGCCAGACGGCGCGTAGCTACACGTTTCTCAACGTGGCGGCACCCAACGGCACCGGCCGCCGCTGGCAGTACGCACCCGATTACGAGTCGCTATTCCCGAGCGACCTCTCGGGCTGGGTGCTGCTGCGCGACTACGACTGCGACGGCCGCGCCGACTTATTTACTTACGCCAGCGGCGGCGACATCCGCGTGTTTCGCAACGTGGCAGGCACGGGCGGGCGGCCTACGTTTGCTCTGACTAACAACCAGTTGTCATTCCCGGTAGCCAACGGCTTTATTAGCAACCTAAATATCGGTGCGTATAACACCCCGTCCATTCAGGACGTGAACGGCGATGGCCGGCTCGACATCATGACCTATGATTTTGTAGGCTCGACCGCGCTGGAATTATACCTCAACACCAGCACCGGCGGCTGCGGGGGCGTTAGCAGCTTTGCGCAGAGCACCAATTATTGGGGCCAGATGGTAAGCTGCGCCGATTGCAGCTCGTACCTGTTTGGGGGCGTTACGCCCTGCCAATCTTACCGGCTGACGCACAGCCCGGGCCATAGTATCCTACTGCTCGACCTCAACGGCGACGGCAAGCTCGACCTGCTCGACGGCCGCGACAACTGCCCGCAGCTCACGCGCTTGCTTAATAGCGGCTCCTCGACCGTGAGCGGCTTGCTCACGGCGGGTGGCACGAGCAGCGCCTTTCCATCGGCCGCCGCGCCGGTCAACCTGCCAATGTTCCCGGCGCCGTATTCCTTCGATGCCAATTTTGACGGCGTGCCCGACTTGGTCGTGGCGCCCAACATGGCCGATAATTCGCTCGACCGGGTGAGCTTGCGGCGCAGCGTGCGGCTGTACCAAAACGCGGCAGCCAGTGCCTCGGCGGTACCCAGCTTCAGTTTGGCCAGCGATGGCTTTCTGCAAAACGACATGCTCGACGTAAGCGAGGGTAGCGCCCCGGCCTTCGGCGATATCGATGGCGACGGGCTCACGGACTTGCTGCTAGCCAACCAAGCCGACCTGGTGGGCGGCTATTACCGCGCCAGCCTCACCTACTACCGCAACGTGGGTACGGCCGCCCGACCGGTATTCCGGCTCGTGACCGACGACTACCTGGGGCTGGCCGCCACGGCGGCGCTCACGCCCAGCGTCCGATTTGAGAGCCTGCGTCCGGCGCTGGTCGACCTCAACCGCGACGGCGCCCTCGACCTGGTGTACTCGGCCTACAACGGTACTACCAATCAGCTCAACTACATCCTGAACACCGCCGCCGCTGGCCAGCCGGTCAGCTTCAACCCGACCCGGGCCAGCTATTTCAAGCCGCAGGGCGCGGCGGGCAGCGGCGTGCTCCCCGCCCGGCAGGGCGACACGCCGTGCTTTTTCGACGTGGATGGCGACGGCTACGTGGATCTGCTGCTCGGTACCAACGATACCCAGGAAACGGGCGGTAGCCTGCGCTACTTCCGCAACCAGGGCGCGGCGGCCGGCGGCAACGTCGACAACCTCTTCGTGCTGGCCAACGCCGACTACGGCCAGCTGCTGAGCGCCGGTAGCCGCCCGCCCTACCTGGCCCCGGCCGTAGCCGACTTCGACGGCGACGGCAAGCCCGACCTACTGACACTCGACGGGCGCGGCACGGTCACGCTTTACAAAGATTTCCGTAGCCAGGGTACCGCCTTCACGGGCATTACCAACTTATTTTTCAATAATTTCACCGCCCAGTACGAACCCGCCCGGCTGGGCAAGGGCTTCGTGCTGCGCTTTGCCGCCGCCGCTGCCGACCTAAACCGCGACGGCAAGCCCGAGCTTTACATCGGCACCGAAACCGGCGGGCTCGTGAGCTATCTCGGCCGCACGGGCACCGCGCTGGCTACTCAGCCCGCAGCCGTGGCCGCGCTGGCCCTCAGCGTCTACCCCAACCCCGCCGCCCAGGCCGCCACGGCCGAAACCGCCCAGCCCACCCGCGTGCAGCTCCTCGACCTGACCGGCCGCTTGGTACGGCCCGCCGGCCCGCTGGCGCGCACCCACCGCCTCGACCTTACGGGCCTGGCGCCCGGCCTCTACGTGGTGCAGGCCACCGCGGCCGACGGTCTCAGCACCAGTCAGCGCCTGGCAGTGACGCAGTAGGTAGTGATTTCACTTGCAGTCGGGCAGACTGAATTCGTCGGCGTCGAGCAGGAAAGGCAGCTTTTCGCGCATGTCGTAGAGCGGCTGGGCCTTCAGGGTGTGCGTGAGCACGGTTTGTAGATTGCCGGCCTGGGCCAGGTAGTCGCCGTGAATGTCGAGCAGTGCCGACTGGCCCGAGTATTCGTGGCCCGCGCCATCAGTGCCCAAGCGGTTGACGCCCACCGTGTACGCCATGTTTTCGATGGCCCGGGCCCGCAGCAGCGTGCGCCAGATTTCGGCCCGGGGCTGGGGCCAGTTGGCCACGTACAGCAGCACGTCGTAGGGCTGGCGCGGATCGTTGCGGCTCCACACCGGGAAGCGCAAGTCGTAGCAGATGAGCGGCCGAATGCGCCAGCCCCGCCATTCCTCAGTGAGGCGGCAGGTGCCGGGCGTGTACACCTCGTGCTCACCGGCCAGCCGAAACAAGTGGCGCTTGTCGTAGGTGCTGTACGAGCCATCGGGGCGCACCCACAGCAGGCGGTTGTAGTAGGCGGTGCCAGCACGAGTAAGCACGCTGCCCGTCACTACGGCATCGTAAAAGGCGGCCTGCGCCCGCATCCAGGCCAGTGTGGGGCCAGGGTGTTCTTCAGCCTGGGAAGAGGCGTTCATGCTGAAGCCGGTGGTAAACATCTCGGGCAGCACAATCAGGTCGGTGAGGCCCGCACTGGGCAGGGCCGAGGCCAGCAGCCCGGCAAGCTGCGCCCGATTAGCGGCTGGGTCGTGCCAGTGCAGACTGGCCTGCACCAGCGATATCGTGAGGTCGTTCATGGTCGTTAACGTCAGTCGCCCGTCGCCAAGCTTCTATCTAAGACTGACTTTTAATAGTGTACTGTTATACTTTGTAATTGTTCTTTAATTTATTTCTTCGGTCCTTGCCGCAGTAGCCGGGCAGCGGCCTGCAACGTCGCCGCTTCTTTGGCGAAGCAGAAGCGCACCAGCCCCGGGTCGTAGCCGTCGTGGTAAAAGGCCGATACCGGCACCACCGCCACGCTCCAGCGGCGGGCCAGCTCCTCGGCAAAGGCTAGGTCGCCGAGCGCTGAAAACTGCCCGTAGCCCGCCAGCACGAAGTAGCCCCCGGGCACCGGCCGTAGCTCCCAGCCGGCACCCGCCAGCAGGCCCACAAACTCGTCGCGCTTGGCTTGGTAGAAGCCTGCCAGACTACGGGCGTGCGCGGCGTCCGGGTCGGCTTCGAGCACGTCGGCCAGGGCGTGCTGAGTAGGCGTACTCACCGAAAAGGTCAGGAACTGGTGCACCCGCCGCAGCTCGGCCGTGAGGGCCGGCGGGGCCAGGCAGTAGCCCGCCTTCCACCCCGTCGCATGGTAGGTTTTGCCAAACGACGAGACCACGAAGCTGCGCGACCGCAGGGCCGGGTGCTGGCGGGCACTGCGCGAGGCCACCCCGTCGAACACCAAGTGCTCGTACACCTCATCCGACAGCACCAGCACGTCGGTACCCTCGGTGAGGGCAGCCAGCGCGGCCCAGTCGGCCTCGTCGAACACGGCTCCGCTGGGGTTGTGCGGCGAGTTGACCATGATGAGCCGAGTGCGCTCGGTGAAGGCGGCCCGCACGGCGGCCCAGTCGGGGCGAAAATCGGTGGTGGGCAGGCGCACGTAGCGCGGCACGCCGCCTTGCAGCCGTACAGCCGGCCCGTAGAGGTCGTAGGCGGGCTCCAGGATGATGACCTCGTCGCCGGGCCGCACCACGGCAGCCAGCACCCCGTACAGCGCCTCGGTAGCGCCAGCCGTGATGGTAATTTCCGCTTCAGCGTCGGGGGTGGGGGCATCGGCTTGCAGCCGGCCCACCTGCGCCGCAATGGCTTGGCGCAACCGCAGCAGCCCCGGCATGGGCGCGTATTGATGGCTGCCGCTAGCCAGCGCGTGCCGGGCCAGGGCCTGGCGCAGCATCAGCGGCGGGTCGTAATCGGGAAATCCCTGCGCCAGGTTAATGGCCCCGGTTTGCTGGGCTAGCAGCGTCATTCGCGAAAAAATGCTGGCCCCCACGTCGGGCAGCTTCGACTCCAACATCAGTAAAAAGAGATAGCGAGGAAAAGGAGTTGATAGTCAGGGCAGCTAAACCCGGTCAAATCACGTAAAAATCGGTACTTAAATCGTATTTTTGGGTAAAATACTACTCGTACTGTTTGCAGAGCCGTTTTATCTACCTTATGTCGATTGTTTACCATACTTCATTTGTACAGTTACACCACGACCCGGCCGGGGCTACTCTCGAAACCGAGTGGCTGGGCTTCGTCAATTCCGAGCAGCTGCGCTCGTCGCTCACCGAGGCACTGCGGCTGGCCCGGCAATACCGCGTGAAGGGCTGGGTAGCCAATAATACCCTGCTGCGCACCATCCGCCCCGCCGACCAGGACTGGATAAACCAGGAGTGGTTTCCCGAATTTGCCAAGCTCGGCGTGCGGCGGCTGGCCATCGTCGAGTCGCAGGATGCGCTCAACCGCATGGGTATTACTAATATCATCCAGCGTGCTACCGAGCACATCCCGTTCGACACCCAATATTTTGCCGATGCGACGGCCGCCCGTCGCTGGGCCGCGAGTGCCCCTGCCAGCGTGACGGCCCGCTAAGGTTTCGGCTAGTAGCTTCGTTCAAAAAGCCCGCCTCGCTACTATGAAAGCGAGGCGGGCTTTTTTGCGGCTGAAGGTGCTGACCTCTGGCTTATAAAGCGGGCAGATTCGGCTTCAAATCGTGCGGGAAGAGCTTGCGCACGTGGGCTACCTTATGCTCCGATACGTTGACGATGTACGGGTTATCGGGGTGCAGGCGATAGTAGCCCTGGTGGTAGTCCTCGGCATCCCAAAACTGCTTGAAGGGCACTACCTGGGTCACAATCTTACTACCGTACTGCTTAGAAGCATTGACCTTGGCGATGGTTTGCTCCAAGGCAGTCTTTTCCGCCGGCGTGCGGTAGAAGGCCACTGAGCGGTACTCGGGGCCGGTATCATTGCCCTGACGGTTGAGTTGCGTGGGGTCGTGGCTGGCCGTGAAGAAAATATCAGCCAGCTCCTGGTAGCTGATTACCTTGGGATCGTAGTAGATATTCACCGATTCGGCGTGGCCGGTTTGCTGGCCGGCTACCTGCTCGTAGCTGGGGTGCGGCACGGTGCCACCCGCGTAGCCGCTCACCACCTGCTTCACGCCCTTAAGCTGTTCAAACGCCTCTTCCTGCGCCCAGAAGCAGCCGCCGGCGAAGGTGGCCTGGGCCAGCCCGGTAAGGTCTTTGGGTGCGAAGCCCCCCGTGGAAGCCACCGGGGCGGTCGGGGTTTGGGCCTGCGCCTGGGCAGGCTGCTGCGAGCCGCAGGCCGTGAGCAAGGCCAGCAGGCCGAGGCCGGAAGCGGCCGATAAAAGCTTAGTCATGAGTGCAAGGAAAGAAAAGTGCGGGGGCTAAGCTATACGCTAGCCACTAGGCCGATGGATTCCTTTTAAACACGGGTTTTCGGCGCGGGGTTCACTGGCGCTGACCGGCGTAAGCGCTAGTGCACGGCAGCTTACGGCGCGGCTTTTACGTAGGGCCAGCGGGGGCCTCCGCGGCCCGCCGCATCTCGCCATGTCGTCTTTTTCTTCTGCTTTCTGCGTTCTGGCCTTCGGCGCGGGTACGCTGGCCACCCGCCCGGCCCAGGCCCAAAACCAAGTGGCCAACTACGGCTACGGCCAGCCGGGCACGGCCAGCTACGAGCACTTCAGCTTCTGGACCCTCAACGGCCGCCGCTCCGACGTGGGCTACGCCGCTGGCGCAAACCGCGAAGACGCCCAGGTGCGCTACCTCGGCCCCGCGAAGCCGAATGGGCAGCCCGGCTTCAAGGTAAAATTTCTAAGCGGCCGCACGCTGTACGTGGTGCCCAGCGGCAACACCCTACTCGTGAGCGATGCCACGGGCGCGGCGCCCAAAACTTTCACCTGGGAATACGAAGGCCCAGTCAACGGCGTGGGTACCGCGTGCAGCGTGTGCGTGGCCGATGCGACGGCTGCCATGCGTCTCGTGCAGGCGCACTACTTAAAATAGTAGCGCGGACTTTGCAGTCCGCGTTTAAGGATGTTGATAAGCAAGCAGCCTCACAACCGCGGACTACAAAGTTCGCGCTACTATTAAATCAGCCCCTTCAATTCCTGCAACTTCAACAGCGCCTCGATGGGCGTAAGAGTATTGATGTCCAGCGTTTGCAGCTGCTCGCGCAAGTGCTCCAATTTGGGGTCGCCGGGCTCGAACATACTGAGCTGCACGCGCGGAGCCGAGGCGACGGCCGTAGTGGCGCGGGGCTTCGGGGTAGCGGCGGGCTGGGGAGCGGGGGAATTTTTGGCTTCCAGCCCGGCCAGCACCTCATCGAACTCTGTGGGGGCATCGGGGTCAATTTCCGTGAGGCCGGTTTGGGTGCGCTCCTGCTCCAGGTGGTGCATGATCTCGTTGGCCCGCAGCACCACGGCCGACGGCATACCGGCCATGCGCGCCACGTGGATGCCAAACGAGTGCTCGGAGCCGCCGGGCCGCAGCTTACGCAGGAACAGCACCCGGCCGTCGGCCTCCTGCACGGCCACGTGGTAGTTGCGCACCCGGGGGCAGTCGTCGGCCAGCTGGTTGAGCTCGTGGTAGTGGGTGGCAAACAGCGTCTTCGCCTTGGCCTTGGGGTTGTTGTGCAGGTGCTCCACGATGGCCCAGGCTATGCTGATGCCGTCGTAGGTGCTGGTACCACGCCCGATCTCATCCATCAGCACGAGGCTGCGGCTGGAAAGATTGTTCAGGATGGAAGCCGTTTCGGTCATCTCCACCATGAAGGTGCTTTCGCCCTTGCTGAGGTTGTCGCTGGCCCCCACGCGGGTGAAAATCTTGTCGATAATGCCCACCGTAGCTTCTTCGGCGGGCACGAACGAGCCGATCTGGGCCAGCAGCACGATGAGGGCGGTTTGGCGCAGCAGGGCCGACTTACCGGCCATGTTGGGGCCGGTGATCACGACGATCTGCTGGTCGTCCTGGCTCAGGCACAAGTCGTTGGGAATGTAGCTCTCGCCGGGCGGCAGCTGCCGCTCGATTACCGGGTGGCGCCCGCCCTTGATGTCGAGCGTCGGCCCGTCGTTGACCAACGGCCGGGTGTAGCGGTACTGCCGCGCCGTGGCCGCAAACGAGGCCAGGCAGTCGAGCACGCCGATGGCGCGGGCGTTTTGCTGCACCTGGCTCACGAAGTCGAGCGCCGCCAGCACTACCTCCTGGTAAATGCGGCTTTCGATGGCAAACAGCTGTTCCTCGGCGTTCAGGATTTTCTCCTCGTAGGTTTTCAGCTCCTCGGTTACGTAGCGCTCGGCGTTCACGAGCGTTTGCTTGCGAATCCAATCGGCGGGCACCTTGCTCTTGTGGGCGTTGCTGACTTCAAGGTAGTAGCCAAACACTTTGTTGTAAGCCACTTTCAGCGACGAGATACCCGTGGCCGCCTGCTCGCGCTGCTGCATTTTGAGCAAGAAGTCCTTGCCCGAGAAGGCCAGCCCGCGCAACTCGTCGAGCTCGGCGTCCACGCCGTCCATAATGACGTGGCCCTGGTTGGTGAGCACGGGCGCGTCGGGGCGAATCTTAGCTTGAATCTCGCGGCGTAGCGAGGCGCAGGGGTTGAGCTGGTCGGCCAGCTTTTCGAGGGCGCGCACACCCGAGGCGGCCAGCTTTTCGCGTAGCGGGGCGATGCTTTCGAGCGCGCGGGCCAGCTGCAACAGCTCGCGGGGATTCACGCGGCGCACGGCCACTTTGGAGATGAGGCGCTCCAGGTCGTTGATGGGACGCAGCTGGGTTTGGACCTCTTCGAGCAGCTCGGGTTCGGCCACGAGGGCGGCCACGGTGTCGAGGCGCCGCTGAATCTGGCTGACTTCCTTCAGCGGCAGCACCACCCACTTGCGCAGCAGGCGGGCCCCCATCGGCGTCAGGGTTTGGTCGAGAATGTCGATGAGCGGCACGCCGCCGGGGTGCTGGGCCTGCACCAGCTCCAGGTTGCGCACCGTGAAGCGGTCGAGCCACACGTATTTGTCTTCCTCCAGGCGGCCCAGGCTGGCGATGTGCTGAATGTCGGTGTGCTTGGTTTCGGCCAAGTAGTGCAGGATGCAGCCGGCCGCGATTACGCCTTCGCGCAGGTTATCCACGCCGAAGCCCTTGAGCGAGGTAGTGCGGAAGTGCCGCGTGAGCGTGTCGTGGGCGTAATCTGGCCCAAATACCCACTCGTCGAGCGCGTAGGTGCAGAAGTCGGGGCCGAAGCTGTTCTCAAACTCGGTTCGGCTACGCTTGCAAAACAGCACCTCGGCGGGCCGGAAATTTTGCAGCAGCTTGCCCAGGTAGTCCACCGTGCCCTGCGCAGCCAGAAACTCGCCGGTGCTGATGTCGAGAAATGAAATGCCGGCCTCCGCTTTACCGAAGTGCACGGCGGCCAGGTAGTTGTTCTGGCGGCGCTCCAGGGTATTGTCGTACAGGCTCACACCGGGCGTCACGAGCTCGGTAATGCCCCGCTTGACGAGGCCCTTGGCCTGCTTGGGGTCTTCGAGCTGGTCGCAGATGGCCACCCGCTGGCCGGCGCGCACGAGCTTGGGCAGGTAGGTATCGAGGGCGTGGTGCGGGAAGCCTGCCAGGGCCACCTCGCTGGCCGTGCCCGCCCCGCGCTTGGTGAGCGTGATATCGAGGATGCGGGCGGCCGTCACGGCGTCCTCGCCGAAGGTCTCGTAGAAGTCGCCCACCCGAAACAGCAGCACCGCGCCGGGATGCTCGGTTTTGAGCTGGTAGTACTGCCGCATGAGCGGTGTATCAGCCACGGCGGCGGGCTTGATGTGGTCGGGCCCCAGCGACTTAATGGCGAATTTGGTGGGCGGCGTGGCGGGGGCGGAAGCGGTAGACATGTAGCTGTGAGCTTTTGGCTGTTAGCTAGTAGCTTTCTCTTGACAGCCAACATAATGAGAATTGCCTGGTGCTTTGATAGCCCAGCTTCTCTATTAAAAACTCTAAATTACGCCGGAATGTGCCCGTTTTGCGGGCCTTATTCCTTCCCCAAAAAGCTAACAGCTAACAGCCAAAAGCTAACGGCTCAAAAAACTATGCGCAAACTCACCATGCCGGAGCTGAACCGGCTGCCGGTCGCCGATTTTAAAGCCACGCCCAAAAGCCCGGTGGTGCTGGTGCTCGACAATGTGCGGTCGCTACACAACGTGGGCGCCGTGTTTCGCACCGCCGACGCCTTTGCCCTGGAGCATATCTACCTCTGCGGCGTGACCGGCCAGCCGCCGCACCGCGAAATCACCAAAACCGCCCTCGGCAGTACTGAGTCGGTGGCCTGGACCTACACTACTACCACCCTCGAAGCCGCCCGGCAGCTCGTGGCCGCGGGCTACCAGCTCGTGGCCGTGGAGCAAACTACCGGCTCGGTGCTGCTACCCGCCTTCCAGCCCGCGCCGGGCCGCCCGCTGGCCCTGGTGCTGGGCAATGAGGTTTTCGGCGTCGACGATGAGGTACTGGCCCTTTGCGAGGCCGCCGTGGAGATTCCGCAGCTCGGCACCAAGCACTCGCTCAACGTGAGCGTGGCGGCCGGCGTGGTGCTGTGGGACGTGCTCAGCAAGCTGGCGGTATTCGGGTAGATTGGCGACCCGGCCCGGCAAAAAAATAACGTTGGCGTTGCGTGCTCTTTACGCAGGAAAAATAAATGGCGTCAATCTGGAAAATGTGTTTATCTTTGGCACCTTGCGTTTGCGAAGCCTTTTTTACTTAATTCCTTTTCTATGACGTTGTTCTCTACTCGCTTGGGTTATCGCGGGCTCACGCTGGCAGCCGCGCTCGCCCTGCCGGGCTTGGCGCTGGCCCAGCAGGCCGCGCCCGCCGCCAGTCTGGCGGCTTTTACGGCTACTGCCAAGGCCCAAGGTCTCAAGACAACCGACGTGGCCGATGTGCTCGTCACCAATTCGTATACTGATGCCAGCACCGGCATCACGCACACTTACCTGCAACAGCGCGTCAACGGTCTGGTAGTATTCAACGCTACCGGGGCCGTGCACACCGACAAGGCAGGCAAGGTCATTTTCGCGGCCCAGGACTTCGTGGCTAATGCCAACAGCCGCGCCGCCGCGCCCACGCCCGCCCTTACGCCGGCCCAGGCCGTGGTAGCCGCCTCGGTAAGCCTGGGGCTGCCCCGCCCCGTCGGCCTGCGCACGGTGGTAGAAGCCCGCGCTGCCGACGGCATGAAATTCAACAACGGCGGGATTTCGGAGGCAGACATTCCGGTGCGCCTGATGTATGCCCGCCAGAACGAAAAGCTGGTGCTGGTGTGGGAAGTAACCATTGCCCAGCTCGACCAGCAGCACCACTGGAGCGCCCGCATCGATGCCCAGACCGGGCAGCTTGTCGATAAGAATGACTTCGTGGTAAATGAGCTGTCTACCTTCCGGCAGCAGCAGCAGCGCGCCGAGGCCCGCCGCCAGCAGGCGCTGGCTTTCTCGCCCGCCGCAACCAAATCGATCCTGAATACCACGGCTACTCCCAACAGCCTCAACGTAGTACCCGTACCCTTCGAAAACCCGCTCGTGGCCGGCCGAAGCGTAGTACCGCTGAGCTCGGTCAACCCGAAATATTCACCCGTGGGCTGGCAGGTAGCCGAATCGAAAGTGCCCGCTGGCTTCTTCGCCGACAGCTACTCGCTGCTATCGAGCGGCAAGTACCTGACGCGCGGCAACAACGTGGCGGCCTACGACGACAACGCTACGACTGTCTCGGGCAACGGCAACCTGAGCTCGACTACCAACTCGCCCGATGGTACCAGCTCGCTGATCTTCGACTATCCCTTCGACCAGACCAAGGGCCCCCGCGAGGCTAATAACCTGGCCTCCAGCATCACCAACTTGTTCTACTGGAACAACATGCTCCACGACGTGATGATGGCGCATGGCTTCGACGAAGTATCGGGCAACTTTCAGTACAAAAACCTGACTACCAATGCGCAAGGCGTAAAGCTAGGGCGGGATAATGACTTCGTCCGCGCCGAGGCGCAGGATGGTAGCGGGCGCAACAACGCCAACTTCTCCACCCCGGCCGACGGTAGCTCCGGCCGGATGCAGATGTATCTGTTCGACAACGTGATCAACTCGCTGACCGTCACCGGCCCAGCGACGGTGGCGGGCACCTACAACTTTGCGCCCGTATCGTTCGGCCCCAGCCTCAAGAAAAAGCCCCTCGCGGGCAAGCTGGTTCTGGTGAACGACGGGGTATCGGACGACAACGGGGCCCACGGCTGCGCCACGCCCTTTGTCAATGCCGCGGCGGTAAGCGGCAACATCGCCTTTATCCAGCGCGGGGGTTGCCCCCAGCTCACCAAGCTCAACCCCCGGGCCAACAATGCCTTTGCTACCAAAGTGAAGCGGGCTCAGGCTAACGGTGCTACTGGCGTTATCGTGTTCGACTCGCTGGCGACTAACAACCTCGTCAACTTCGGCGGGACCGATACCGTGGGCATCCGCATTCCCGCCATCTTCATCAGCGGGGCCGATGGCTTTAAGTTGCGGTCGGCCATGCTGGCCGGCGGCACTATCAACGTGTCGGCCGCGCTGGGGATTGTCCTACCCGACTGGGACGGCTCGTTCGACAGCGGCGTAATGTCGCACGAATTCGGCCACGGCATCAGCAACCGCCTCACCGGGGGCGGCTCGGCCAACTGCCTCAACAACAGCACTGGCTACCAGACTATGGGCGAGGGCTGGAGCGACTTCTTCGGCTTGTGGATGACTACCCGGCCCGGTGACATCGGTAGCAATCGGCGCTACGTAGCTACGTATGACCTTGGTACCAACCTGACTACTGGCCCAGGCTTCCGTAGCAAGCCCTACACGACCGATATGTCGGCCACGGGCAATAACTACACGTATGCCAAGCTCGGCCCCGGGTCTGGCCAGTTCAGCGAAACCCACGATGTGGGTGAAATCTGGACTACGGTGCTCTGGGATTTGAACTGGGCCATGATCAACAAGTACGGCTACAATTCCGACTTCTACTCGCTCGACGGCGGCAATAACAAAGCCCTCAAGCTGGTACTCGACGGCTGCAAGCTGCAAGTGTGCCAGCCGGGCTTCCTCGACGGCCGCGACGCCATCCTGCGGGCCGACAGCGCCACCAACCGTGCCGCCAATGCCGACCTCATCTGGAACGTATTTGCCCGCCGCGGCATGGGCTACAGCGCCCGCCAGGGCGACCGCGTCAACGGCTATCCCACCGTTAACAACATCGTACAGGGCTTCAACCTGCCGCCCAGGCCAAGGTAGTTACCCTCGCCACCAACGGCGGCGCGGCCACCAATGCCCTCGAAGCCTTCCCCAACCCGGCCCAGGACCGCCTCACGGTGCGCACGCAGCTGAATAGCGCTGCCCCCATCCAAGTGGCCGTGTTCGACCTGCTCGGCAAGACTGTTCTCTCGGCCACGGTACCCGTCGCCCAGATGCAGCAGAGTGGCGTGGAGCTCAACACCAGCCGCCTCTCGACTGGCATTTACGTGGTGCGCGTAACGACCACCGAAGGCAACTTTACCACCAAGGTGACGGTGCAGCACTAGGCTGCCCACTACCTCGACGAGAAAAAGCCCGGCTTCGGCCGGGCTTTTTTTGTGCACGTACTACTGGCGTATGTCTGCTTCCGCCTCCCCTACCCGCCCCGACGACACCTTACTGGCGCTACGCCCGGCCATTGCCGGCCAGCCGGCGGCTATTCCCACGCCCACTACCGTGGCCGATTTTCAGCAGCAGGTATTGCGCCCGGTGCTCAAGCTGCAACACGCCGTACTACTGGCCACCGTGGCCGATTTTGCCCACGACTACCGCCTGCCGCTGGCCACTGCCGCCCCCACCGAGGCCACTCGCCTGCTCACCGAGCTACTGGGCCGCAACGCCCGCCTGCGGGCCACGCTGGCTGGGCTGGCCGTGGCCATGCTCACGCAGCCCGAGCTGGCTTTCTACCGGCAGCACCGCTCTGAGCTCACGCGCCGCCTCCTCGACCTGGCTGAGCAGCGCGTGCTGTCCAGTCTGCCCGAGTTGCTGGCCTGCTTACCCGGGGTTGCGTAGCGGGCAAAAAGAAGCACGCCACCCGGTTTTCGGGTGGCGTGCTGGGGGGCGGACGTTGTAGTCCGCACTTTATCAGGCTATCGAACGCGGACTCGCAGAGTCCGCGCTACTTTAGTCGTACTGCGAATCGCGCAGCTTTACGGGCGCAGCCTTGGTTTTGCGGCGCAGGCGCATGTTCAGCAGTTCCACTATCAGCGAGAAGGCCATGGCGAAGTACAGGTAGCCCTTCTCGATTTCCTTGTGCGCAGCCTCCATCACCAGCATGAAGCCGATCATGATGAGGAACGAGAGAGCCAGCATCTTGATAGTGGGGTTGCGGTTCACGAAGTTGGCTACCGCGCCGCTGAAGGCCAGCATGATGCCCATCGCGCAGATCACGGCCGCAATCATCACCAGCACATTGTCGACCAGGCCGACGGCCGTGAGGATGGAGTCGAAGCTGAATACGATGTCGATGATAATGATTTGCAAGATGATGGCCGGCAGGCTGGCGTGACCCTTACCCACGTTTTCCTCTTCCTCCTCCCCTTGCAGCTTGGTGTGAATCTCGGTAGTGCTTTTGTACATCAAGAACAAGCCGCCGGCCAATAGAATGAGGTCGCGCCCGCTCACGCCGAAGTTTTCCACGAGCGGCGGAAAATTGAGCGTAAACAGCGCCGAGCGCAGGCTCACAATCCAGGAGATGCTCAGCAGCAACCCGATGCGAAACAGCAGCGCCAGCAGCAGGCCGATGGTACGCCCCCGCGTCTGCTGCTCCGGGGCCAGCCGGTTGACGGTGATGGAGATGAAGATGATGTTATCGATACCCAGCACGATTTCCATCAGCGTGAGGGTGAGCAGGCTAATCCAGGTATGAACCTGCGAAAAGGCGGCGAAATGCTCGGCAGAAAAAGCAGCGAAGGGTGACAAGCAGCGGGAACGACGGGCGCGTAAAAGGTGAATAAGGTGTGAAAAATACACCCGAAGCGGCTATGCCGCTGGCGAACCGTCTCTTTAGGCAGGGATGTTCACCGGGCAGCTTACGATTTCATGTTCACAAACTGGAGCGGCTGGCCGTTGTCGGTACGGCGCAACAAAGCGATAACCGCCTGCAAATCATCGATTTTCTTAGCCGACACCCGAATCTGGTCGTCCTGCATCTGGGCTTCTACCTTGATTTTACTGTCCTTAATGGTTTTGATAATTTTACGCCCCGCGTCCTTGTCCACGCCCGCCCGCACCTTGATGGTTTTCTTCACGAGCGTACCGCTGGCCTGCTCCTCGGCCGTGAAGTCGAGGGCCGTGCCGTCGATGCCCTGCTTCACGATGCGGGCCAGCAGGATGTCTTCGAGCGCCTTGATGCGCATCGAGTTTTCCGAGCTGAGCTGCACGGTGTTGGCCTTCTTATCCAGCTCAATGCCGCCCTTGGTATCGCGCAGGTCGTAGCGGGTGGCCAGCTCTTTTTTGGCGGTGTTGATGGCGTTTTCCAGCGTCTGCGGGTCTACTTTGCTGACGATATCGAAGGAGGGCATGGCGATGAATGGGAATTAAAGTGAAGCGGAGCCGCAACCGGCCCCGACCGGACCGGCAAAGGTAGCGCCGCCCGGTAGCGGGCCGGGTCTGCATCTTTGGCCCCGCCCCTTTCAACGTAAGGCAATTTTTCGCGTTTTCTTTCTCCTTCGCATGTCCCACCCGCTTCCCGACTGGCCCGCCCTGGTGGCGCACTACAACCGCATCAACCGCTACGGCCAAGCCAATGGCATGACGCTCACCGTACCCGCCCCCGGCCAGGCTGAGTACCGCATGGCCATCGCCGAGGCGCACCTCTCCTCGCCGGGCACGGCCCACGGCGGCGTGCTCGCCGGCCTCATGGATGCCGCGCTGGGCGCGGCGGCGCTCACTCAAGCTTTCACGGCCGGCGAGCTGGTTTCGACGGTGGAATTTAAAATCAACTACCTGCGGCCCGTGCACCTCGGCGACGAGTTGCGGGCCGTGGCCCGGGTTGAGCACGCGGGCAAGTCCATTGTGGTAGTGAGCGGTACTATTTACCGGCTGGGCGGCCCGAGCGGCGACGACTCCGCCGTGGCCCAGGGGCTAGGCACTTTCAACCGCTACCCAGCCACCAAGAAGCAGCTGTAGTCTCATGCAAAAGAGCCCCGGCGCGTAGGGCACCGGGGCTCTTTTATTTTATCTAAAAGTAGATTTCTTACAGCACGGCACCGACCGACTGCGCTACGACGCTGGGCTCGTAGTCGCCTTCCTCGTCGCTAGCCAGGTTGGGCGCGGCTACTTTGCGCACGTTGCGGGCGCAGTCCTCGTCGCGGTGGTTGCGGCCCACCGTGAATTCTACCCAGTCGCCCTCGCGCAGGTCGTTGAAATCACCTTCCGACAAATCGGCGTAGCTGAAGAACAAGTTATTGGGCGGCATTACCACGAAGCCAAACCCATTTTTCAGGTTTTTGATGGTGCTGATGCCGACCGTACCGACCGGGCCGGCGGCCGTGGGGCCGGTGGGGCGCACGGCGCGGGCCGCCGGGGCGGCCGCCGGCGCAGCGACCGGGGGCGCTACCGGCGCGTAATGACCATTGGCTTGCCCGTTGGCGTGGCCATTGGTAGCGGCGGGGGTGGGCAGGGTGGCAAACGCGGCGGGCTCGCTCTGCGTCACGAACATGTTTTCCACCACCTCATCCTGCTCCTGCAAGCCGCGGTCGATCACGGCGTGCATGGCTACGGGGTAGGTGGCCTGCTCCAGCAGGTGCTGCGAGGCGCGCGTTACGCGGGTTTCACCTTTAAAGTCTTCGTATTTGAAGTCCCAGTTGAGCAGCATCACGCGGGTACCTACCGTGTTGAGCTTGCGAATGAGCGGCACGTAGTCGGAGTCGCCGGCGATGAGCACCACCACATCAAGGGTTTTGTGCAGCGCCATTTCGAGGGCTTCGAGGCTCAGCCACACGTCGATACCCTTTTCTTGCAGGCGGCCGTCGCGGGTTTTGAGGGGCATGTAGTGCGTGCACACGCCCAGATTCATCAGAATGTCGTCGAGCAGGCGGTCGTGAAACAGGCGGTCCTTGTCGCGGGCTTCAGTGGCCGAGAGCCGTCCCCGGAAGAAATGCGAAGTGGTAATCTGCGCCAGGCGCACATCTACGTCTTCTTCCTCAGCTACTTGATGGCGGATAAACTCGTGCAGGCCTTCGAGACTAATGCGGGCCTTGCGCTCATGCTGAAAATAGTAATAATCGCTAATTTTAAGAAAATAATTGCCGTCGTAAAAAACGCCGACCCGGATGAGCGGACTATTCATCTGGTTCATAGAAACGGGTAAGTTGGTGGGGGGTAAAATTTGAGAATGAGTAGCAGTTGGAATAGGGCCTGCCGAATAAAGGCTCGGTGGGCTAACACGTTAGAAATAAGCGTAGGACGGGGCACTCGCGCTGGATATAGAAGAACCGTTATCGTATGCACTAAGAAACTTTTCTCGCCGCCGTATCACTCGCTCCGATGCGAAGCTAAGGCAGGACAAGTACATACACAAGTTATTCATTTTAAAACCGAATGCGCCCAATCGCCAGTCCGAGAACCAGCAGGCCGTAGCCCACGCAGATAGCCGCTTCCAGCATATTGCCCTTCTTGGAGCCCGTGCTGAGCAGCGGGATGCGGAAGCAGAGGCCAATGGGCCGTAGCCACTGTACGCCGGCCTTGGTGAGCGAGTCGGCCACGAGGTGCGAGGCGTAGCCGGCCCCGGCGTAGTGCGCGATGCCGCGCCAGCCCAGGCTACGGTTGGCCAGGTAGCCAATGTACGTCCAGAGCAAAGTTGCCCAGAGCGTGTGCGTCCAGGTGCGGTGCCCGGTGAAGGGCGCGAGGCTAATAAATGCCCCCATCAGGCTCAGCCACAAGAACTGCGCGTAGAGGCCCGCCAGGACCGTAGCCAGGCCCGTAAATAGCAGCGCCATTTTGCGGGCCGAGCCGCCTTGCAGGGCCACGCCCACGAGGCCGAAGGCCAGCCCGGCAATGTAGGTAAGGCGCTGGTCGGGGCCGGGCCGCAGCTGAAAGTAAGCGTAGGCTCCCAGCGCTACCGCTGCCACCCCGAAAGCCCAGCGCACGTAGCCGTGCACGAAGGCCAGCCGGAGACTGAGCTTACTATCGGGGTGGTCGAGGTCGGGGGCGAGGGACGAGAAGCCTGCCAGCGCGATGCCGGCTACCGAAAACGGAATTTGGGGCACGAGGCTAGCCACGGCTAGGCCCGTAATGAGGCCAATGGCCAGGTGAGCAGAACCGCGCAACTAGGTAATGTAAACTACTGCTGAGGATTTTCGAGATTATTGAGGCGAGCCTCATGATTTTTAAGCTGGGCATCGTGGCGTTCGATGTAGCTCAGGTGCTAGTCCATACTGCGTGAGAAAGCCTCTATCAGGCGATCCGTGTTTTGACGATTTTCCTCGCGCATCAAGCGGAACCCCTCCTCAACCGTTCGTTCTAGGCGGTCTACGCGGCCGTTGAGACCATTAAGCTCAGAGCGCACTTCGTGCATCTCAATAATTAGCTCGGCTACGACTTCGGGCAGGTCACGCGGATTCATATAGACAGTCTACTAAAAATCTTGGGCTAAGTTACGGCGGAAACTTTCGGACATTAGCAACGGTATTAGCCAAGTGCCACCCCTAGCCCGACCGGAATTTCGCCCGGCCGGGCTGGCCGTTTTTTAGTCAACGTGAAAATTTAAGGATGCGGAGAATGTGGGGGATGTGGCAGATGTGCAGGATGTGAGAAGGTGCTTGATCAAGAAACGTAGCTACTAAACTACTAGTAGTGTTTTCCTCACGCACCTTCTCGCATTCCCCACATTTTCCACCCTCTCACATCCTGCACATTAAAAAATCCCCGTGCAAGTAGCTGATTTTCTTCGCCTCTATCGCCTCGACGCCGAGCTGCAAACCCTGAGCGCCCGCCTGCTGGCCGCCTACAAACCCGCCGACCCCGCTCGCCCGGCCGACGACGCGGCCCGGGGCGGCGAGCTGCGCGTGCAGCTGCGCGGCCTGGTAGGCTCGCAGGATGCCGTAGTAGCCGCCGCCAGCTCGCACCACGCCCATCCCAACGTGTTCGTCTTGCACGACAAGGACGAGGCGGCGCTCTTCATGGCCGACCTGCGCCACCTGCTGCCCGACGGCCCGGAGGCCCTGCTGTTTCCGAGCTCCTACAAGCGGCCCTACGAGTTTGACGAAACGGAAAATGCCAACGTGCTGATGCGTGCCGAGGTACTCAACCAGCTCAATGCCAGCCGGCAGGCCAGCGTAGCGGCGCTAGGTACAGCCCCGCTCATCGTGACCTACCCCGAGGCGCTGAGCGAGAAGGTTATCAACCGCCAGAGCTTGGTGCAGAACACGTTTTCGGCCAAAGTGGGCGACAAGCTGGATGTGAATTTTCTAGGCGAGTTGCTGGGGCAATACGACTTCGAGAAGGCGGATTTCGTGTACGAGGCGGGGCAGTACGCGGTGCGCGGGGGCATCGTGGACGTGTTCAGCTACGCCAACGAGCTGCCGTACCGGCTGGAGTTGTTTGGCGACGAGATTGAGAGCATCCGCACGTTCAACCCCGAAACCCAGCTGTCGGTGGAGCCGCGCACCTCGGTGAGCATCATCCCCAACGTGCAAACCAAGCTGTTGCAGGAGCGGCGCGAGTCGTTTCTGGAGTTCTTGCCGCGCACCAGCTGCCTGTGGATGAAGGACGTGCGCCAAACGCTGGATGTGGTGACCGAGCTATTTGACAAGGCGGAGAGCAACTTCAAAAAGGTACTGGAGGAAGCCGGGGGCATGCAAATCGTATCGAAGCCCGCCGACTTGTTCGAGCAGGGCAAGAGCCTGAAAAAGTGCCTCGACGAGTTTGCCATCGTGGAGTTTGGCAAGCGGTTTTATTTTAAAAACGCGCAGGAATTCAAGTTTACGGCCAAGCCCCAGCCGAGCTTCAACAAGGACTTCGAGCGCCTGCTGAAGAACATTCGCGAGAACCGGGTGCGCGACTTTACTACCATCATCGCGGCCGACTCGGTGCGGCAGGCCGACCGGCTGCGCACTATTTTCGACGAGTTGGACCCCAACGTGCAGTTTCAGCACCTGCTCATTGCCCTGCGCGAGGGCTACGTAGATGAGCAGCTAGGGCTGGCCGTGTACACTGACCACCAGCTATTCGAGCGGTACTACCGGGCGCAGGAAACCAAGAAATTCTCGAAGAAAAAGGCGCTGACCCTGCGCGAGCTCAAAACCTTGCAACCCGGCGACTACGTGACGCACCAGGACTACGGCATTGCCCGCTTCGCCGGCCTCACGCAGATCACGATCGACGGGCACGTGCAGGAAGCCATCCGCCTCATTTACCGCGACGACGACGTGCTGACGGTGAGCATTCACGCGCTGCACAAGATTGCCAAATACAGCGGGGCCGAGGGCACGCCACCCACCATGAGCAAGCTGGGCTCGCCGGAGTGGGAAAACAAAAAGAAGTCGGTCAAGAAGAAGGTCAAGGACATTGCGGCCGACCTCATCCGGCTGTACGCCAAGCGGAAAACCGCGCCGGGCTTCGCCTTCTCGAAGGACGGCTTCTTGCAGGCCGAGCTCGAATCGAGCTTCATCTACGAAGACACGCCCGACCAGGCCAAGGCCACCGAAGACGTGAAGCAGGATATGCAGCAGCCTCACCCGATGGACCGGCTCGTGTGCGGCGACGTGGGCTTCGGCAAAACGGAGGTGGCCATTCGAGCGGCGTTTAAAGCGGCGGCCGATGGCAAGCAAGTGGCAGTTCTGGTGCCGACGACCATCCTGGCGATGCAGCACTACAAGACTTTCCGCGACCGGCTGGCCAACCTGCCAGTGACGGTGGAATACATCAACCGCTTCAAATCGCCGAAGCAGGTGAAGGAAACGATGGAGCGCGTGGCGGCGGGCCGCACCGACATCCTCATCGGCACTCACGCGCTGACCAATAAGAAGCTGCAATTCAAGGATCTGGGCCTGCTCATTATTGACGAGGAGCAGAAATTTGGAGTAAAAACCAAAGACAAGCTCAAAGAAATCAAGGTGAACGTCGATACGCTCACCCTCTCGGCCACGCCCATCCCGCGCACCTTGCACTTTTCGCTGATGGGCGCTCGCGATTTGAGCGTAATTGCCACCCCGCCGCCCAACCGCCAGCCCGTGACCACGGAGCTGCACGTCTTCGACGAAACCATCGTGCGCGACGCCATTGCCCGGGAGCTGAAGCGCGGTGGGCAGGCGTTTTTTGTGCACAATCGGGTGAGCGACATCGTGGAGATAGCCGCCATGATCGTGCGGCTGGTACCCAACGCCCGCGTCACCTTTGCCCACGGGCAGATGGAGGGCGAGGAGCTGGAGAAGCGCATGATGAAGTTCGTGGAAGGCGAATTCGACGTGCTTGTTTCGACCAACATCATCGAAAGCGGGCTGGATATCCCAAATGCCAACACCATCATTATCAACCGGGCGCACCTCACCGGCCTCAGCGACCTGCACCAGATGCGCGGTCGCGTAGGCCGTTCCAACCGCAAGGCCTACTGCTACCTGCTCACGCCCCCCGTGGCCAACTTACCCGCCGACGCCCGCAAGCGTCTCAACACGCTGGAGGAATTTTCGGATCTGGGGGCGGGCTTCAACGTGGCTATGCGCGACCTCGACATTCGGGGCGCGGGCAACTTGCTGGGCGGCGAGCAGTCGGGCTTCATCAACGACCTGGGCTACGAGGCCTACCACCAGGTACTCGACGAGGCCGTGCAGGAATTGAAAGAAACCGAGTTTCGGGACTTGTTCTTGGGTGAGGGTACAGGCGGCACCAGCCAGCAGCGCCTCCAGATGGCCGCCGGGGCGCTCAACAGCGGTCTCAAGGAAACACAGATTGAAACTGACCTGCCGGTGCTCATTCCCGATACCTACGTGAACAACGTGTCGGAACGCTTACAGCTCTACGCCAAGCTCGACCGCGCCCAAAAGCCCGAAGAGCTGAAGAAGCTCGTAGCTAGCATGACCGACCGCTTCGGCCCGCTGCCCGAGCAGGTGCAGCAGCTCGTGGATATCGTGAAGCTGCGCTGGCAGGCCAGCCGCCTGGGCTTCGAGAAATTGACGCTGAAGCGCGAAACCCTGCGGGCCTACCTGCCCGCTGGCCCGGGGCACGAGGCGTACTTCCAGGGCGAGCAGTTCGGGGTTATTCTCAACTTCGTGCAAACCCACCCGCGCACGGCCCGCATGAAGGACCAGAAGGACAAATTACAGGTGACTATTGACGGTATCAAAAACGTGGGCATGGCCCAGCGACTACTCGCCGAATTTGGTGCCGCTGAGATGGTGTTGGCTTAAAACCAGTATCTTAGCAAATAAAAAAGCCTGCCCCATGGACCTAAAAAAGCGTTTCGACCAACTAGAGAGCCTGTTAGTAGATCTGGCCCGCAAACAAGACCAGCAAGCCGAACAGATTGCGCATATTCTGCAAATACTTGGCAGTCATGGCAAAGCTATAAATAGCTTGGAAGAACTACTAAATGGTCATACCGAAACACTCAACAGCCACACCGAGATACTCAACAGCCACACCGAAATTCTACATCGACAAGAGCAGCGGCTCGACGCCATTGGCGACCAGATTGGCGATATCATCAACATTCTGAAAATCTCCAATGCCCGCCACACCGAGACTGAGCAACGGCAGGATGCGATGATGGCCGAAATAAAGATGCAGGGGCAGCGGCTGGATGCGCAGGGCCAGCGGCAAGACGCCGCCGTGGAGGCGTTGCGCGTACTACTCAAGCGCCAGGAAAATACCGACTCGCGCCTAGATGGCTTGGTACAGACGCAACTACAGATGTTGCAGCTAATGCGCGCCGACGCGGAAAAAGTTGACGGCCTAACCCAGCGCCTGCCCGCCATCGAAGGCCAGGAGCCGCGCATCAAGCGGCTGGAGGACGAAGTATTCCGGGCGGCTAGCTAGGGCGGTTTTATTCACTAACAAGGCCGGCTGCAGTGTACTCACGCGCACTACAGCCGGCCTTGCTGCTACTGAGCGCGGCTACCTGGTTTTCGGCGCCACGTAGATGCTGGCCTTGCCTTGGCTAGGGTCGCCAGCCAGACTGACTCCTTCGGTGCTAATCTGGAAATTACCGCTGCCATCGGCCGTGTAGAAGAGGAATTCTCCCTGGCCCTTGATGTCGGTGCTGAACTCGGGGTCCCAGTACAGCGTGAGGCGGCGCGGGTCGGTGGCCGGGGCGTTGAGTACGGGCGCTCCGTAGCGAGGCTGGTAAAACTCCCGGGCTTGGTAGTAGCCTGGCACGCGTATCACCAGTATGCCGGGGCTGGGCTCTTTGTCGGCACCCTTGTAATTTTTATTACCGCGCTTGGTATACACAGCAATCACCCCACCATTGGCTCCGGCTCCAAAGATGGCTGCCTCTGGTCCCTTAAATACCTCCACGCTCTCTACTTGGTTAGCTTGAATAAGATTGATAGCATTCGCATCGACGCGCATTCCATCCAGGATAAAGAGCGGAGTACCACTATTCCGAATCTGCACGCTCATGTCGGGTCCGTTGCCCGAGATAACTAAGCCCGCCACCCGGCCCTGTAGCACTTGGAAAACACTCAAACCCGACTGGGCCGAAGGATTATCAGCAAAATCAACCACCGTGTTGGCTACTGCGCCATAGAGGCGGCGCGAGTCGTCACGCGGCACCAATATCTTTTTACCGGTCACCGCCACGTTGGATAGCTGCACGCTGCGAATATCACCTTCAGGGCGATTCTGGCGCTCCTGCACCTGCTGCTGCCGACTGCGGCGCACGTAGTCGGCCACGCCGGGCGGGGCCGCAGCCAGCGGCGGCAAGGGCGGCAGCGGGGCACCAAAGGTAGGCGGTCCCAGGTCGGGGCGGATAATGACGTTGCTGCCACCGCTGGAGCGGCGTGCCTGCAAGGTTATCACGGCCGTATCGCGACCCGGAAAACCCGTGAAGCTAAACCGCCCATCGGCCCCGGTAGTGGCCGTAAGCACGCTCCGCTCGGGCTTACTCTGGATGAACGTGAGCTGGCTATTGGCAATCCCATTTTGGCCCATGCCCGTTACCTGGCCCGCCAGCGTGATATATTGCTCGGGAGCGTAGGTAATGGGCGGCGGCGTTGGACCGAGCACCTGCTTCCACACGTAGCGGCGCCAGCCCTGGGTAAGCAGCAGGTTGTCGAGCGCGGTGGTCGTTTCGGGGTTGGTATGTTGAAAATAATAGCCAGGGTTTTCGACGTAACCCGCCAGATCGGACGTCAGGAGCAGATTGGTAGCCACGTTGCCGGCCTCGGGGTCGAGCGCCGCCGCGCCAGCCTCGGCCACCGTCACGGAGAGGTGGGTGGCTACGGGCTGGCCGCCGGCATCCTGCACCTGCACTTTCACGTGTACGGGGTCGTGCGGGGCATAGGCGGCGCGGTCGGGCGTAAGCACTACCCGCAGGGCGGGCTGCCCGTTGAGAATAAAGGCCAGCCGCTCGGCCTGCACGTTACTCTGCGCATCAAATAAGGTAAGGTGCAGAATTCCATTAGGGTAGCGCGCCTTAGATACCTTCCAGGTGACGGGTGTACCGTCGTCGGTAATGGGGCGCGGAATCAGGCCGATGAGGAAGCCACGCACCTCGGTAAGCAGCATGACGGGGCCAGGTACCGGCGTGCCGGGCGTGCCCCGGTAGCGCGCCTCCACGGTGTAGCTGTCGCCGGCGTCGAGCACGCGCAGGCTATAGCCAGTGGGCTGCACGGCCGGCAGCGGGTAGTCGGCGCTGGTACCATCGGGCAACTTCACGCGGGCGTGGTAGCGCTGCCCGGCGACGGGCGTAAAGCTGAGCCGGCCCATGCCCGCGTGGGGCGTGGCAAACACGGCCACCACGGGCTTGCCCTGCTCGTCGAGCACCTGCCCGCTCACGGTGGCTCCGCGCCCGCTGGCCGCCTGCGCCTTGATACCCACCGTGGCCGGTAAGCCCGCGACAAGTGCGCCGCCCTCAGGAAAAAACTGCACGTCGACCTTACCCGTCGGAATGACGGGCGATTTCAGCGCCGTTTTGGTACCGGGGACGGCATCGACGGCCTGCGCGTCGGTTTGGTCGGGCGAGGCGGGCCATACTTGCAGCCGCCGCTCGTACACATAATTGGGGCCGGCGTTGAGCATCCAGGCAGTATAAGCCCGCAATAGGTAGGTGCCAGCCGTGAGGCTGTCGGTTAGCTCAATGTCGCCGGCCGCCCGGCCGCCCACCAGACGCAGGGTGCGACGAGCCACCACCCGGCGCTCGGGCGAGAGCAAGTCAACGTGCAGCACCTTGCTCAGCGTATCGGGCCGGTGGCGCAGGGCATCGACCACGTAGGCACTAAACCAGATAGTTTCACCGGTGCCGTAGGCGGGGCGGTCCAGGTGCAGGTAGGCTTTTTCGGGCAGCGTAGCGGCGTAGTAGGCGCTCAGCTTCTCGGCGATGACGCGAATGGGATTTTCCTCGGCTGGCCAGCGGAAGGCCATCAGGGCCAGCGCCCCGGCGGCGGGCACGGCTATGGCCGCCAACTTATTGGCTGGACGCAATTTAGCCAAAAACTTAGTTATCATAGTACATCAATAAGCAACGCCGGCCCCCGCGCCCGCTGGCGCGGGCCACAAGCCTACGCCGGGCCGGGTGGCGAAAGTATGAAGCAGGACGGCGTAATTCGGAAAAGCCAAACGGGGCCGGTGGCCTTATCTACCCGATAACGCCGCCGACCCCGCTCTTCATTCCGTAAGCTCTCACCCTTTAGTCGCAGCCCTCGGGGCCGCAGGCCGGGCCGGTAGCCAGCACGGTGGGCTGGGGATGCGCCTCGGCCCACACAGTATCCAGCACTTCGGCAAACACCTCGCTGGGCTGGGCACCCGACACCGCGTACTTGTCGTCGAAAACGAAGAAAGGCACGCCGCGCACCTGAATTTGCTGGGCCTCGTACTCGTCGCGACGCACTTCCTCGGCGTAGGTGCCAGCCAGCAGCGCCTGGCGGGCCGCTCCGGCGTCGAGGCCGACTTCGGCGGCCAAGGCAGCCAGCGTATCCACGCTGTTAATATCTTGGCCTTCGAGGTAGTAGGCGGCAAACAGGCGCTCCTTCATGGCATCCTGCCGGCCGTGGTGCGCGCCGAAGTGAATAAGCTGGTGCGCCAGGAAGGTATTAGCCGGGATGACTTTGTCGAATTGGTAGTTCAGGCCAACCTCCTTGGCTACCTGCGTCATGTAGTCGTTCATGCGGCGGCCTTCGGCCTCGGGCACGCCCTTCTTTTTAGCCAGCGAGGCGTGGATGCTTTCGCCGGGCACGGGAACAAAATCGGGGGTCAGCTCAAAGCTTTTCCACTCGATTTGCACATCGTCGCGGTGGGCGAATTGACTCAGGGCGTTTTCAAACTTACGCTTACCCACGTAGCAAAACGGGCATACTACGTCGGACCAAATTTCAACTTTCATGGAATGATGAGCTAGAGAAAAAATAGTAGGAAAAGACACGAAGCCAGGACGCGGTGCTACTGTTTCGGCTTACCTACTGGCTAACAGCCAGCCGCCGGGTCGCGTTCGCCGGCCCGGCCGACTGGTCCATAACCTTCGGCGGGCGGGGTGGGTTAAGGAAAACGCACTTCTTTGCACTTACCTTCCTTAACTCATGGAATATCAGAAATTAGGCTCGTCCGACGTCACGGTTTCGCGCATCGCCTTCGGGAGCTGGGCGGCCGGCGGCTGGATGTGGGGCGGCACCGAGCAAAACGACGCCGTAGGGGCTATCCACGCCGCCTACGACCTGGGCGTGACCAGCATCGACACGGCCCCCATCTACGGCATGGGCCTGAGCGAGCAGATTGTGGGCGAGGCCATCAAGAGTCTACCGCGCGACAAGGTGCAGATTTTGACCAAGTTCGGTATGCGCTGGGACGAAGCCAAGGGCGACTTCGCCATGAAAACCAAGAACAACGAGGGGCAGGACGTGGACGTGTACAAGTACGCCAGCCGCGACAGCATCATGCGCGAGTGCGAGAACAGCCTCCGGCGCCTGGGCACCGACTACATCGACCTCTACCAGCAGCACTGGCCCGACGTGACCACACCCATCGCCGAAACGATGGAGGCCGTGCAGCGCCTCATCGAGCAGGGCAAGGTGCGGGCCGCCGGCGTGAGCAACTATTCGGTACCCCAACTGGAAGAAGCCGCAAAAACCATCGAGCTGGCCAGCAACCAGGTACCGTACAGCATGTTGCGCCGCGACATCGAAAAAGACGTGGTGCCCTACGCCCAGCAGCACCACCAAGGTATTCTCGTGTACAGCCCTTTGCAGCTGGGTCTGCTCACCGGCAAAATCAAGCCCGGCCAGCATTTCGACGCCAGCGATCTGCGCAGCACCAACCGCCTGTTCAAGCCCGAGGCCGTGCAGAAAGTCAATGACTTCCTCAACAAAATCCGCCCCCTGGCCGAAACCAAAAACGCTACCCTCGGCCAGCTCGTGCTACGCTGGACGCTGGCGCAGCCCGGCATCACGGTGGCGCTGGTGGGCGCCCGCAACCCCGAGCAGGCCGCGCAAAATGCTAAAGCCATCGACGTGCAACTGAGCTTCGAGGAAATCGATTTTATCAACAAGCGCCTGGCGGAAGTGCAGCTGGGGTAGGCTTAGGGTATGAGGGTGAGGGGGTAGGTGGGTATGAGGGTAATAGAAAGATTTCGACTCCTACCCACCTACTCCCTTACCCTCATACCCTGAAAAACCTCCGACTGCGCGGGCTACTTTTGCCCCATGCCCCTTCCCTACCGCCGCCTCGTCGTCAAAATCGGTTCCAATGTGCTCACCCAGGCCAATGGCCTGCCCGACGAAGATCGCATGGCCCAGCTGGTAGCCCAGATAGTAGCTCTCAAGCGCCAGGGCCTGGAAATCATCCTCGTATCGTCGGGGGCGGTGGCGGCGGGGCGCAGCCTCATCACGCTGCCGCCCAAGACCGATGCCGTGCGCAGCCGCCAGCTGCTGGCCGCCGTGGGCCAGGTAAAGCTGCTAAGCCTGTACGCTGCGCTGCTGGCCCCGCACGGCCTGCTGGGCGCACAGGTGCTGGTAACCAAGGAGGATTTCCGCGACCGCCAGCACTACCTGAACATGCGCAACTGCTTTCAGGAACTGCTCCAACAAAACGTCATTCCCATTGTGAATGAGAACGACGTGATTTCGGTAACCGAACTCATGTTCACGGATAACGACGAGCTGGCGGGCCTGGTCGCCAGTATGCTCAACGCCGATGCGCTCATCATTCTGAGCAACGTGGACGGGATTTTCGACGGCGACCCCAGCCGGCCGGGTGCGCAAGTCATCCGCCAGATTGCGCCGCATGATACCAGCTTTGCCGGCTTCGTGCAGGCCACGCGCTCGCAGTTCGGGCGCGGCGGCATGCTCACCAAATGCTCCATCGCCCACAAGGTGGCTGGGCTGGGCATCGGCGTGCACATTGCCAATGGTAAAACGCCCGACATCCTGCCCAGCGTTCTCAACGAAACCGCTCTCAATACCTGGTTTCAACCCAGTAAAAAAGCCTCGGGCACCAAGAAGTGGCTGGCCCACGCCCAGGCCGCCCAGGCCACGGTACACGTGAATACGGGAGCTCGTGCCGCGCTGCTGGCGGCGGGCCAGGCAGTGAGCCTGCTGCCGGTGGGCGTTACCCGCATCGAGGGCGATTTTCAAAAAGGCGACCTCATTCGCCTCGTGGACGAAGCCGGCCACGCCCTGGGCCTGGGCCTGGCTGAGTACGGGTCCGACAAGGCCCGCGAGCGCCTGGGCCAACACGGCCAGCGCCCGCTCGTTCACTACGACTACCTCTTCCTCACGGCCGAAACTGTAGGGTAAGCTTCAGCTTGCCCAGACGTAAGGCAAGCTAAAGCTTACCCTACATTTTATGACCGACTACTCTGCCTACTTCACCGCCACGCAGCAGGCCAGCCGCGCCCTGGCTACCACGGCCCCCGCGGCCATCGACGCCGTGCTGCGCGACCTGGCCGAGGCCCTCCTTGCCTACGCCGATTTCGTGCTGGCCGAGAATGCCAAGGATCTGGCCCGCATGCCCGCCACCGACCCGCGCCACGACCGCCTGCGCCTCACACCCGAGCGCCTGCGCGGCATGGCCCAGGACCTGCGCAACGTGGCCGACCTGCCCTCGCCGCTGGGCACCGTGCTCAGCGACAAGACGCTAGCCAATGGCTTACAACTCAAAAAAGTACGGGTACCGCTGGGCGTAGTGGGCATCATCTACGAAGCCCGGCCCAACGTAACTTTCGACAGCCTGGCGCTGTGCCTGAAAACCGGCAATGCCTGCCTGCTGAAAGGCGGCTCCGACGCGGCGGCTTCCAATGCGGCGCTGCTCGAAGTGGCTGGCCCGGTGCTGCTGCGCCACGGCCTGCCGCTGGCCGCCGCCACGCTGCTCCCGCCCGAACGGGCCGCCACCGAGGCCCTGCTGCTGGCCGTGGGTCTGGTCGATGTGGTTATTCCGCGGGGCAGCCAGGGGCTGATTGACTACGTGCGCCAGCACGCCCGCGTGCCCGTCATCGAAACCGGGGCCGGCGTGGTGCACACGTACTTCGACGAAACCGGTGATCTGAGCAAGGGCCAGGCCATCGTTGCCAATGCCAAAACCCGCCGGGTGAGCGTCTGCAACGCGCTGGACTGCCTGCTCCTCAATCAGCACCGCCTCGTCGATCTGCCCGCGTTGGTGGCCCCGCTGGCGGCGGCCCGGGTGCAGGTATTCGCCGATGCGGCAGCCCACGCGGCGCTGGCTGGCCACTACCCGGACGACCTACTATCCGAGGCCAGCGAGGAGCATTTCGGCACCGAGTTTCTGGATTATAATCTGGCCATCAAAACCGTACCCGACCTCGACGCGGCCCTGGCGCACATTGCCCGGCACGGCTCGCGCCACAGCGAGGCCATCGTTTCGGAAGATGCGGCGCACCTCGACACCTTCTTGCAAGTCGTGGACGCGGCGGCCGTATACGCCAACGCTTCCACGGCCTTTACCGATGGGGCGCAGTTTGGGCTGGGTGCCGAAATCGGCATCAGCACTCAGAAACTGCACGCCCGCGGCCCGATGGGCCTGGAGGAACTGACGAGCTACAAATGGCTGGTGCGCGGCACCGGGCAGGTGCGGCCGAGCTAGCGCGGGCTGCGCTTTAGGCTTCGTCATCAGCTTCTGCAAGCATAATATCTTACCCTCTAACGGAATTGTACCAAGCTGCGCATTATGCTTTATCTACAGCTTAATACTGCTAGTACTTACTGATGGCTCGTTGCGTGATTTTTCTTTCTCACTACTATTCCATCAGGCGTTTAATGGGGTTTTCACTCTTTACCCAACAGCTAGTACGTCTTAAGCCGATAGCCCTTCTACTCCTACTGATTTTGATTGCTGAGCCTGTACAAGCCCAGCGCCTTACCACTAAGCCAGGCTCTGCGGCAAGTCTGTCGAGCCGCAATCTGCGCAATCTGAGCGCTCTTACCCAGGCAGTTGGCTGCGTAAAATACTTTTACCCCTCAACTGCAACCACTACCATTGACTGGCAAGCTTTTCTGGTTGCCAGTATTCCGGTGGTTAGCCGCGCGCCTACCGACTTCGTACTGCGGGCTACACTCGACAGCTTACTAGCACCCGTCGCGCCCGCCGCCCGACTGGTGCTGGTTCCGCTGGCAGGGCTCGGCCCGAGGGTTATTCCGATCGATACTACCACCGGGTACTATTGGGAGCATCGCAGCCTGGGGGGCGATAAGGAAGGACTGGGGCTGCTGCGGTTTCTTTTGCGAATGGCGGGAATCGGCTACAGCAGTCAGCTGCGGCCGGCGTCTTCAGCTACGCTACGCACGGCCTTGCTCAGCAACTATGAGGCACAGCTAGCTTTAACAGACTCGCTCCGGCTCATCCTGCCGCTGGTGCACTGGGGCGCTGCCAAGCCGACCTCGCACGCGCAGGAGCATTTCAGAGCCGCCCGCCTTACGTATCGCTCACCAGCGTATCGGTTAGCTATTGTGATGCTTAGCTGGAATGTTATCCAACAATTTTATCCCTATCGTGCGCAGTTGGCGCAGGCAGACTGGCCGCGGCAACTACAATGGGCGCTACAGGGAGCCAGCCAGAGCAATTCGGAGGCGGAACTACTGGCAGTGTGCCGCCGGATGCTAGCCACCCTGCACGACCGGCACGTAACGCTAACGCACCGCTCAACCACTAATCTACACGTCTCGACGCGTCAGCTCGATGTGGGGGTTTACTTAGTAGACAACCGGGTGCTCGTGGCGCACACCAGCCCGCAGTTGGCCGCGCAGTTTCCGCTGGGTGCCGAGTTGACTCACGTAAATAACCGGCCGGTAGCCGCGCTGCTAGATTCTATCCAACTTCAAACCCCCGCCACCAGTCCCGGGCAGGCGCGGCAGTTAGCGGCCGCGGGCTTGCTGCCCCACTTGGCGCAACAGGCCCGCAGGGCGACCTTTCTGCTGCGCACAACCGATGGAAATTCGCTCGCGGTCGATACGCGCTTCGCGCAGCTAAAAAGCCGTTTTCGGCGCGTAGCGGCCGTGCGGCTGGTGGCCCCGGGTATTTATTACCTGGATGCTTCGTGGATTTCGTACAAGCAATTCAGCCAGCAGCTAGCCTCCCTGCAAGCGGCGCAGGGCTTAATAGTAGATTTTCGCAAACGCCCTACTTACGATATGCGAGCTATCATGCAGCATTTCAGCGCTACTGCCCTTAAGGGGGATGTGACGGCGACGCCGATCCTGAGCAAGCCTGATTTTGCAGATGCCCGCTACGATTCAGCCCAGGGAAGCTCTTCGGCTCGTTTGCCCCTGCTGCGCATGCCCAAGGTTTTTCTCGTCGGGGCCGATACTTACAGCTACGGCGAAACTCTTACGGAGCAAGTGCGGCACTACCGGCTGGGCACCTTGCTAGGCCAACCCACGGGCGGCACCAATGGAGAGTTGAATTTCGCCTCTATCGGCAAGGATCTCCTGTTGAGTTGGACTGGCCGCCGCGTCATCAACCGCGACCAGCAGCCTTACCAGGGCCAGGGCATTGCGCCGGCCATTACGGTAGAGCCCACGGCCACCCAGGTGCAGCAGGGCCAGGATGCCGCTCTGGAACGGGCGCTGCATTACTTACAGGCTTCTCGCTAGCCCATTGCATGTTTTTGAACTAGCTACCTTTCATTCCCCGAGTAGTATGCTCGTTTCCTTTCGTGCGGTGCTGGAGGCCGGCGGCCCTAGTTTCATGCCGACGCAGATTATCGTCGTACCCGATGCCGCCTGGCAGGCGTTGGGCGGCAAGGCCACCAAGCGGGTGGTCGCCACTCTCAACGGCCACGCCGAGCGGCTGGGCCTACTTCCGCAGGAAGGCGGTGGGCGCTACCTCTTGCTGCGCAAGGGGCTGTGCCAGCGCCTTGGTGTAGCCATCGGCCAGGAAATCGACCTTACGCTTGCCCCCGACCCTAATCCCGACTACGTGGACCTGCCCAACGAGCTAGCCGAAGCCCTGGCCGCCTGGCCCGAGGCCGAGGCTACCTTTCTGGCGCACAGCGGGGCCATGGCCCGCAAAGTCGCCGACGCCAAGCGCCCCGATACCCGCGCCCGCTACGCCGTGGAATTGGCCGAGCGCTTGGCGCGAGGAGGCCACCCATTTCGGGCTGGCAGTAATTAACTAGCTGATTTTATCGGTTTACCCCTACCATCAATAAACCCTTACGCGAGACCCCACCCCCGGCCCCTCCCCTTCGGGAGAGGGGCCGGGGGTGGGGTCTCGCGTAAGGACAGCGCCCGACCAGGCTCTTGAAATGCGCTTCCTAAGCAGCTCCGTTAGTAACTAACGCTTCACAATGCGCTGCACGCTACGACCTTGAATAGATTCCATTTCGAGCAGGTAGGTGCCTACGGGGAGTGTAGCCAAGCTCAGCGGCTGGACTTGGCCGCCAACCAAGCTCTGCGCGAGCACCACCTGGCCGGGCAGGCTGCGTAGGCGCACGGCACAGGGGCTGGCTGGCAAGACGCGCAAGTCAAGGGTGAGCACGTCGGCCGTGGGATTGGGGTAGGCAGCGCTGGCTGTGGCGCGACTTACGCTGACGGCCGGTGAATAGCTGCTGGTACCGTTGAGGTCTACTTGGCGCAGGCGGTAATAGCTGAGGCCGGGCAGGGGTTGAGCATCGGTAGCAGCGTAGGCGCTAGCCGTTAGGACTGTGCCGCGCCCGGCCAGCGTTTGCAGTGCCCGGTACTGGCGGCCATCGGCGCTCCGCTCCACTACAAACTCTTTATTATTAAGCTCCGAAGCCGTAGCCCAGCGCAGTAGCACGGCGTCGGCCTGCGGCGTGGCCGTAAAGCTGGTGAGCGTAACGGGCAAGGGCTGGGTACTGGAGCTAGCCGCGCAAAACGTGACGTTGTTGCCCACGGCACCACTTCGCGAGTCAAACCCATTACTGGCCGGCGTGGGCGGCGTCCCGTCGCAGAAATCGAGGTAGCTGCCATCGGCCCCGAAGCTGCCGTTATTCACGGTGTAGCTGCTGGCGCGGACCTGGCTACGCGGCGGCGCGGCCGGCCCGGTGATGTTACCGGTACCGTTGTTGAAGAAATTAGCCGAGGCCGTCAACGTCCCCTTGTTCAGCACCGTCCCGTCGTTGCTGAAGTCGCCCGTGACGGCGAAGGTACCGCTGGCCCCGATGGTGAGGCTCGACGTGGCCCCGACGCTGCCCATGCCATTGAGCATGTTCATGGTGCCGTTGTTGACGAGCGTCACCGTGCCGCCCATGCCCAGGTAGCCGTTGAGGTTCGTGGTGCTGCCCGCAGCGGCGGTGAAGGCGTTGGCGCTGCCGCTCGGGAAATTGAAGCCCTGCGTCCAGGTGGCGTTATTGGTGATGCGGAGCGAGCCGCTCCCACCGCCCAGGCTGCCCGTCCAGCTGCCACCGTTTTGGGTGATGCTGATAGTAGGGCTGTTGCCGCCCTCCTGAATCTGCGTTTTCCAGGTGCCGGCGTTGGTGATGGCCAGGTTAGCGCTGGTCGTCAGGTACGCATCCCAGGTGGCCCCGGGGCGGTTGTCGATGGTACCGCCGGCCAGGGGTTGGAGGGCGGCGGTCCAGCTCGCGTAGTTGTTGATGGTGGCGGCGGCGGCGACGTTACCGCCAAGGTAGCCGCTCCAGCTGGCCCCGCTCGCCACGGTGGTTCCGCCGTCGCTGCTGCCGTTGTTGAGCACGGTCGGGGCGTTAACGTGCAGGTTGCCGGTCGAGACCGTGCCCACGTTGTTGATGACCGTGCCCGTCACGCCCGCCGCCACGTTGAGCGTGCCGGTAAACGTGCCGCTGTTGCAAATCGTCACCCCGTTTTGCGTCACCTCGATGGTGCCCCCGTAAGTCGTGCCAGCCGGAATACATACCGTACTCCCCGCGCTGGGCGAGTAGCTGCCCACGCTGCTGCTTACCACCGTGCTACAGCTCGTGCACTGCCCCCAGGCCGGCACCGCGCCAGCAACTGTAAGACCCAGCCAGACTACCGAATAGAGCAGGGGTTTCGTTTCAGTAAAAGTTCTTGTCATAGAATAGCGGAAAGAGTAGGGTGCTGAGCGTGAAGAGCGATAAACCCGGCCGTAAATCGCCGCAACGTTACAAAATATATTACTTTAATTAAAATCAGCGACTTGCCTTCTACCCATTCACAATCCCGTTTTCTTTCTGTTTTATAACAAAAAAAGCCCTTACCGCTACCGGCAAGGGCTTTTATTTATTTTTGCTATTTTTTTGCATTCTGAGCAGATTACTGTTCAGCCAAAAGAATTTGGCGGGCTCAGATGCGCAAACGCGCCGCCCGCCCGAGGGCCAGCGACGCGTTTGAAATCGGCTTCGAGCGGAGTTTACGACTTCTTCTCGCCCACCGGAAATTTGTCCAGAATATCCTTGGCCGACTTGCTGAACTCGGAGCCCAGGCGGGCGGGGTCGTTCACGTCATCCGCCATCGAGCCGCGCCACACGAGGTTGTTGGTGCGGGCATCGATGAAGTCGATAATGAGCGTACCCTCGCGGTACTGCTCGGTACGCGGCTGGCTGTAGTAGGCCGGCGTGTACCAGTAGCCGTAGTTGATGGGCAGGAAGCGCCCCCGGTAGCCCACGGCGTAGGGGTAGGCGTAGTTGGGGCCGGGATACGTGTCATACACCGTGCGCTCGGCCTTCTCTACGAAGGTGTGGGTGGTCACGATGATGTCGGGATTAGACTCCACCTCGCGCAGGCCGCGCTTGGCCAGCTCACTGGCAATGGCTTGCTTGATGCGGTCCTGCGCGATGGGGCTGTTGAGCAGCGGGTTCTGGTCGCCGCTGGTTTTCACTTCCGTATTGGCAAAGTCGAAGGTGCGATACTGGGCAAAGTTGACATCGGCGCGTTGCTCCACGTTGACGGCCGAGGTGCAGGCGCTCAGGCCGCCGCCCAGCGCGAGCGCCAGGCCTAAGAGGATTTTTTTCATGGGAAAAGGCTAAAGAATCAGGGGAAGGTGAAACCTCATACTTGGGTTGGGGCCAAGGGGTTGCACCGGGCACTTATTGCGGAGCTAAGTCCAACGCGCACCCAGCCCGGCCCGTATGGGCAGGCTAGCCCCTGGCGGCAAGCTCGCCAGCCCGCATTTTTACCCTATGGAAGGACTCACGAAAATCGCCGACCTCGGCATGCCCCGCGTTGTGATTGTAGGCGGTGGCTTTGGCGGGCTGGAGCTGGCCAAGTCGCTGGCCGGCGCACCGGTACAGGTAGTGCTTATCGACAAGCAGAACTACCACGGCTTCTGGCCGCTGCTCTACCAGGTAGGCACGGCTGGCCTCAATCCCGACAGCATCATCTCGCCATTTCGTAAGATCCTAAACGGACAGGAGAATTTCTTCTTCCGGCTGGCCGAAGTGAAATCTATTGATGCCAGCGAGCAGGTGGTGGAAACCTCCATCGGGCTGCTGCGCTACGACTACCTGGTGCTGGCTACTGGCACCACGAGCAACTTCTTCGGCGACGAGCTGATGGCCCGCAATGCCATCACGCTCAAGAACGTGACCGATGCCATCGAGCTGCGCAATACCCTGCTCTCGCACTTTGAGCAGGCCCTGCAAATCGGCGACGTGGAAAAGCTCAACAGCATGCTCGACTTCGTAATTGTGGGGGGCGGCCCCACCGGCGTGGAAATGGCCGGCGCACTGAGCGAGCTGCGTGCCCACGTCTTCCCACGCGACTATCCCGAGCTCGACCTTAAGCAGATGGACATTCACTTGGTGCAGAGCGGACCGGTGCTGCTCAAGGGTATGTCGGCCGAAGCCTCGGCCAAATCGCTGCAATACTTACAAGAAATGGGCGTGCAGGTGTGGCTCGACTGCCGGGTGAAATCGTACGATGGCTACACCGTGACCCTGAGTACCGGCGAGCACCTGGTATCGCGCACGCTCATTTGGGCGGCGGGTGTCACGGGTGCACCGGTAGCCGGCCTGGAGCCCAGCGCCCTGCTCAAATCCAATCGCTATCAGGTCAACGAGTTCAACCAGGTAGCGGGCTACGATAACGTATTTGCCATCGGCGACATCGCCCAGATGGCGACTAAGAACTACCCCGACGGCCACCCGCAGGTAGCGCAGCCGGCCATTCAGCAGGGCCACCTGCTGGCCGAAAACCTGCGCCGCCGGCTGGCTAAGCAGCCGATGGAGCCCTTCGAGTACCACGATAAGGGCACGATGGCTACCATCGGCCGGCACCGGGCCGTGGGCGACATTATGCTCTTTGGTAAGCAGTTTCACATCACCGGCTGGCTGGGTTGGCTGGGCTGGAGCTTCGTGCACATCATGGCGCTGGTGAGCTTCCGCAACCGCCTGTCGGTATTCGTAGCCTGGGCCTGGAACTACATCACCCAGGATAAAGGCATGCGCTACATTATCGGCAAGCCCAAGGCTCCGCTCAAGGAAAAAGAGCTGCAAGAGAAGCCGTTAGTCTGACGCTCGAACTTGCATGGCTACTCTTTCGGGCACGCTGTCCATCCTCTCGGCGATGTTCACGCCGGCTATTTTGGTGTCGGCGTGCGGCTCGCTCATTCTCACTACCTCGCAGCGGCTGGCCCGCAGCCTCGACCGGCAGCGCGAGGTGGCGCAGCAGTTGCGCCAGAATCAGCAGCAGTCGCTTACCCCCGCTCCCGCCGACCCGGCCGAGCACGCCCACCTCTCGCAGCAGCTGCTATTCGCCATCCGGCGGGCGCGGCTACTCCAGCACGCCATGAATTGCCTGCACCTCACGCTGAGCATCTTCATCGGCAGCATCCTGAGCATCGGCATCTTCGAGCTGACCAATATCTCCCGGGCCTGGATTATCGCCGCCCTGAGCGTAGCCGGGGCCGTTATCCTACTCTACGCCAGCGCCCTGCTTATCCGCGAATCCAGCCTGGCCCGCGCTGATGTGGAGGAGGAAACTGCTTACCTCACGCGCTTCACCATAAATTCCGATGTAGCGTAAGCTTTAGCTTGCGAGCGAGCGCCAGCGAGCAATAACGTGAGCGAACGTCCCCTTACGTCATTGCTCGCTAACGCTCGCTCGCAAGCTAAAGCTTACGCTACAGTGCGCTACAGCCGCACGTTGAGGGCCAGCGGCTGCACTACCCAGCCTTGGAGGTTGTTGCTATACGCTACCCGCACGCCTGCCTCAATGGGCGTCCGCAGGTGGAAGACGTTGAACAGCGCCATTAAATCAGCTCCGTAGTTCTGATAATTGACAATGGCTCGCGTGGACACCACTGCGCCTGTGGCGGTGCGTAGCCCCACTAGGCTGCTACCCTGCGCCACGTCGGCGAAGACCGTGGCCCGCAGGCGCTGCACGTAGAGCACCCGCCCCACCGACCAGTGCACGAAGGCCAGCGGCAGGTAATAATCGGCGCTACCCACGGCCAGCCGGTCGAAGCTGAGGTAGCTCGTCTCAGCCCGGGGAAAGGAGATGGCCGACGAGAAATTATACTGATCCTGCTGCTGATATTGAAAGCCGCCGCGCAGACGTAGCGCGTGGTGCCGGGCCAGCCCCGGCGCGTACACCGCCGCCTGCACGCCTACCTGGCTGGCCTGCAAACGGGTAGTGAACGGCGTAGTGCGGTAGGTCGCCAGCAGCGTAGCGCCGCCGCGCGGGGCCACGTCGCGGGCGCTTTGCTTGAGCTGGCTGGCGTAGGCCAGCGAGGTTTGCACGGCGTGCAAGGGCGCGGAGGGGCCTACCTCAGAGCGACTGCGCACCGGCAGGTCGTAGTCGAACACCCGCTCGTGCAGGTAGTACGCGCCCACTGTGAGCGCCTGCAAATACTTAGAGCGCGTGAGCACGAGCGGCACGCGTACGCCGGCCAGCAGGCGGGCGTACTGCCACTGGTCGCGGCGCAGGCTGTCGAGCGGCCGGGCGCGGTCTACGTAGCGGGCGGCATCGCGCCCCCCGTACGTGGCCTCCACGTCGAGCACCGGGTAGTGGCCCTGGTAGCTGAGTGCCCCGGTAGCGGCCAGGGTGCGCTCGGTCTGGTCGTAGGTGAGGCCCGCGAACAGCTGGGTCGTACTCAGAAAATCCTGCGAGCGCACGCCCACGCTCACCGCGTTGCCACTGGGGCTCTGCACCACCCCATAGCTGAATACCCGGAAGGCGTGGGTCAGCGGCCGGTAGCGCCGCACGCCGTAGCGTGGCCCGCTCGAATCGGGCGAGGCCAGCAGCGCCGTAATACGGGCCGCGGCCGGCTCGCCGGCCGCCAGCGCGGCCACGTAGGGCGCGGGGGCAGCGGGTGGCGTAGCGCTGGGTAATGCCGTCCAGGTGGCCGGGTCGAGGGGCATTTCGACGATGCGCGCCCCGGTGGCCCGGTAGTCGTGCAGGGCCAGGGAGTGACCGTTGGGAGCGGCGGCGGCGTGGTAGGCCCCGGTGGGCCGATTGGTAACTTGGTAAGTCTGCTGCGTGCGCGTGTTGACGGCGTACAGGTTATCCACCCCCGACTGCGGCGAGTTGTACAACACGTAATCACCCCACGGCTGCGGGTTGGTCAGGTTGACGTTGGCCACGGGTAGGATATTAGTTACCTCCCCGGTCGTTGACTCAATGAGCTGCAAGGTCTTGCCAGCAGCGCTCAGGGCAACTACCACGATACCCTGATTAGCGGCCGTGAAGCGGGGCTGCTGGTAGAGGTCGTTGCGCGGATTAGGCAGCGTGCGGATAATAGTCCCGGTAGCCGCATCCAGCACTACGAGCGCGTGGTGGTACGCCTCATCGGTGCGCACCGCCACGATGCGCGTCCCGTCGGCCGAGAGCGCCGCGGCCGAGTAGCGCTGGCCCCGCCCCAGGCGCGTGAGCCGACCAGTTTGCAGGTCTAGTATCTTCAGTTCGGAATACACCCGCTGCCCCCAGCGCGGATTTTGGCGAAACTCCGGCCACACGACCTTGCCGCCACCTACCGACAACAGCTCGGGAATATTCTGCTGGCCCAGGGTAAACACCCGCTTTTCGCGCCCGTGGCGGCCCAGCAACACGAGCTGCGCGATGTCGCCGAGGCCGCTTTTCAGCGCCAGCACGGTGCTGTCGGTGACGTACTGCGGGTACTGGTACTGGGTAAAAACCGGCGTCATGACCTGGCCCGCTAGCTCACGCACCGGCGTGAGCGCGGGCCGGGCTGCCTGCTCGGCCCGCCAGGTCGAGTCGAGCTCGCGCATGGTGCGGGCGTAGAGGTCTTCCACGCGCAGGCCGGTGGTACGGCGCAGGCCGTTGGAAAATGAAAAGGGATAGAAGGGAAAGCGATAGTATTCGCTCAAGGCACGGCTCCACACGTCGGCCCCGTAGTGCGCCTTGGCGTAGGAGGTGAGGTAGTAGCCCAGCACGTACCAGTCGGGCACGTAGTCGCGCAGCGAGCCGCTCACGGCCTTCTGGTAGTTATACAAGCGGCCAGCCAGCAGATTGGCCCGCAGGCCCAGGCCGAAGTACGGGATGCGCCCGCGCCCGCTACGGGTGAAGGCCGTTTCGGTGCCCACCGCGTCGCCCTCAAAAAACCACTGCGGCACGCCCACCGCACTCACGCCCAACCCGCCCTCGCCGAGCAGCGGCACCAGCACCCGACCAAATCCCTGCCGCGCCTTGTCAAATTGGTTGACGTGCCGAAACTCGTGCACCACCAGCCCATCGAGCCAGTCCACCGTGCCCAGGCCCTGCCCCTGCTCGGGTGTAGTAAAAAACTCGGCGTGACGCGGCAGAAACGTCACGAAGCCGTTGCTCACCGTAGTTTGGTTTTGCATCACCACCGCGATGGGCTTGGCCTGCACGCCCAGCGTGGCCCCCTCGGGGCCGTGCACGGCCTCCAGCCGACGGGCCGTGCGCTGGGCCGCCGTGTCGAGCCCCTCCGGGTACAGCACCCGAAAGTGTGGGCTGCGAATTTCCTGCCAGCGCAGGTGGGGCGGGTTTTGGCTGAGGATGGGCAGGCTTTGGGCGACGGCGACCGCAGAGGTCAGCAGCGGCCCAAGCAACGACAGGAGCAAGCGGCGCATAGGCCAGCAAATTACGGCCCAGCTAGCACCTCACCGCGCGCCGGCTACGCCGTGCGCTTCAGCCCGATAATCCCCACCAGAATGCAGCCGATGTAAAACACGTGCACCCACTGAAAAGCCTCTTTCAGCACCAGCGTATCCACGAGCTTGATGCCAACCAGGGCCACGCCCATCCAGATGGCAAACGCGGTGGAAGCGGGAATAACATTGAGCGCCTTGGAGAAGAAAAATACGTTGGCCACCCCAAAGGCTACGTAGCCGATAGCCGGCAGCAGGGTCATTATCCCGGCGGAGGAAGAGAAAAAATGCGGCCAGTCAATGGCCTTGATCTTAGCTACGCTCGTGTATTTGAGGCTGTAGTTCCAGCACACCTCCATCACGGAAGCAAGCAGCAGGTAAAGCCAGGCAGGATTAAAGCTGAGTGTCAAGATGCGGGAGTAGCAACGGGGCGGGGAGATTCGGTAGCAACGGCGGACGCAGCCGGTGCGTTGCCGGCTGGGTTACCGCCGGGGCGCGGGGCAGGTACGGTTTCGTGCACGTCTTCGGGAACCTCCCAGCCTTGCAGCACCTTGGCGGCGGGCACGCGCTCGCCGAGCCAGCTCAGCACCCGCCAGCGCACGCCGTGGTAGGCGCGGAAGGCTGCCGAGCGTTCAGCCAGGGCTTTTTCATCGAAGCGCATTACCGAAAAGGCGTGCTGCGAAAAGTAATCTTTGGGGAAGGCGTAGGGCAGGCCCCAGCGCTCAGGCTTGCGGTTCTGAGGCAAAAAGGCGGTGCCGAACAGCCAGTCCCAGACCGCAAATTTGGTCGAAAAGTTGGCGTAGTACACTTCCTCGTGGTCGGCGTGGTGCCAGAGGTGCATCTCGGGGCCGTTGATGAAATATTGCAGCTTACCTGATTTCACGTCGATGTTGGCGTGAATGTACATGCCCCACACGGCATCGATGAGCGCCTTAATGGGCACCACTATCGGGTTGGCCCCCAGCAAAATAATGGGCGCAAACTCGATGGTTTGGTTGATAATAATCTCCACGGCGTGCGAGCGCGAGCCGGCCAGCCAGTCCACCTGCTTGCCCGAATGGTGCGCCTCGTGGGTGCGCCAGAAAAACGCGCTGCTGTGCTGGAAGCGGTGAAACCAGTAGATGTAAAAATCGTGGGTGACGACGAAAAACGCCACCTGCGCCACCACCGGCCAGTTGCTCACCACGTGAAACCGCGCCCCAAAATGGGCCGCCAGCGGCGCGATAATAAACCCGAAAATTAAAATTTGCAGGAAGTAGCTCTGCACCAGCGTATACCAGAACAAATCCACGAACAAGCCCTCGCGGAAGAACGGCAGCCCCTTGCGATAAGGGAATTTGCGCTCCAAGATCAGCAGCACCGCCACCGCCAGCAGCAGGATGGGCGTCGTTATCATGGTGGTGCGCCCCACTGCATTGAGGCTGTGGTAAAACTCGCTTATCGGCTCTAGCATAACGAATGCGATAATGTGATAACTCTGCCCCTAACTGCCTGTACGGGATGAATGTTCATAGCCGCTTGGTAAGGCTCGCTTTTAAGCAGCCGCTAAAAATACGACTGGCTTAAACGCACAACGCAGCCAGCTTGCTACTACAGCAACCCGCAACTACTATAAAAATTACGTCTGTCATGCTGAGCCTGCGAAGCATCTTGTCAGGTTTGAGCAGCGTCGCCCAACCGTGAAAAGATGCTTCGCAAGCTCAGCATAACAGACGTAAAAAACCTTTTTACGGCCTATTTACGCGGCCGTCACCTCGCGGCGCAGGCGGCGCAGGGGCTCTTTTTCGCTCTCGTACACCACTTTCACACCGTCGCCGAGGCCGGCTTCGGTGTCGCGGATGTCGCGCACGAGCTTAGCCAGGCCACCCGGCTCCACGCTGGCGGCGTGGTCGGAGCCCCACATGGCGCGGTCGAGGGTCAAGTGGCGCTCCACGAACGTCGCGCCCAGGGCCACGGCCGTTACGGTGGTGCTCAGGCCGGTTTCGTGGCCCGAGTAGCCGATGGGGGTGTCTGGAAACTGCGCTTGCAGGGTTTGAATCATGCGCAGGTTCAACTCCTGCGGGGGGCAGGGGTAGGCCGAGGTCGAATGGGCAATCATCAGGTTGTCGAGGCCCACGTAGGCCACGGCGTCGGTGATTTCCTGCTGGGTGCTCATGCCGGTGCTCAGCATGAGCGGGCGGCCGGTGGCGCGTACGCGGTCGAGCAGGGGCTTATCGGTGAGCGAGGCGCTGGCCATCTTGTAGAGCACGGGCTGAAACTGCTCCATGAAATCGACCGACGGCTCATCCCAGCACGAGGCAAACCAATCGATGCCCTTGGCCTTGCAGTAGTCGTCGATAACCGTGTACTCGGCCTGGCCAAACTCGGTTTTACGCTTGTAGTCGATGTAGCTCATGCGGCCCCAGGGGGTATCGCGCATTTTCTCCCACTGGTCCTTGGGCACGCACAGCTCGGGGGTGCGCTTCTGGAACTTTACCGCATCGGCGCCGGCCGTCACGGCCGCGTCGATGAGCTGCTTGGCCAGATCGAGCGAGCCGTTGTGGTTGATGCCGATTTCGGCAATGATGTAGCACGGCTGGCCGGGGCCAATAGCGCGGTTCTTCTTGATTTGAACTACGGACATCTTCTGGTTAATGTGGGAAATGTGAAAGATGTGACAATGCGTGGGTGACAGAGCGAGCAAGTGCCGCAGCTTGGCGGCCTGAAGAAGGTGACGCAGTAAGCAGATTTTTATTTTCCGCTACCCGTAGCCCAATAGTCAGTTGGCTAATCGGCATTTTCACCTGCTAGCATTCTCGCCTTTCCCACAGGTAAAACTATTCCGAGCCGCGGTCGGGCAGCGGGGCACCGCCCTGGCAGCTGATAATCAGCTCGGCTAGCTCGCGGAAGGCCCCTTGGCCGCCGAAGGCTTGGCAGTGGTAGTCGGCAGCTTCGCGGGCGAAAATGGTAGCGTCGCCGGGGCAGGCGGCCAGGCCAACCAAGCCCAGGATGGCCACGTCGTTGGTATCGTCGCCAATAAAAGCGACTTGCTCGGCCGTGAGACCGGTACGGCTCAGAATCTCCCCCAGCAGCGGGGCCTTGTCCTTAATGCCCAGGTGCAGCTCGGTGATTTTCAGCTTTTCGGCGCGTTTCTGCACCGAGGGCGAGCGCTCGCCCGTCACGATACCCGTTTCCACGCCCACGGCCCGCAGGCGCTCTACACCCATGCCGTCGCGGATGTTGAAGCGCTTGAACACTTCGCCAGCTTCGCCGTAGTACACGCCGCCGTCGGTGAGTACGCCGTCGCAATCGGTGAGTACGAGCTTGATACGGCTGGCTTTAGCGGCGAGATCGGCGTGCTTCATAAAGGAGTTCAATGAAATCTTCTCCGAATTTACTACAAAACCGGCGGCAGCGCAGGTTATCTAATTTATACGTTTTGCTAAATGGCTGTCCAACCGCCATCTACCACTAGGTTGGCCCCCGTCATGTAGGCCGAGGCATCGGAGGCGAGGAACACCACCGCGCCTTGGTAGTCGGTCGGGGCGGCCATGCGACCCAGCGGCGTTTTGGCGCTGTACTGCTTCACGAAGAAGGCATCTTGGCTGTTTTCGACGCCGCCGGGGGAGAGTGTATTCACGCGCACGCCCTTGCTACCCCAGTAGGCGGCCAGGTAACGGGTGAAGTTGACCACCGCGCCCTTGGTCATGGGATAAGACGGAGACTTATAAAAAGTTTGCTCCCCAGCCTCGTTGCGGTAGATGCTCTGATCAGGCCCCACGATGCCGTAGGTGCTGGCCACGTTGATGATGGAGCCACTCCCCTGCTCGGCCATCGGCGTCCCGAAAACCTGGGCGGCCAGGAAGATGCCGGTCACGTTTACTTCCAGCACCTTCGTGAAGGTAGCCAGCGGGAAATTCTCAAACTTGCTGAGGTCGGCGGCCAGCGCCGGGTTCTCGAACATGTCGTTGATGGCGGCATTGTTCACCAGCACGTCGATGTGGCCGAAGCGCGCGATGATGGTATCGCGGGCGGCGGCCAGCGACTCGGGCGAGGTCACGTCCACGGCCAGCGGCAGGTGGATGCCGCCGGGCAGGCCAGCGGCCACCTCGCGGGCTTTATCGAGGTTAAGGTCAGCCACGACCACGTTGGCCCCGGCCAGGGCCAAGGCTTCGCAGTGCTTTTGGCCGATGAGGCCGCAGGCACCGGTAACGATGGCCGTTTTGTTGGTTAAGTCGAAGAAATTCATATGATAAGTTCCTTAGCAAAAGCGTATTCTTGCTCGGGTAGCTTCAGCTTTTCTGCTACAGATTGGAGTAATTGATAGTAGTCTGCATCCAGGAAAATCGTATGCTCATAAAGCTGGTCTGCTAGTATGGATAGCGCCACAGCGTATTCAGCATACTCTAGCATGTCATTGATATTGGCTACATCGCGGTCGGGCAAGCCCAGCGCCTTGGCTTTTGCAACCAGTTCATGCATCTCTTGACCAAGAATAACCCAATCTTTATTTGGCCTACTAAGCAGCAGGAGTGCTCCAACGAGAAGCACTCCTGCCACCAGAATAGCGCCGAGCCACCCGAGCCAGTGCATTACTTCGCCTTCACCGGCGCGGCGTTGGTCACCTTGCGGAACACGGCCTCTACCGGCTCGCCTTCGAGGCGGCTGGCTACGTCGCCCTTGTCGATGGCGTCTTTCAGCATCGGCAGCACGGCGCGGTAGGCATCCAGGGTTTTGGCTACGTCCTCGTCGGTGTGCGAGAAGCTCATGTTGTGGAAGCCACCCCACAGGATGCCTTGCTTGAACAGCTCCTGCTGCACGAAGGCTTTTACTTCCAGCGGGTTGCCGGCGCTGGCATCGAAGGTCACGATGCTACGGCAGTCGTAGCCGTAGCACTTGGTGTAGCTGCTCAGGCCGAGGTCGGCGGCAATTTGGTTGTAGCCCTCTTTCAGCTTGCTACCCTGGCTGGCCAGGAAGGCAGGCACGTTTTTCTCGCGCATCTCGCTGATAGTGGCGATGGTAGCCGCCAGGCTGAGCGCTTCGCCACCGAAGGTAGTGAAGAAGAATACGTCTTGCTCGAAGAGTTGCAGCACGTCCTTGCGGCCGGTGAGCAGCGCAATGGGCATGCCGTTGGCGCAGGCCTTGGAATACACCGCGAGGTCGGGCGTGATGCCGAAGTACTCCTGCGCGCCGCCGATGGCGATGCGGAAGCCAGTCCACATCTCGTCGAAAATCAGCAGCGTGCCATTCTCTTTGCAGAGGCGGGCTACCTCGTGCAGGAAGTTATCCTTGGGCGCGTCGAAGATGAAGGGCTCCAGGATAACGCAGGCTACGTCGGGGGTTAGCACGGCCTTGAACGAGTCGAGGTTGTTGTACTCGAAAGCCGTTACCAAATCCTTGCTTTCCTGCGGAATACCCTTATCGCGGCTCGTGGTGCCGATGTACCAGTCGTGCCAGCCGTGGTAGCCGCAGCACAGCACGTCCTTGCGGCCGGTAAAGGCGCGGGAAACCCGCACGGCCGCCGAGCACACGTCGGCCCCGGTTTTGGAGATGCGGATACTCTCGGCGTTGGGAATAATTTCGTGAATCAGCTCGGCAACCTCCACTTCCAGCTCGTGCATCATCGAGAACGTGATGCCGTCTTCGAGCTGCGCCTTGATGGCCTCGTCTACCCGCGGGTAGGCGTAGCCCAGGCTCAGCGGACCGATACCCATTTGGTAGTCAATGTACTCGTTGCCATCGACGTCCCACACGTGCGCACCCTTGCCGCGCTTCACGTACTTCGGCGAAGCGCCTTTAGTGTACTGGCCCGGCCCCTTCGCCAGGGTTTGGGTAACCGGGGTCATGATTTTCTGCGCCCGGGCGTAGAGGTCGTCGGATTTAGGGAAATGCATAAAACGGGATTGGCAGACTGAAACGTCAAAACAAAAAACGTCTGTCATGCTGAGCTTGCGAAGCATCTGGTTACGCTTGCGCCGTCAGGGCATTAGCACAACGGTGCGAGCGTAACCAGATGCTTCGCAAGCTCAGCATGACAGGCAATTGAAATACTGCGGGTTACTCCGCAAACTCATTTTCGACCACCTTGGTCTTCGCCCCGAAGGTGTGCGCGCCATCACCCAGGCGCTCTCCGATGCGGCGGGCGATGTGCTGGCCGGTAAAGCCTTCGTATTCGAGCACTTCGCTCAGCAGGCCGGGCTTGTACCAGCGCTCCTTAAGGGCCAGCGGTAGCACCTTGGCGGTCAGTTCGTGCTCCAGTAGCAGCTCGGCCAGGATGGAGTAGAGGCCGCCGGTCTGGAAGTGGTCTTCCAAGGTTACCACGAGCGAGCCGCCGCGCACCACGTTCAGCACGGCCTCGGTATCGAGGGGCTTGAGGCTGCGCAGGTTGACGAGGCCCACCGAATAGCCAGCCTCAGTGAGTAAGTCTTTAGCAATGAGGGCTTGCTCGAAGAGCATGCCGTAAGTGAGGATGGTTACGTCCCGGCCTTCGCTCACGATTTCGGCCTTGCCCATCACGAAGGGCTCGTGCTGGTAAGTGCCCGCGCGAGTATTCACGCGCAGGTAGGCGGGGCTGGGCGAAGCCCAGATGGCGGGCAGCATGGCCAGCATGTCGGCCTCGTCGGCGGGGGCAAAAACCGTCATGCCGGGAATGCCGCGCATGAGCGACACGTCTTCGATAGCCTGGTGCGTAGGGCCGTTGCCATCCGACAAAAAGCCGGGCACGAAGGCACTGATTTTCACCG
>CAJYVK010000344.1 GCA_913778455.1 uncultured Hymenobacter sp. | reverse complement strand
TTGGGGCCGCAAAGATAAGAAAATTTCGCAGCAGTAGCTAGCAGCCCTACAGCGAAATTTCAGTTAAGACTACTGGGCTCGGCTTTCGGGGCGCGGCCCATGGTTTCTTTCGGCAACCTGCCAAATAACTTCGAGTGGGCAAGCCCACGGGTATTCTGTTTCGGGCTGCAAAGGTACGTCGCGGTCTGAGACTTATGCAACTGACCTGAGTAAAAATATTACAGCTTATCCATCCGCTGCAAATCGCTTGGCTACTGCTCAACCGAGCCACTCGCAATTCTTCGGCGGCCAGTGGGGCGTTATTTTACTTTCAGCATGAAAATTCTATTGGTGGAAGATGAGGCCAGCCTGGCTTCCTTTATTCAAAAGGGCATGGCGGCGGAGGGCTACGAGCTGCGCGTGGCCTACGACGGGACGATGGGCCAGCGGCTATTCGACCAGCAGCCGTTTGACGTGGTGGTGCTCGATGTGAACTTGCCGGGGATGAATGGCTTTGAGCTGTGCCGCTACATCAAGCAGCACTCGCCGCACCAGGCAGTACTGCTGCTGACGGCGCTCGATGGCTTGCAGGATAAGGAAAGCGGTTTTGGGGCGGGTGCCGACGATTACCTCGTGAAGCCGTTCGAGTTTCGGGAGCTGCTGCTACGCATCCGGGCGCTGGCCCGGCGCAGCAGCGCGTACGCGGGCCAGCACACCGTACTGCGGGCGGCCGACTTGGAACTGGATACCGGTACGCGCCTGGTACACCGGGCAGGCCAGCGCATTGAGTTGACAACCCGCGAGTACGCACTGCTGGAATACTTGCTCGTGAACAAGGGACGAAGCGTCAGTCGCATCGATATTGCCGAGAAGGTCTGGGACTTGCACTTCGACACGAATACCAATGTCATCGACGTGTACATCAACTACCTACGCAATAAGATTGATAAGAAATTTGAGCCCAAGCTATTGCACACCATTGTGGGGCGGGGCTACATGCTGCAAGGCTAGGCAATTGCTCCTACCCTAAGCCGACTTCCCATGCAAATTCGTCACAAGCTGCTTTTTTGGTTCGCGGGGCTGGTGAGCGTACTGCTGCTGATCTTCTCCGCTTACGTGTACTGGAGCTACGCCGAGTTTCGGACGCAGGGCTTTGCCCAGCGGCTGGTGCGCAAGGCCGAGCTGCTGTACCAAGTACTCGACGATGCGCGGGTGAACGAGGCGCTGGCTACGCTGCCCGAGCAGGCCGGCTACATTTATAATCCTACCGACCAACTCGTGTACGCCAGTCCCAACGCAGGCGACTACCAGCCCTCGCCCGCCTTTCTGGCCGAGGTACGGCAGCAGGGCCGGGTGGCCTTCGACTTTCCGAGTCCCAATCACCTTTATCCAAAAGAAGGGGTAGCGCTCACGTTTCGGCGGCCACCCGAGCCGGGGCGCTATCTGGCCATCGTCACGGCTTATGACAACGCGGGCTTCACCCGCGAGCACACGCTGTTGCGTACGCTATTCTACGGCTACTTGGGAGCGATAGTGTTGGTTGTGGGACTGGGGCTGGTGTTTGCGCGGTGGGCGCTGCTGCCATTCGACCGTCTTATTGGGCAGCTACGCCGGCCAAGCCTGACGCAGCCTTTCCGCTTGCAGCCGCTGCATCGGCATGATGAGGCCGGCGAATTGGCTGCGGCCTTTAATAGCTTATTGACTCAGCAGGAAGCACTGGCCCAAAGTCAGCAGGCGTTTATTGCCCAGGCTTCGCACGAATTGCGTACGCCGCTTACGACGGTAAAAGGTTGGCTGGAAACCTCGCTGGCCTATGATGCAGATGCCAACAGCCTACGCGAGGGTATCCGGCAAGCGGCCCAGGAGCTCGATAAGCTCACGGCCTTAGCCAACGGCCTGCTGCACCTGGCGCATCTCGAAGGCCTGGGCACGCATCTGGAGCACCAGTCGATAGAACTCATGGATTTGCTGCTTGACGTTGTCGATACGGTGCAGCACCAACGCCCGACCCAGCGGCTGGCCCTGGCCGTCGGCGAGGGCGTGCAGCAGCAGACGAGTGCGCCCGTGGTGCTGGGTAATACGCATTTACTGCGCATTGCCATCACCAATCTGGTTGATAATGCCTGTAAATACTCGGCGGGCCAACCCGTCGCGCTACGCCTTGAAATGCATACTGACCTGGCTATCCGTGTGGCTATTGAAGATCGGGGTATTGGCATTGTACCCGCCGATGCCGAACGCATTTTTCAGCCCCTCACGCGGGGCAGCAACAGCCAACAAGTTACTGGCTTCGGCATTGGCCTCACGCTGGCCCGGCAGATAGTGCAGCTGCACCAGGGTCGATTGTGGCTGCGGCCCCGGCCGGGCGGCGGCACGGTGGCCGAGGTAGAATTACCGCTACTGCGGGAGACGGAATAGAAGTCCTGGGCTCGCAACTTCTTCGAGGAAGCTGGCGCGGCCTTCTAATAACTTCTAATCTGGCCCTAATATCAGTTTAATAAGCCAAGGGGAGGTTTGCAGCACCATGTTTGCACCTCGTTTTCTCTGGCTATTACTCGCTGGGCTGCCGCTGGCTGGCCGGGGCCAAGCCGCTGCCCCGCTCACTTTACCGCAGGCGCTGGCCCTGGCCCGCACCGCTTATCCGTCGCTCCGCGCCCGCCAAGCGGGTATCGCCGCCGCTACGGCCGATGTTCGCACGTTGCGGGCTACTTACCTGCCGCAACTCACGGCCCAGGCGCAGGCACTCGATGGTACGTCTAACCAGGCCCGGGGGGCACTGCTGGGTGGCATCGGCCCCAACGTATCGGGGGTGCGGGGCTATACCAGCGGGCAAGCATCCTGGGCCAGCCAGGGGATGCTGTTTATCGACTGGCCAGCCGTGACTTTTGGTCGTTACCGGGCCGACGTGCAGCGGGCCGAGGCCAGTGTAAATCAAGCCCAGGCAGATTACGACCAGGAGCTGTTTCAGCACCAGGTGCAAGTGGCCGATGCCTACCTACTGGCCCTGGCAGCGCAGAAGGCCGTGGCGCTGCAAGCCGCCAACCTTCGCCGCACGCAGAGCTTGCGGCGCGTGATTCTGGCGGCCACGCGGGCGGGTGTTCAGGCTGGCATCGACAGCTCGACAGCCAACGCCGAGAATGCGCGGGCGCAGCTTCAGCTATTGGTAAGCCGCCAGCAGGCCGAGCAGCAGCGCGTGCGGCTGGCTGGCTTGCTGGGCGTGCCTACCCAGCAACTGACCCCGGCCGATTCCACCGTGTTTTTTACTCGCTTACCGGCTTTACCCGCCACCGACAGCAGCAATCTACTGCGCCACCCTACCCTACTGGCTTATCGACAGCGCGTAGCCACAAGCGATGCCACGGCGAAATACCTGGCCACTAATAATCGACCTACACTGTCGCTGGTGGGTGCCACCTGGGGCCGAGGTTCGGGCGCGGCTTCGTCGGCCGGTGCCGATGGTTCCTTCAACATCGACCCTTCACTGGGGGCGGGCCTGCCATTCAAGGTTTACAACTACGCGGTGGGAGCGGCCCTGACCTGGCGCGTGACCGAACTGCTGCACAGCCGACGCGCCGCTACGGCCCAGCTGGCTCGCTCCGAACAGGCCCGCGCCGAATATAGCCAGCAGGAGTTGCTGCTCCGCACCGAGCAGCAAAACGCCCGCTCGCAACTTGCGCTGGCCCGGCAGAGCGCTCTAGCAGCGCCCGCCCAGCTCGACGCGGCCCAACGCGCCTACACCCAGGCGCAGGCCCGCTACAACGCCGGGCTCGACAACCTAGTGGTGCTCACCCAAGCCACGCTGGTGCTCAACCGGGCCGAAACCGACCAAGCCATCGCCACAAACAACGTGTGGCGGGCGCTGCTGCTACGCGCCGCGACCAGCGGCACCCTCACTGATTTCACCGGGCAATTACCCTAAGGCGCTGAGTCTCGCCTCGGCTATTGCTGCGCCGGCCCGTGCCCGGGCAGGCCCGATTCCCAATTAGAAAATCCTTCTCATGTTAAAAGCCGCTCTTGCCAAACCCATTGCCGTACTGGTGGCCCTGATGGGCATCCTCGTTTTCGCGGGGCTGGCCCTGGGGCGCATTCCGGTCGATATTTTCCCACGGCTGAATCTGCCCACCATCTACATTGCGCAGCCCTACGGCGGCATGACGCCGGCCCAGATGGAAGGATTTATCGCCACCCGCTACCAAAACCAGATGCTATACGTGTCGGGCATTAAGAACGTGGAGGTAAAGAATATCCAGGGGCTATGCTTAGTAAAATGCGTCTTCTACGAAGACACCAATATGGCCCAGGCGGCCGGCGAGGTGGCTTCGCAGGTGAGTCGGGTACTCAACTATTTTCCACCCGGCACGGTGCCACCCATCGTGGTGCGCTTCGATGCCTCGTCGCTACCAGTGGGCCAGTTGGTATTCAGCAGCCGCTCGGCGACGCTGGGGCAGATGCAGGACTTGGCCTCGACGCGGGTGCGGCCCTTGTTTTCGCAGATTCCAGGGGCATCGGCCCCGTCGCCGTTCGGCGGCAACGAGCGCACGGTGGTGATACGCGTAGATCCCGAGCGCATGAAAAGCTACCAGCTCACGCCCGACGAAATCGTGGCGGCCATCGTGCGCAATAATCAGGTTTCGCCGGCCGGGGCCGTGAGCATGGGCGACTACATGGTACTCACGCCCAGCAACGCCACGATCAGCCGCATTCCCGATTTTCTCAATATTCCGCTCCGCCAGGGCGTAGGGCCGACGGTGTTCATCCGCGACGTGGCCCGCGTGGAAGACGCTACCGATACACCGGTGGGCTACGCGCTCATCAACGGTAAGCGCTCGGTGTACATCCCGGTTACGAAGTCGGCCGATGCTTCTACCATGAGCGTGGTACAAGCGCTACGGGCCAAACTGCCCGAAATGCAGGCTTTGTTGCCCGATAATATTCATCTCAGCTACGAATTCGACCAATCGGTGTACGTAACCCAGGCCGTGCACAGCCTGGCCTTTGAGGGCGGGCTGGGTGCCTTGCTCACGGGTTTGGTGGTGCTGCTCTTTCTGCGTGACTTGCGCTCCTCGCTCATTGTTATTCTAACCATTCCGGCGTCCATTCTGGCGGCTATCTTACTGCTCCAACTCACGGGGCAGACCATCAACCTGATGACCCTGTCGGGGTTGTCGCTGGCCATCGGGATTTTGGTGGACCAGGCCACGGTAGTAATTGAGAACATTCACCAGCACCTAGAATTAGGCAAAACCAAGGCTCGCGCCATTCTGGATGCCAGCCAGGAGGTATCGTTTCCGCTGCTACTCATCACGCTCAGCATCTTGGCCGTATTTGCGCCCTCGTTTCTGATGACGGGCGTACCGCGTGGCATGTTCGTGCCGCTGTCATTGTCGGTGGGCTTTTCGATTATCGTCTCGTACCTGCTCTCCCAAAGCTTCGTTCCCGTGCTAGCCAACTGGTGGCTGAAGGATGGGTTTCACCACGCCGCGTCCCCCGTCGCCACCGACGACCTCAACGACGAGGAGCCTGCCCCTACCCCCGACGAAAAAGCCACTGGCTTCGAGCGAATCAAGCTGGGCTATCTCCGCTTGCTCAACCGCCTGCTGGCTCGCCGGGCGCTCGTACTCACGGTCTATACCGTAGTGTGTGCGAGCCTGATTGGCGGGTGCTTCTACGCCATCGGTCAGGACATGATGCCCAAAATCACGCACGGGCGGCAATTCCAACTACGCATCATCGCGCCGCAGGGCCTACGCATCGAGCGTACTGAGGCCCGCACCAAGCAAGTTATCGGCGTGATTGAGCAATTAGTGGGGCCGCAGAACGTGGCCATCACCTCGGCCTTCGTGGGCATGACGCCCAGCAGCTACGGCACCAGTGCACTCTACGTGTTCAACGCTGGCCCGCACGAGGCCGATTTGCAAGTCAACCTCGCCGAAGAATACGAGGTCAAAAACCTCGACGCGCTCAAAGACGAGATTCGCCAGGCCGTGGCCAAGCAGGTACCCGACGTGCAAATCAGCTTCGAGCCTATCGAGCTCACCGACAAGATAATGAGCCAGGGTGCCCAAACACCCCTCGAAATACTCGTGGGTGGCAAAGACCTCACCGAAGGCCAGGCCTACGCCGACCGATTGGCTGGCCGGCTGCGCAAGATTTCCTACCTGCGCGACGTGCGCCTCAACCAGCCATTGCGCTACCCCACGGTGCAGGTGGAGGTAGACCGCGAGCGAGCGGCGCAATTTGGCCTCACGCCCGACCAGATTACCCGCTCGCTCGTGGCGGCGACCAGCAGCAGCCGCTTCACCGCCAAAAACTTGTGGCTTGATCAAAGCAAGGGCTTTTCTTACCAGGTGCAGGTGCAGCTCTCCGCCCGCGATATGACTTCCAAGGCCGACATGCTGAGCGTGCCGATGGTCCCGGGCCAGCTCCGCCCTACTCTCGGTGACGTAGCCACGCTACGCTCCACCACTATTCCCGGCGAGTACGACCGCATTGGGCCGCGCCGTATCATCACGGTGTCGGCCAATATCGCGGGGCAAGATCTGGGCACCGCCACCAAGGCTGTGCAGCAGGCCATCAAAGAAGCCGGTGCGCCACCCAAGGGCTCAACCGTAGAACTGCGCGGTCTGGCTCAACTGCTGCAAGAAACGCTGAGTAGTCTACAAACCGGCCTGGGGCTGGCGGTGGCAGTTATTTTTCTGCTGCTCGCGGCTAATTACCAGTCGTTTAAAGTAGCCGGTGTAGTACTCGTAACGGTACCCGCCGTGCTGGCTGGCTCGCTGGCCCTGCTCCTGACCACTGGCCAGACGCTGAACCTACAATCCTACATGGGCCTTATCATGTCGGTGGGCGTGTCGGTGGCTAATGCCGTACTGGTCGTCACCAACGCCGAGACGCTGCGCCTGCGCTACCGCGACGCGCTGGCCGCCGCCCGCACTGCCGGCGCGGCTCGCCTGCGCCCCATTCTCATGACCAGCGTCGCCATGATTGCCGGCATGTTGCCAATGGCCTCGGGCCTGGGCGAAAGCGGCGAACAAACCGCGCCGCTGGGTCGGGCCGTTATCGGCGGCCTGCTGGCCTCGACGGTGGCGGCTTTGTTCATTCTACCCGTCGCCTTCGCCGCCGTGCAGCGCAAAACGAGCTTCGACTCCGTTTCGCTCGATCCCGACGACCAGCACAGCCCCGTGTATGACGGCCAGCCCGTCCCGGCCGCAGAATCCACGCTCGTGGCCCACTAATCACGGAGTTCCTTTTTCCTTCCCATGCGCTTTTCTGCCTCCTGCCTCATGCGTACCCGCTTCAATTTCTTTTTATTTGGTGCGGCCGGACTACTAGCCAGTTGCTCGTCCAACGACACCTCGCGCACGGCTCCGGCCAAGCCGGAAAGCGAAATTCCTATCGACTCGCAGCTCGCTGCCGTCCACGTTACGGCTACGCAGCCCGCTGAATCGCTCAGCCTGCCCGGCGAATTGGAAAGCTACTTTCAAACTGATATTTCGCCCCGCGTGAGCGCTTACGTGCAGCGCCTGCATGCCGACATCGGCGACCATGTGCACCAAGGCCAGCTCTTGGCCGACCTCGACGCGCCCGAGCTTACAGCCGCTCTCAACGAAGCGCTATCCAAGCAGAAAGCCACCGAGGCCGTATTTCAATCTAGCCGCGGCACCTACCAACGCCTGCGGCAGACCGCCCGCACCGCCGGAGCCGTGGCTCCGCTGCAATTGGCCCAAGCCCGTACCCAAGTAGTTACCGATAGCCTCAACGTGGCCGCCGCCCGCTCGCACTACAATGCAGCCAAGCAGATGACCGACTACCTGCACCTGACTGCCCCCTTCGCTGGCGTCATTACCGAGCGCAATCTCTCTCCGGGGGCGGCGGTGGGCATGGGCGGCGCTGGCACACTACCATTATTCAAGCTGCGGCAGCTAAATCGCCTGCGCCTGCGCGTAGCCGTCCCCGAAGCCTACGTGGCCGAAGTACACCAAGGCAGCCCCGTCAAGTTCTCGGTCAAGCCGTTCCCCGGGCGCACTTTTACGGGCCGAATCACACGCATTGCGGGCAGTATACAGGCCGCCACTCGCTCCGAGCAGGTCGAAATTGACATTCCCAATACTAAGGAAGAGCTAAAGCCCGGCATGTTCGCCTCGGCCAGCCTACCTATCACGCGCCCGCAAAGCAGCATCTTCGTACCCAAGTCGGCCATTGTCACCACCGCCGAGCGCACCTACGTCATCCGCGTGGCTCAGGGCCATGCCAGCTTGGTCGATATCCAGCAGGGCGATGAGAACAATGGCCAGGTGCAGGTATTCGGTAAGCTCAAGGCCGGCGACGTAGTGCTGCGCACCGCCACCGAAGAAATTGCCGAACAGCAGGCCGTGCAGGTAGCAGTGCGGTAGTCAGAATGGGACTATCATACAAAAGCCCGTCGCGATATACATCACGACGGGCTTTTCATAATCTGGGCAGCAATACTACCAGCTCGACTTCGTCACGCCGGGAATCTTACCAGCCAGCGCCATCTCGCGGAAGCGAACGCGGCTGATGCCAAACTTGCGCATGTAGCCACGGGGGCGGCCGTCGATCATGTCGCGGTTGTGCAGACGCACGGGCGACGCGTTGCGGGGCAGCTTGTCGAGGCCAGCGTAGTCACCGGCAGCTTTCAGAGCCTTGCGCTTCTCAGCGTAGCGGGCTACCAGGGCAACGCGCTTGCGGGCCCGGGCTTTGATGGATTCTTTAGCCATTATTGAGCGTCCTTTTTAGCATTAGCGAAGGGCATTCCGAAGGCGCGGAGCAGCTCGTAGCTCTGCTCATCGTTTTCGGCGGTGGTCACGAAGGTGATATCCATACCCGCGATGCCTTTGATTTTATCAATCGAAATCTCGGGGAAGATAATCTGCTCCTTCACGCCGAGGGTGTAGTTCCCACGGCCGTCGAAGCCCTTATCGTTAATGCCTTTGAAGTCACGTACGCGGGGCAGGGCCACCGTCAGCAGACGGTCCATGAACTCGTACATGCGCTCGCCGCGCAGCGTAACGCGTGCGCCAATCGGCATACCCTCACGGAGTTTGAAGTTCGACACCGAACGCTTAGCGATGGTGGGAACGGCTTTCTGACCGGTGATGGTCGTCAGCTCTTCAACCCCGTTGTCCACCAGCTTCTTGTCAGCAACGGCGGCACCGATGCCGCGGTTGATGCAGATTTTGGTGATGCGCGGTACCTGCATCACGCTCTTATACTGGAATTTCTCCTGGAGCGCGGGTACTACTTCTTTCTCGTATTTATCTTTCAGACGGGCCATTGTCGTAGCGGATTAAGCGTTGGCCGAATCAACCTTCTTCACGTTGGAAACGTGAATCGGGGCTTCGATTTTAGTGATGCCGCCCTGGGGGTTTTTCGCGCTAGGCTTGTTGTGCTTAGTCACCAGGTTGAGGCCTTCCACGATGACGCGCTGGGTCGAGCGGTTCACCGACTTAATAACGCCACGCTTGCCCTTCTCGTCGCCGGCAATTACGAGTACGTTGTCGCCCGTTTTCACGTGCAGCTGAACGGGGGCTGCTTTCTGTTTCGTCGCCATAGCTTAGATTACTTCGGGGGCTAGCGATACGATTTTCATAAACTGCTTCTCGCGCAGCTCGCGGGCCACCGGCCCGAAAATGCGCGTGCCGCGGGGCTCGTCGTTGTTGTTGAGCAGTACGGCAGCGTTATCGTCGAAGCGGATGTAAGAACCGTCCTTACGACGGATTTCTTTTTTCACGCGCACGATAACGGCCTTACTAACCGTGCCCTTCTTGGCGTTGCCTGAGGGCAGAGCCGATTTGATGGCTACCACGATTTTATCGCCAACCGTAGCGTATTTCTTGCCCGTGCCACCCAGTACGCGGATGCAGAGCACTTCCTTGGCACCGCTGTTGTCGGCTACCGTGAGGCGGGATTCTTGCTGTATCATCGTTCAGGATTACTTAGCACGTTCAACAATTTCAACCAGGCGCCAGCGCTTGGTCTTGCTCAGGGGGCGGGTGCTCATGATGCGCACCAGGTCGCCTTCGCCGCACTCGTTTTTCTCGTCGTGGGCGTGAAACTTGGTGGTTTTGCTCACGAACTTACCGTAAATCGGGTGCTGCTGTTTGGTAACTACAGCTACCGTGATGGACTTATCCATCTTGTTGCTCGTCACCTTGCCGATGATTTCTTTCCGCATGTTGCGGTCCGAAGCAGCATCGTGAGCCGGCAACAGGTTTTCTTGAGTCGGTTCCATTACTAAGCTTGGTTAGAAGCCTGCTCATTGTTCCGACGCGAAAGCTCCGTTTGCAGGCGAGCAACGGTTTTGCGGTTGGCCTTCAGACGGCCGGGGTTTTCGAGCGGGCTGATGGCGTGCGCAAAGCGCAGCTGCTGGCCGTTGGTTTGCTCGGTTTTAATCTGAGTGCGCAGGTCCTCAGTGGACAGGGCGCGGATTTCTTCGTTTTTCATCGAATTAAGCAGCGGCTTCTACGTAGTCGCGACGAACTACAAATGAGGTACGAACCGGCAGCTTCTGGGCCGCCAGACGCAGCGACTCCTTAGCAACTTCGAGGCTCACGCCATCCGATTCAAACATGATTTGGCCGGGCTTCACGCAGGCTACCCAATACTCGGGCGAACCTTTACCCTTACCCATCCGCACTTCAGCAGGCTTCTTGGTAATTGGCTTGTCGGGGAAAATGCGAATCCATACTTGCCCTTCGCGTTTCATGGCACGGGTCATGGCAATACGGGCAGCCTCAATCTGGCGAGCCGTAATCCAAGAGATTTCCAGTGACTTAAGCGCGAACGAACCGAAGTCTATGGAGCTGCCGCGGTAGGCCAGGCCTGTTACGCGACCCTTTTGCATCTTGCGATACTTGGTCCTTTTCGGTTGTAACATCTTGAGTAAAAAAAGAAAACTTGAAAAATTATTAGCGTTAAACCGTACCCTGAAAAGAATAATTCAGGATACGGTTTAGACTTTCACCTAAAGCTTAGCGACGGGGACCGCCACCTTGGCCGCCGCGGTTGGCACCGCCGCCCTGGCCACCACGGTTACCACCGCCCTGGCCGCTACGGTTGCCACCGCCCTGGCCATCACGACGCGGGCCGCGATCACCACCACGGTCGCCGCGCGGGCCACGGTCGCGGCCATCGCGCTCGCCGCGCGGGCCACGGTCGTTGCCACGGCCGCCGCGCTCGTCGCCACCCTGGCCACCTTGCGGAGCCTGGTTGGGCGACAGGTCGGGCTTACCGAATACCTCACCGCGCATTACCCACACTTTGATGCCGATTTTGCCGTACACCGTTTGGGCTTCCGACAGGGCGTAGTCGATGTCGGCACGCAACGTGTGCAGCGGGGTGCGACCTTCTTTGTACTGCTCCGAGCGGGCGATTTCAGCGCCACCCAGACGGCCACCGCACTGAATCTTGATGCCTTCAGCACCAGCGCGGAGCGCGGCCTGAATCGACATTTTCATTGCACGACGGAACGAGATACGAGCAGCCAGCTGCTGGGCGATGCTCTCGCCTACCAGGCGGGCGTCCAGCTCGGGGCGCTTAATCTCGAAGATGTTGATCTGAACGTCCTTCTTGGTGATTTCCTTGAGTTCGTCCTTGATCTTGTCAACTTCCTGACCACCTTTGCCGATTACCACCCCCGGACGAGCCGTGTTGATGGTGATGGTGATGCGCTTCAGGGTACGCTCGATAACGATGCGCGAGATACCACCCTTTTGAATACGGGCGTTGATGTATTTGCGGATCTTCTCGTCTTCAACTAGTTTGTCGGCGAAGTCTTTGCCGCCGTACCAGTTGGAGTCCCAGCCTTTGATAACGCCGAGTCGAAAGCCAACCGGATTTACTTTTTGTCCCATGGTAGATTAGGCGTTAGCGGGGGTTTCGGTAGAGGTTGCCGCGTCGATGGACGAGATGGCGCGGTTCAGCGCGTTCAGCTCTTTCTTCGACATCTGCGACTCGCGCTGCGGACCAACCGTCAGCGTGATGTGGTTCGAGCGCTTGCGGATGCGGTGGCCACGACCCTGGGGGGCGGGGCGCAGACGCTTCAACTGCCGTCCTTCGTCCACGAAAATTTCGGTAACGTAGAGGTTGGCATCTTCAATGCGCTCGTCCTGGTTTTGCTGCTGCCAGTTGGCCAGGGCCGACAGGAGGAGCTTCTCCACCTTTTCAGCACCCGAGTTGGCTTCGAAGCGGAGCAGACCGAGGGCCTGGGTTACGCGCTTGCCGCGTACCAGATTGGCTACCAAGCGCATTTTGCGCGGCGAGGTAGGCACGTTACGGAGTTTGGCTACTGCTTCCATCTTAGCGCTTGCCTTTATCTTTTTTGGCGACGTGACCGCGGAAGTTGCGCGTGGGCGCGAACTCGCCGAGCTTGTGGCCGACCATGTTTTCAGTTACATAGACCGGGATGAACTTATTCCCGTTGTGTACGGCGAAGGTGTGGCCTACGAAGTCGGGCGAAATCATCGAGCGCCGCGACCAGGTTTTAACCACCGACTTCTTACCAGCGCTATCCAGCGCCTCTACCTTTTTCTCGAGCCGGAAGTCAATGTACGGCCCTTTTTTGAGTGAACGTGCCATATATTACTTCTTGCCTTTGCGGCTGACAATCAGGTTTTCAGAGTACTTGTTCTTGTTGCGGGTCTTCTGACCTTTAGCGAAGATGCCGTTGCGGCTGCGCGGGTGACCACCCGACGACTTACCTTCACCACCACCCATGGGGTGATCAACAGGGTTCATAGCCACACCACGAACGCGGGGACGACGACCAGCCCAGCGGTTACGGCCGGCTTTGCCCATTACTACGTTCATGTGGTCGCCGTTCGACACGGTGCCCACCGTAGCGGTGCAGGTAACCAGTACCATGCGCATCTCGCCCGAAGGCAATTTCAGCGTAGCATAGCGGTCTTCGCGGGCTACGAGCTGGGCGTAGGTGCCAGCCGAGCGAGCGATGGCGGCACCCTGGCCGGGTTGCAGCTCGATGTTGTGTACGATGGTACCGAGGGGCATCTCGCGGAGCGGCAGAGCGTTGCCAACTTCGGGAGCTACGCCGGGGCCCGATACGATAACGTTGTCTACATTCAGGCCAGCAGGGGCAATGATGTAGCGCTTCTCGCCGTCGGCGTAGTGCAGCAGGGCAATACGAGCGGTACGGTTAGGATCGTACTCGATGGTCTTCACCGTGGCTGGAACACCGTTCTTGTCACGCTTGAAGTCAACGATACGATACTGGGTTTTGTGTCCACCGCCGATGTAGCGGTTCGACATTTTACCCGAAGAGTTACGACCGCCGCTCTTTTTGAGCGAAGTCAGCAACGACTTCTCCGGCGTCGACGTGGTGATCTCGTCGAAGGCCGGGGCCACGCGGAAGCGCTGGCCAGGCGTAGTGGGTCTGAGTTTTTTAAGTGCCATTACTAGCTAGTTGGGCTTTTGCGGCGAAGGCAATTACAGATTGCCGTAGAAATCAATGATGTCACCTTCTTTCAGGGTCACGACGGCCTTTTTGCCGTGCGAGCGACGACCCGAAACTTGGCCACCTTTGGTGAACTTCGACTTTACTTTGCCGATCGTGCGCATCGTGTTGATGCCCAGCACGGTCACGCCGTAGAGTTGCTCGATGTCCTTTTTAATCTGCACCTTGTTGGCCGTGCGCTCTACTTCGAACACGTAGCGGCCTTTTTCGGTGAGGCTGGTGGCCTTCTCGGTGATAATGGGGCGTTTCAGCGTGCTCATTATTCGGCAGAGTTATTAGCGGTGTACAATTGCTCCAGCGAACGCAGACCGTCCTCGCTCAGCAGCAGGGTGTCGGTGTTCAGCAAATCGTGGGTGTTGAGGGCTACCGGGGTAGCGATTTTCACCTTCTGCACGTTGCGGGCGCTCAGCAGCAGGTTCTTGTCGGCCGTGGCGGCTACGTACAAGGTCTTGCGGCCATTGTTGAGCTTCAGACCGTCGAGGATGGCAACAAACTCTTTGGTCTTGGGAGCGCTCAGCGTGAGGTTTTCAACCAGAGCTACTTTGCCTTCGCGGGCCAGCACCGACAGGGCCGACAGACGAGCAACGCGCTTGGTCTTTTTGTTCAGCTTGAAGCTGTAGTCGCGGGGCTTGGGGCCGAACATGCGGCCACCACCTACGAATACACCCGACTTCATCGAGCCAGCGCGGGCACCGCCGGTGCCTTTTTGCTTCTTCAGCTTTTTGGTGGTGCGAGCTACCTCAGCACGCTCCTTCGATTTGTGCGTACCCTGGCGCTGGTTGGCCAGGTACTGCTTCACGTCGAGGTACATGACGTGCTCGTTCGGCTCGTGGCCAAACACGGCGTCGGACAGCGTAACCTTGCGGCCGGTATCTTCGCCTTTGCTATTGAATACGGACAGTTCCATCTCTAGTAAGCTTAGCAGGTTATTTCTCCAGAACCACGTAGCCATTCTTGGCACCGGGCACCGAGCCGCTCACCAGAATCAGGTTCTTATCAGCCACAATACGCATCACTTTCAGGTTCTGAATCTTGACGCGGTCCGTGCCCATACGGCCACCCATGCGCATTCCTTTGAATACGCGCGAAGGCCACGAGCAAGCACCGATAGAACCGGGGTGACGCAGACGGTTGTGCTGACCGTGGGTTTGGCCACCCACACCTTGGAAGTTGTAACGCTTTACAACGCCTTGGAAGCCTTTACCTTTCGAGGTACCTACTACGTCAACGAATTCACCTTCTTCGAACAGCGAGGTTTCAACCGTGCTGCCGAGCGAGTAGGTGGCTACGTCTTCGGTGCGGAACTCTACCAGGCGCTTCTTGGGCGTGGTGCCGGCTTTGGCGAAGTGGCCAGCCAGAGCTTTGGTGGTATTTTTGGCTTTTTTCTCGCCATAGCCGATTTGAACAGCGTTGTAGCCATCCGTTTCGACCGTCTTAACCTGCGTCACTACGCACGGACCCGCCTCGATGAGCGTGCAGGGAATGTTCTTCCCGTCCGGAGTGAAGAGGCTTGTCATACCGATTTTTTTACCGATGATGCCAGGCATTCGAGTGGTTGTTAAATAGACACAAAAAGAAAAGGCCCGAGTGGCCTTTTCGCTAAGGGAGTGCAAAGGTAGGAATTTTACCTGAGAAAAACTACCTAGCCGCAGAAAATAATTTTCAATCAACCTGTTAGCTCACGCTGAGTGGCTCAGCACGCTATTCTATCGTGTATTGCCTAGGAAGACTTGTTACCTAGCTAACGGGACCAGCATAAGACTATCTTTGCTTATGAAACAAGTCAAAGCCTCTGTAATTATTTCAGTATATAATCGGTTTGATTTTCTTCAGCTGGTACTGGCTGGACTTGAAATCCAAACGGAGCAGGACTTTGAGGTCATAGTTTCCGATGACGGATCAAACGAACAATTTGTGCGTCAGTTGGATACTTTGATACAAGCTAGTCCCCTACGCCTCCAGCATAATTGGCATGCTGATGATGGCTTTCGCAAAAACCAAATTCTCAACTCCTCTATCCGCCTAGCTACAGGAGCGCAGCTCATCTTTCTGGATGGTGACTGCATTCCGCATCCGGCCTTCATTGCCGAACACTTAGCCCATGGTGGGCCAGGAAAATGCTTAGCAGGGCGGCGCATCGACATGTCTGATCGACTTACGCGGCAGCTCACCCCTGAGTATGTGCGCCAAGGCATTCTCCAGAGGCCAATTACGATGATTGGACAACTAACTGATTTTCTATTACGCCGAACGTTTCATTTCATGAACGGCTTTTACGTGACCAATCCGCTGTTGCGACGCTATTTCAATCGGAAAGAACGCGGATTATTAGGAGCTAACTTCTCGGTAATGAAAGCTGATCTTGAAGCTATCAATGGTTTTGATGAGCGCTACACCGCCCCCACGTTTGGTGAAGATTCGGATGTGGATTTTCGCTTACGACTGCATGGAATACAGATAATACCTGTACTTAATATAGCCGTCACCTACCACTGTCACCATAAGCTACTTCCTCGGCCAGAAGTAAGTAAAGCACTTTACGAGCAAGTAGTACGCGACAGGATAGCTTTTACTCCTTACGGATTAGTACAGCGTTAGCCTTTCGAGATAGTAAAAAAGCCCCGCCAGTCAATGACCGGCGGGGCTTTTACTTACTTCAAGCGCTAGGCTCAGACTTTGATTTCAACGTCAACGCCGCTGGGCAGTTCCAGCTTCATCAGCGCGTCTACCGTCTTGCTGCTGGTCGAGAAGATGTCAACCAGACGCTTGTAGGTGCAGAGCTGGAATTGCTCCCGGCTCTTCTTGTTCACGTGGGGTGAACGCAGCACCGTGTACTTCTCCTTTTCCGTGGGCAACGGAATGGGGCCGCTTACGATGGCACCGGTAGCTTTTACAGCCTTCACGATTTTCTCGGAAGACTTGTCGACCAAGTTATGGTCGTAGCTTTTCAGCTTGATACGAATTTTTTGGTTCATGATAGAGTGAGGCCGATTGCCTCAGATTAAAAACAAGCTGAAAGAATTCTAGCGGCCGCCTTTAGTTTTAGCCACGATGGCATCAGCCATGTTGGTAGGTACCTGCTCGTAGTGCGAGAAGGTCAGCGAAGCCGAGGCACGGCCCGAAGACAGCGTACGCAGGTCGGTCACGTAGCCAAACAGTTCCGACAGCGGAACGTCAGCTTTGATAACCTGGGCACCGCCTTTGGTATCCATGCCTTTCATCAAACCACGACGACGGTTCAAATCACCGGTTACGGGACCCGTATACTCGTCGGGGCAAACTACTTCTACGGCCATGATGGGCTCGAGCAATTTCGGGCCGGCCTTCTTGGCAGCTTCACGGAAGCCGTCACGAGCAGCGAGTTCGAACGACAGAGCGTCCGAGTCAACGTCGTGGTACGAACCGTGGAACAGGCGCACCTTCATCGTTTCGATGGGGAAGCCAGCCAGCGGACCACGCTTCATGGCTTCTTCGAAACCTTTCTGAATCGGGGCAATGAATTCGCGGGGGATAACACCACCTACGATAGCATTGTCGAACTCCAGGCCAGCCTTTTCGGGCTCGGTTTCTTTCGGACCGAGTTCGAATACGATGTCGCCGAATTTACCACGGCCGCCAGTCTGCTTCTTGTAGGTTTCGCGGTGCTCAACTTTCTTGGTGAGCATCTCCTTATAAGCAACCTGGGGAGCACCTTGGTTGATTTCCACTTTGAACTCCCGACGCATACGGTCGATGATGATTTCAAGGTGCAATTCACCCATACCACGCAGAATGGTCTGGCCAGTTTCTTCGTCGGTATTAACGCGCAGCGTGGGGTCTTCCTCAATGAGCTTGGCGATGGCCATACCCATTTTGTCCACGTCGGCTTGCGTCTTAGGCTCAATAGCGTAGCCGATTACCGGCTCGGGGAAGCTCATCGACTCCAGAACTACGGGGTTCTTCTCGTCGGTCAGCGTGTCACCGGTCTTAATGTCCTTGAAGCCTACGCCAGCCGCAATGTCACCCGCTTGGATTTTTTCAATCGGGTTCTGCTTGTTGGAGTGCATCTGCATGAGGCGCGAGATACGCTCCTTCTTGCCGGTGCGGTTGTTCAGCACGTACGAACCACCGTCGAGCTGACCGCTGTAGCAGCGGAAGAAGCACAGACGACCTACGTAGGGGTCGGTAGCAATTTTGAACGCCAGTGCAGTGAAGGGCTCCGAGTTGTCGGGGTGACGCTCTACGGGCTCGCCGGTTTCGGGGTTGGTACCCTCGATGGCGGGCATATCGAGCGGCGACGGCAGGTAGGCCATTACGGCATCCAGCATAGTCTGCACACCTTTGTTCTTGAAGGCCGAGCCGCACAGTACGGGCGAGAACTTCATGTCGATAACCGCTTTGCGGATAACGTCCATCATTTCCTCGCGGGTGATGCTGTCCGGATCCTCAAAGAACTTCTCCATCAAGGTGTCGTCGTACTCAGCTACGCTCTCGATGAGTTTCTCGCGCCACTCAGATACGGTGTCAACCAGGTCCTCGGGAACGGGAATTTCGTCGTACGATTTGCCTTCGGTTTTGTCGTCCCACACGATGGCTTTGCCAGTCAGCAGGTCAACTACGCCTTTGAAGGTATCCTCCGAGCCAATCGGGATTTGCAGCGGCACGGGGTTAGCGCCGAGCTTGTCCTTGATCTCGTTAACGGCTTTGAAGAAGTCGGCACCAGCGCGGTCCATCTTGTTAACGAAGCAGATGCGCGGTACGTGGTATTTGTCAGCCTGACGCCATACGGTTTCCGACTGCGGCTCCACGCCCGATACGGCGCAGAACAGTGCTACGGCACCGTCGAGTACGCGCAACGAACGCTCTACTTCCACCGTAAAGTCAACGTGACCGGGGGTGTCAATGAGGTTGATCTTGTACTGCTTGGTTTCGGCAGTTTGGTTGCCCTTAGCATCCGTGGGGTAATTCCAGAAGGTAGTGGTAGCGGCCGAGGTGATAGTGATACCACGCTCCTGCTCCTGCTCCATCCAGTCCATCGTGGCGGCACCGTCGTGTACCTCCCCGATTTTGTGGGTTTTACCCGTGTAGTAGAGAATGCGCTCCGAAGTAGTAGTCTTGCCCGCATCGATGTGGGCCATGATACCAATGTTGCGCAGGTACTGAAGGTCTTTGTTGACTGCCATTGTATGTAAGGAAGTTGGGGGCTTGGGGGCCTAGGGCCTTGGGGTGTTCAACAACTAGAATAAGCAGAACATTCCAAGCGCCTAAGCTCCCAAGCCCCCGTTTACCAATTTAGAATCGGAAGTGCGAGAAGGCCTTGTTGGCTTCTGCCATGCGGTGGGTGTCGTCTTTTTTCTTAACGGCAGCACCTTCACCTTTGGCAGCAGCGATGATTTCGCCAGCCAGCTTATCTTTCATGGTCTTCTCACCACGACGACGAGCGTACTGAATCAGCCACTTCGAGCCTACGGCAATGCGGCGGTCAGCACGCACTTCAATCGGCACCTGGAACGTAGCACCGCCTACGCGGCGGCTCTTTACCTCTACGGTCGGCATTACGTTGTTCAACGCTTTGCGCCACATTTCGAGGCCGTTCTCTTTGGTGCGGGTCTCCACCTGCTCTACGGCATCGTAGAAAATGGTGTAGGCCAAGTTCTTTTTCCCGTCATACATCATGTAGTTGACGAAGCGGGTTACGAGCGTCTCCTTGAACTTGGGGTCCGGCAGGAGGATGCGCTTTTTCGGTTTAGACTTACGCATAGTTGTATAGGGGGCTTGGGAGCTCAGGGGCTTAGGGGCTTGGCTGCTAGACTCACGGCTGTGCGTCGCACAACTCAAGCCCCTAAGCCCCTAAGTCCCCAAACCCTTACTAATTACTTTTTCTTACCGGGTGCTGGTTTGCCACCTTTGCCGGTTGCGGCCACTTGGCCCGGCTTCGGACGCTTAGCGCCGTACTTCGAGCGGCGCTGCAGGCGACCATTAACGCCGGCCGTGTCGAGCGCACCACGGATGATGTGGTAACGAACGCCTGGCAGGTCTTTTACCCGGCCTCCGCGAATGAGCACGATGCTGTGCTCCTGGAGGTTGTGGCCTTCACCGGGGATGTATGCGTTAACTTCCTTACCGTTGGTAAGGCGCACACGGGCCACTTTGCGCATAGCCGAGTTCGGCTTCTTAGGCGTGGTGGTGTACACACGGGTGCACACGCCCCGACGCTGCGGGCACGAATCAAGGGCGGGCGACTTCGACTTGGTAGTCAAAGCCTCACGGCCTTTCCGTACGAGTTGGTTAATGGTTGGCATTTAGCGATTAGTTGAACAGGAGCCGTTTGCTCCCAAATTTTCAGGCCTGCAAAGGTAAGAAAATAGTTTGGCAATAGCAAACTTGCTGAAAAAGTTAATCTTCCGCTTGTCGTCGCCAGACTAGTTGGCAGCTACGCCTCCCCTACCGCGCCCCCAAAGTTCATGGGGTAGGTCGCCGCCTCCTGGTGCACTTTAATCGGGCCGTAGCTCTGCTCGAAGCGCTGGATATTTTCTTCTAAGGCTGACAGTAAGCGCTTGGCATGCTCGGGGGTGAGAATCACGCGAGCTTTCACCTTGGCCTTAGGAGCGCCGGGCATCATGCGAATGAAGTCTACTACAAACTCGCTCGTGCTATGCGCAATGAGGGCAAGGTTAGCGTATTCGCCTTCGGCGATGGCTTCGCTTAGCTCAATATTGAGCGCGTTGGGGTCGGTGTTTTCAGATTGGGACGGTTGCATTTATATGAGATCAAAATAACGCTCTAAATTTTTTCTAAATTTCTGCTTATCAGATCGTAGGCATCGCCTGGGTGTGTTTCAACACAGATTATACCGACCAGAGAGCTGAAATCAGCCTGAAGTGCTGCTAGTACTTTTTCCGCTCTTTCGCTGCTATCGTGATTGTATTCAATCGATACACCGAAAACTAATTTTCCATCGGGAGTAAAAAAGAGCATCGGACTCTCTAAGCCTCTTACTGCGGAACGGAAGTAAAGGGCGAAACTCCTATTTGCCGTTTCTAATCCGTAAGCAATGGTACTAGCCAAAGTACCGGTCGCCACGTATTCGTCATTGACAAATACCACAAAGTCGTCCCGTGCTTTATCAGCTGCCAAATCTACATAGCCGACTAAAAACTGATTGATACAGGCTTCACTGCGATCTTCTGCGACGATATATATGTCGTTGAAAGGCGGCATACTGTTATAAAATAAAAGCCCCGACTAGATCAGGCTAGCCGGGGCTTTTACTACAAACCTACGTCATTCGTTATTCCGAAACGCTGGTCTCGCGCTTGGCGCGCGAGGGGCGCTTGGTCGGAGCAGCAACTTGCTCGGCGGCCTGATTAGCCAGCTTAGCAGCTTGCTCTTCCTTCGAAGATACCTCGATGCCCTGGTACTCGCGCAGGCCAGTGCCAGCTGGGATGAGGTGACCAACGATTACGTTCTCCTTCAAGCCCAGCAGTTCGTCGGCCTTGCCACGGATGGCGGCTTCGCTCAACACCTTGGTCGTTTCCTGGAAGGACGCGGCCGAGATGAACGAGGCCGTACCCAGCGAAGCTTGCGTGATGCCTTGCAGCGTGGGCCGCGATACGGCCGGCTGGGCATCGCGCACTTGCACGAGCTTGAGGTCGCGGCGGCGGAGCGACGAGTTTTCATCGCGCAGCTTGCGGCTGGTTACAATCTGACCGGGGCGCAGCTCGGACGAGTCGCCGGCATCGGTCACGACTTTCATGTCGATTACGATGTCGTTCTCTTCCATCAGCGATACCTTATCTACGAGCTGATTTTCGAGGAAGCTCGTGTCGCCGGCGTCCATCACGAGCACTTTCTGCATCATCTGGCGGACGATAACTTCAATGTGCTTGTCGTTAATTTTCACACCCTGCAAGCGGTATACTTCCTGAATCTCGTTCACGAGGTATTCCTGTACCGCGCCCGGACCCTGAATGTTCAGGATGTCGTTCGGGGTGATGGCACCGTCGGAGAGCGGGGCACCGGCACGTACGAAGTCGTTGTCCTGCACGAGGATGAACTTCGACAGCGGCACCATGTACTTCCGCTTCACGCCGTCTTTCGACTCCACGAAGATTTCACGGTTACCACGCTTCACCGAGCCGTAGGTTACTACGCCGTCGATTTCCGATACTACCGCCGGGTTCGACGGGTTACGGGCTTCGAAGAGCTCTACTACGCGGGGCAGACCACCGGTGATGTCGCGGGTCTTGCCCACGGCACGCGGAATCTTCGCCAGGATGTGGCCAGCTTTCACCTTCGTGCCGTTTTCGACGTTCAAGTGAGCGCCTACCGGCATGCTGTACGCTTTGTTGGCGTCGGCATTCGACCCTTTGCCGGGGATGAGGATAACCGATGGGTTCTGCGCCTTGTCCTTCGATTCAGTGATTACTTTCTCGCGGAAGCCCGTCTGTTCGTCGGTCTCTTCACGATAGGTAACGCCTTCGGTCAGGGCATCGTACTGGATGGTACCGTCGAACTCGGCCAAGATAACGGCGTTGTACGGGTCCCAGTTAACCAGCTCCTGGCCTTTCTCTACTTCCTGGCCTTCTTTGACGAGCAGGAACGAGCCGTACGGCACGTGGTTAGCGATGAACACTTTACCAGTGTTCTTCTCCACAATGCGGATTTCGCCCGAGCGACCCATTACCACGCTGGTTTCGGCGCCTTCGGCGTTGGTGCCAGCCACGGTCCGGATGTCTTCGAACTCAATCACACCGTTGAACTTGGCGCGGATGTTGGCTTCTACGGCAATGTTAGAAGCCGTACCACCTACGTGGAACGTACGCAGCGTGAGCTGCGTGCCAGGCTCACCAATCGACTGGGCAGCGATAACCCCTACCGATTCGCCTTTCTGCACCATGCGGCCGGTGGCCAGGTTACGGCCGTAGCACTTGGCGCAGATACCGCGCTTGCTTTCGCAAGTCAGTACCGAGCGAATTTCTACCGATTCGATGCTAGTGGCGTCGATGCGGCGGGTAGTCTCTTCCGTGATTTGCTCACCGGCAGCCAGAATCAACTCCTCAGTCAGCGGGTCGATGATGTCGTGAACGGCCGTGCGGCCGAGGATGCGCTCCGACAGGGGCTCCACGATGTCCTCATTGTCCTTCAGGGCGAAGGTTTCGGTGCCGCGCAGCGTGCCGCAGTCCGGCTCGTTTACGATAACGTCCTGCGATACGTCTACCAGACGACGAGTCAGGTAACCGGCGTCAGCCGTTTTCATAGCCGTGTCAGCCAGACCTTTACGAGCACCGTGGGTCGAGATGAAGTACTCGATTACGTCGAGGCCTTCTTTGAAGTTCGACAGAATCGGGTTTTCGATAATCTCACCTACCGAGCCTTGCAGCGACTTCTGGGGCTTGGCCATCAGACCACGCATCCCGCCGAGCTGACGAATCTGCTCGCGCGAGCCACGAGCGCCCGAGTGCATCATCATGTAGATCGAGTTGAAGCCTTGGTTCTCCTTTTCGAGGCGACCCATCAGCGTCTCCGTGATCTGCGAGTTGATTTTCGTCCAAACGTCGATAACGGCGTTGTAACGCTCGTTATTAGTAATCAGACCCATCTGGTAGTTCTGGGTGATTGCCGCCACGTCGGCCTGCGCCTGGGCAATCAGGGCATCCTTCTCTTTCGGGATGCTGATGTCACCGAGACCCATGCTCAGACCGCCTTTATAGGCCGACTGGAAGCCGAGGGTCTTGATGTCGTCCAGGAACTGCGCGGTGCGGGCCATGCCCGTGCGCTTGAACACCAGCGAAATGATTTGCTGGAGCTTCTTCTTGGTCAGCAGCTCGTCTACGAAACCTACTTCCTTGGGCACGAGCTGGTTGAAGAGCACGCGACCGGCTACGGTTTCGATGGTCTTTTGCACAAGGTCATCGTTCTCGTCGCGAACCATCGTGCGCACCTTAATGAAGGCGTGCTTTGACAGTTGCTTCTCGTTGATGGCGATAACCACTTCCTCGTCGGAGTAGAAAATCCGGCCTTCGCCTTGAATCTTCTCGTTTTCCGTCGAGCGCTTGCCTTTGGTCACGTAGTACAAGCCCAGAACCATGTCCTGCGACGGCACCGCGATGGGCGCGCCGTTGGCCGGGTTCAGGATGTTATGCGAGGCCAGCATCAGCATCGAAGCTTCCAGGATAGCAGCCGGGCCGAGGGGCACGTGCACAGCCATCTGGTCACCGTCAAAGTCAGCGTTGAAGGCCGTACAAACGAGCGGGTGCAGCTGGATAGCCTTGCCTTCGATGAGGCGGGGCTGGAAAGCCTGAATACCCAGACGGTGCAGCGTAGGAGCACGGTTGAGGAGCACCGGGTGGCCCTTCAGCACGTTTTCCAAGATGTCCCATACGACGGCATCCTTGCGGTCCACAATCTTCTTGGCCGACTTCACCGTCTTCACGATACCGCGCTCGATGAGCTTACGGATGATGAACGGCTTGAACAGCTCGGCCGCCATGTTTTTGGGCAGACCGCACTCGTGCAGCTTCAGCTCGGGGCCTACCACGATAACCGAACGGCCCGAGTAGTCCACGCGCTTACCGAGCAGGTTCTGACGGAAGCGGCCCTGCTTGCCTTTCAGCATGTCGGACAGCGACTTGAGGGCGCGGTTACCTTCGGCGCGCACGGCGTTCACCTTACGCGAGTTGTCGAAGAGCGAGTCCACGGCCTCTTGCAGCATGCGCTTCTCGTTCCGCAGAATCACCTCGGGCGCTTTGATTTCGATCAGGCGCTTGAGACGGTTGTTGCGGATAATCACGCGACGGTACAGGTCGTTCAAGTCGGAGGTCGCGAAGCGCCCACCATCCAGCGGAACGAGAGGACGCAATTCCGGCGGGATAACGGGCACCATGCGGATTACCATCCACTCGGGCTTGTTTTCCACGCGGGTCGCGGCGTCGCGGAAGGCTTCCACTACGCGCAGACGCTTCAAGGCTTCAGCTTTACGCTGCTGCGAAGTTTCGTGCGCGGCCGAGTCGCGGAGCGAGTAGCTCAGTTCGTCGAGGTTGATGCGCTCAAGCAGCATTTGCAGCGCGTCGGCTCCCATTTTGGCGATGAACTTTTGCGGGTCATCGTTGGGCAGCAGCTGGTTTTCGCGAGGCAGCTTATCAATAATGTCCAGGTACTCGTCTTCCGTGAGGAAGTCGAGCTGCTGCACACCTTCTTCGGCTTGCACGCCGGGCTGCACCACTACATAGCGCTCGTAGTAGATAATTTGGTCGAGCTTCTTGGTGGGCAGGCCCAGCAGGTAGCCGATTTTGTTCGGCAGGCTCTTGAAGTACCAGATATGCGCTACGGGCACCACCAACTCGATGTGGCCCATGCGCTCGCGGCGCACTTTCTTTTCGGTCACCTCCACGCCGCAGCGGTCGCAGATAATGCCTTTATAGCGAATGCGCTTGTATTTACCGCAGTGGCACTCCCAGTCCTTCACCGGACCGAAAATGCGTTCGCAGAACAAGCCGCCCATCTCGGGCTTGTAGGTGCGGTAGTTAATCGTTTCCGGCTTTACTACTTCGCCCGTGCTGCGCTCCAGAATACCTTCGGGAGAAGCCAGCGAGATAGTAACCTTCGAGAAGTCTTGTACTAACTTCTTGTTTTTTGCAAAAGCCATTCTAATGGTTTTAGCGGTTGATTTCTGCTGTTATAGCGAGCCATAACAGTGCGACGCTACGAAAAGTGCTCTGCGGGTCGGACAGGTACGCCACGCAGTAGTTTTTCGCTAGGTCTTGTTTTGCCCCTGTGCAGCCGCGCTTCCCACCTTGTGCTACCCTGACCTGTCTCGGGGCAGTAGTATCGTGAGCGGGGCGCTTTGCAGCGAGGCTATGTAGTAAGTCTATTCTATGGACAGCTAGCGTAAAGAAGTGGCTGCCAACGCACGCGCTGGCAACCACTTCTTTTTTACTTAACCTAGTCGAGCGAAATCTCCAACGCCAGACCACGGAGTTCGTGGATCAGTACGTTGAACGACTCGGGGATATTCGGCTTGGGCAGAATGTCGCCTTTTACGATGGCTTCGTACGCCTTGGCGCGGCCTACCACGTCGTCCGATTTGATGGTCAGGATTTCTTGCAGCACGTTGGAAGCGCCGAAGGCCTCCAGCGCCCACACCTCCATCTCGCCGAAGCGCTGGCCACCGAACTGCGCCTTACCACCCAGCGGCTGCTGCGTGATGAGCGAGTACGGCCCGATAGAGCGGGCGTGCATCTTGTCGTCAACCAAGTGACCCAGTTTGAGCATGTAAATCACGCCCACGGTCACCGGCTGGTCGAAGCGCTCGCCGCTCAGGCCGTCATGCAGGTAAGCCCGGCCCCAATCGGGCAGGCCAGCCTCCGTCAGCTCGCGGGCTACTTCGTCTTCGGTAGCGCCGTCGAAAATCGGTGTTGCGTAGGTGCGGCCCATTTTCAGGCCAGCCCAGCCGAGCACGGTCTCGTAAATCTGACCGATATTCATACGGCTAGGTACACCGAGCGGGTTGAGTACGATGTCCATCGGGGTGCCATCGGGCAGGAAGGGCATGTCCTCATCGCGTACGATGCGGGCTACTACCCCTTTGTTACCGTGGCGACCGGCCATTTTATCACCCACCTTCAGCTTACGCTTCTTGGCGATGTACACTTTAGCCAGTTGCACGATGCCAGCGGGGAGTTCGTCGCCTACTTCCAGCGTGAAGCGGTCGCGCTTGAAGCGAGCCGTGATAGTGTTGCGGCGCTTGGCGTAGTTCTTCACCAAGCGGAGCAGCAGCTCATTCACGCGGGTATCGGCCGTCCAGCCTTCGAGTTGCAGGTCCTTGAAGAGGTTTACTTCTTCCGGCACGGCGTAGTTGCTCTCGTCGCGGTAAGCATTCTTATCGGGGAACAGCGCTTCGCTGATGTTCTTCCGGTTGAATTTTACCCCTTTCGCGAGCACCTCATCGCCGAAGCGGTGCTTAACGCCCTGGCTCGTTTTGCCTTCCAGCAGCGCTACTAGCTTATCGATCATGATGGCCTTCACGCCGCGCAGTTCGCGGGCGTAACCGTCCTTCAGATCTTCAACCTCTTTCTTCGACTTAGCCCGCAGGTTTTTGTCCTTTTTAGGACGCGAGAATAGCTTGGTGCCGATAACCACACCGTTGAGTGAGGGTGGTGCCTTAAGCGAGGCATCCTTCACATCGCCGGCCTTGTCACCGAAGATGGCGCGGAGCAGCTTTTCCTCCGGAGTCGGGTCGGTTTCGCCCTTAGGCGTAATCTTACCGATGAGGATGTCGCCTTCGCGTACCTCAGCTCCGAGACGGATGATACCGTTGTCGTCGAGGTTGCGCACGGCTTCTTCGCTCACGTTCGGAATCTCCGAAGTCAGCTCTTCTTCGCCACGCTTGGTCTCGCGTACTTCCAGCTCAAACTCTTCGATGTGAATCGAGGTGAAGATGTCGTCGCGTACTACGCGCTCCGAGATCACGATGGCGTCCTCGAAGTTGTAACCCTGCCAGGGCATAAAGGCCACCTGCATGTTACGGCCCAAGGCCAGCTCACCGCGGTTAGTGCCGTAGCCTTCGCAGAGTACCTGACCCTTGGTTACGCGCTCGCCGTTTTTCACCAGCGGCGTGAGGTTGAGGCAGGTGTCCTGGTTAGTACGACGGAACTTGATGAGGCTGTACGTCTTACGCTCGGCGTCGAAGCTTACGGCCAAGTCGTCTTCCGACAAGTCGTATTTCACGATGATGCGGTTGGCATCTACCGAGTCGATTACACCTTCACCTTCGGCTACAATCAGGGCACGCGAGTCAATAGCCGTGCGGCCTTCCAGGCCCGTACCCACAATTGGGGCCTCGGGGCGGAGCAGCGGCACTGCCTGGCGTTGCATGTTCGAGCCCATGAGCGCACGGTTGGCGTCATCGTGCTCCAGGAACGGAATCAGCGAAGCAGCTACCGATACAATCTGGTTGGGGGCTACGTCCATGTAGGAGTATTCCTCCGGGCCAACTACCGGGAAGTCGCCTTCGAAGCGACCTTTCACCAGTTCCTGCGTCAGCTTGCCTTCTTCGCTGAGCAGCGAGTTGGCCTGCGCGATGTGGTGCGTATCCTCTTCCTCGGCGGTCAGGAACTTCACGTTCTCCGTCATGTCCACCGTGCCGCCTTCTACCGTACGGTAGGGCGTCTCGATGAAGCCCATCGAGTTTACGCGGGCGTGTACGCAGAGCGACGAAATCAGCCCGATGTTCGGGCCTTCCGGCGTTTCGATCGTGCAGAGACGACCGTAGTGCGTATAGTGTACGTCACGTACCTCGAAGCCGGCGCGCTCGCGCGACAGACCTCCCGGCCCGAGTGCCGATACGCGACGCTTGTGCGTCACTTCGGCCAGCGGGTTGGTTTGGTCCATGAACTGCGACAACTGGTTGGTACCGAAGAACGAGTTGATCACGCTCGACAGCGTACGGGCATTGATCAGGTCAACCGGCTTAAAGTCCTCGTTGTCGCGCACGTTCATACGCTCCTTGATGGTACGCGCCATACGAGCCAGGCCCACGCCGAACTGGGCGTAGAGCTGCTCCCCTACCGTGCGTACGCGGCGGTTGCTCAAGTGGTCAATGTCATCGACAATGGCCTTAGAGTTGATCAAGCCAATCAAGTACTTCACAATGAGAACGATGTCCTCGTTGGTCAATACGCGCGACTGCTGATCCATACCGATCTGCAGCTTCTTGTTGATCCGGTAGCGGCCTACTTCCCCGAGGTCGTAGCGCTTATCCGAGAAGAACAGCTTCTGGATGATGTCGCGGGCAGTTTCTTCGTCGGGAGCTTCCGTATTACGGAGCTGGCGGTAGATCTGCTCAACAGCTTCTTTCTCCGAGTTCGAGTTATCCTTCTGCAGGGTATTGTAAATAATCGCAAAGTCCGCGATGTTTACATTTTCCTTGTGCAGGATAACCGACTTGGCTCCAGCGTCAACGATGGTGTCGATGTCTTCCTCGTTGATAGTCGAGTCACGCTCCAGGAGCACCTCGTTCCGGTCAATCGATACTACCTCACCGGTGTCCTCGTCCACGAAGTCTTCCGTCCAGGTGCGGAGCACACGGGCGGCCAGCTTACGGCCCACGGCCTTCTTAAGACTCTTCTTGTCGGCCTTCACTTCTTCGCTCAAGCCGAACAAATCCAAGATGTCCTTGTCCGTACCGTAGCCGATGGCACGCAGCAACGTCGTCACCGGGAATTTCTTCTTCCGGTCGATATAGGCGTACATCACGTTGTTCACGTCCGTGGCAAACTCAATCCACGAGCCTTTGAACGGGATAATACGGGCCGAATACAATTTCGTACCGTTGGTGTGCTTGCTCTGGGCGAAGAATACGCCCGGCGAGCGGTGCAACTGCGATACGATAACGCGCTCGGCGCCGTTAATAACAAAAGAGCCCTTTTCCGTCATGTACGGAATGTTGCCCAAGAAAACTTCCTGCTCAATAGTCTGGAAGTCCTCGTTATCCTTATCGTTACAAATGAGTTGCAGCTTCGCCTTCAGCGGCACGGCGTACGTCAGGCCGCGGTCGATGCACTCATCCACCGTGTATTTCGGTGGGTCTACGTGATAGTCGATAAAGTTCAGCACGAAGTTTTCGCGCGAGTCCGAAATCGGGAAGTTCTCGGCAAATACCTTGAACAGACCCTCATTGGTGCGGCTAGCAGCGGCCGTTTCGAGCTGGAAGAACTCCTGGAACGACTGCACTTGCACGTCCAGAAAGTCCGGATACTCAATAACTTTCTTAATCTTGGCGAAATTGATTCGCTCACTGGCCCCAGTCAGGTGTTTGACTTCGGCGGCCTCAGTTGCTTGCGGTGTAGCCAATTGGGAAGGTTTTAAAAATGTACACGTAAGCTATTCTATTGCTGTGGTATCGATTGTAGCGTCCAGTTCCGACTGGGCACTACAATTGGCTCGTTTGCACGAGCACCAAGCCGGAGCTTGGGGTTACAGCACTTGCTAGCGGTTATCTGCTGGCAAACTGAGCTTGGAAAGTTGCTTTCACACCTGCACCTACGGTAAAAGCCTTCAGACAAACTCAGACATTATGAGCGCAGCAAAGGACCTTACCACGTTGGTTGTCAAATGAGTCTGAAACTCGTGCGACGTCTAACGTGATAAGGTCCTTCATTTCGCTTTGCTCCAATGCAGGATGACAGAAGAAGAAAACTGCTAGCGTAAGACAACCAGCGGCAGCAGCTTTTGGTTGCAAAACTTTGCTTGTCCTCTACAAACAGGAAAAGACCTGGCGAAGTGCCAGGCCTAATCCGTTGCGGGAGCAAGCCCGTAGGCGAACCTACTTAACTTCTACTTCAGCACCAGCTTCTTCGAGCTGCTTCTTCAGAGCTTCGGCTTCGTCCTTAGCTACACCTTCTTTCAGGGGCTTGGGAGCACCGTCAACCAGTTCTTTAGCCTCTTTCAGGCCCAGACCGGTCAGGTCTTTTACCAGCTTCACAACAGCCAGTTTCTGGCCACCGGCAGCTTTCAGGATTACGTCGAACGAAGTCTTCTCTTCGGGAGCGTCAGCAGTAGCAGCAGGACCAGCAGGACCAGCAACAACAGCAGCAGCAGCGGGCTCGATGCCGTACTCATCCTTCAGGATGCCAGCGAGTTCGTTTACTTCTTTAACGGTGAGGCTAACAAGCTGCTCAGCGAAGGCTTTCAAATCGGCCATTTTAGTAGGGTATTAAAAAAAGTTGAAAATTGAAAGTTGAAAAGGATGAGCAGCGGTTAGCCAGCAGCTTCTTCTTTTTCGGAAAGCGTTTTGAGGATGCCAGCCAGCTTGTTGCCGCCGCTTTGCAGCGCCGAGATAACGTTTTTGGCGGGCGATTGCAGCAGGCCGATGAGTTCACCGAGGAGTTCCTGCTTGCCTTTGATGGTGGTGAGGCCTTCGAGTTGGTTAGCACCGATGAAGATGCTAGCGTCCACGTAAGCACCTTTCAGCGCGGGCTTGGGCTCTACGCCGCGGGGATAAGCCTGCGACTTGTAGAACTCTTGCAGTAGCTTGGCGGGAGCATTGCCGCTCTCTTTCGAAAACAGTACGCCCGACTGGCCTTTCAGCGCCGCGTCCATTTCGCTGGTGTCGCCGCCGAGGGTATCGAGGGCTTTGCGAATGAACGAGTTTTTGTACACTTTGAACTCCAGCCCGCGGTTGAAGCAGAGGCGACGGAATTCGTTGATTTTTGCTACCGACATGCCCGAGGCATCGGCGATGTAGAATGCGTTGTGCGACTGGAACTTCTCGCTCAACTCATCCACGAGGGCTTGTTTGTCTTCCCGAATCATGGTTGGTTGCTATTAAATTAGTTAGCGGAAGAAACCGTGCTGTCAACCGGAACGCCGGGCGACATGGTGCTGCTCAAGGTGATGCTCTTGATGTAGGTGCCTTTCGACGAAGACGGCTTCAGGCGACCGAGAGTCTGGATCACTTCCAGCGCGTTCTCAGCCAGCTTGCTGGGCTCGAACGAAACCTTACCTACCGAGCAGTGAATGATACCGGTTTTGTCAACTTTGAAGTCGATTTTACCAGCCTTCACTTCCTGTACTGCCTTGGCAACGTCGGTGGTTACGGTACCCGACTTGGGGTTCGGCATCAGGCCACGGGGACCTAGTACGCGGCCCAAGCGGCCTACTTTCGCCATTACCGACGGCATGGTGATGATTACGTCGATGTCGGTCCAACCCTTCTCGATTTTCGAGATGTAGTCGTCCAGACCCACGAAGTCAGCGCCGGCGGCGGTAGCTTCGGCCTCCTTATCGGGAGTAACCAGGGCCAGTACACGAACGGTTTTGCCGGTGCCGTGGGGCAGGGTGGCTACGCCGCGCACCATCTGGTCGGCTTTGCGGGGGTCTACGCCAAGGCGTACGTCGATGTCAACTGAAGCGTCAAACTTGGTGAAGGTGATGTCCTTTACCACTTGAGCGGCTTCGAGCAGGCTGCGTACCTGCGTCAGGTCGTGCTTGGCAAGGGCTTCCTTGCGCTTTTTGCTGATTGCTGCCATTGTGTATGTCCTCCGGTTAGTTATTCAGCAAAAGGCGAGTCGCCCTTCACGGTGATACCCATGCTGCGGGCAGTGCCAGCAACTTGCTTCATGGCCGACTCCACTTTGAAAGCGTTCAAGTCGGGCATTTTGGTTTCGGCGATGGTACGAACCTGATCCCAGGTTACCGAGCCTACCTTGTTACGGTTGGGCTCTTTCGAGCCGTTCTGCAACTTGGCAGCGTCCATGAGGAGCACCGGTACCGGGGGGGTTTTGATGACGAAGTCAAACGACTTGTCGGTGTACATCGTAATCAGGACGGGGCAGATTTGGCCGGCTTTATCTTGGGTGCGCGCATTGAATTGCTTGCAAAACTCCATGATATTCAAGCCTTTACTACCAAGCGCAGGTCCAATTGGCGGGGCAGGATTCGCCGCGCCTCCCTTTACCTGAAGTTTCAGGTAACCTCTAATTTCTTTGGCCATTTGGTGTGTAAAGCTGTGGCCCGAGCGTCGTAACTCGCCAGAACCTCAGTAAAAAATACTCCTAGTGGAAGCCCCGCCTAACCGGAGTGGATATCAGGCGACGTGTACTGCAGCTACTCCTTTTCGACCTGCGTGTAGCTCAACTCTACGGGCTGAGCGCGGCCGAAAATTTTCACGATAACGTTTAGTTTTTTGCGCTCCTCGAACACTTCGTTGACGTTGCCGCTGAAGCCGTTGAAAGGGCCGTCGATCACCTTTACCAGTTCGCCCACGGTGAAAGGAGTTTCGAGCTCGGCAGTTTTCTCTTCAGCTTCGTCTACTACACCCAGCAAGCGGTTTACCTCGTTCAGCGACAACGGCACCGGCTTGGCGTTGGAGTTCTTACCCTCCTTATCACCTAGAAAGCCGATTACGCCCGGCGTGGAAGTGATGATGTTCAGAACCTCACCGTGCGTCACATCCGAGTGAATGATGATGTAGCCAGGATACAGGTTACGCTCGCGAACGCGCTTCTTGCCGTTGCGCATCTCAAATACCTTCTCAACCGGAATCAATACCTGCGGCAACAGGTCTTGTAGGTTATGGCGACCAATTTCGGTCTCCATGTAGGTTTTAGCCTTCTTCTCCTGGCCGCTCACCGAGCGTACCACGTACCATTTCAACTCACCCATTTCTCTTCGTAACTAGCGGGCGAAAGATTGGTAAAATGCTTTGAGGATGGAATTAAAGCTTACATCCATCAAGCCTACTACGGCGGCAAACACCAGCGAGCCTACCAGCACCAGACCGGCGCTCTTTTGTAGCTCGGTGGTAGAGGGCCACGTTACGTTGTAACGCATCTCCTCAATGGTGTCGCGGAAATAGTTGTTCAGCTTAGCCATGTCGCAATCAAGCCGGTGAGGCGTAAAAAAGAGCCGCCAAGCGGCGGCCCTAGGTGGCACGAGTGGAGAGATTCGAACTCCCATCAAAGGTTTTGGAGACCTCTATTCTACCCTTGAACTACACTCGTGTATGCGGTTCCTGATTAACGTTGTTCGTCAATGGGAGTGCAAAGGTACGAAACTTTTTAAATAAAACAAATCCGCCCCCGAAAAATCGGGGGCGGATTGTCTTAATTTTTAGCGGTTAGGCTAAAATTAGTCGAGGATTTCAGTTACCTGACCGGCACCTACCGTACGGCCACCCTCACGGATAGCGAAACGGAGGCCTTTTTCCATTGCCACCTTGTTGATGAGTTCAACCGTGATGGTAATGTTGTCGCCGGGCATTACCATTTCAACGCCCTCGGGGAGGGTGATGATGCCGGTAACGTCGGTGGTACGCAGGTAAAACTGCGGACGGTAGTTGTTGAAGAACGGGGTGTGGCGGCCGCCTTCCTCTTTCGAGAGTACGTACACCTCAGCCTTGAACTTCTGGTGGGGCTTAACCGAGCCGGGCTTGCAGATAACCATGCCGCGACGGATGGCTTCTTTTTCAATACCGCGGAGCAGCAGACCTACGTTGTCACCAGCCTCACCGCGGTCCAGGATTTTGCGGAACATTTCCACACCCGTTACCGTCGATTTCAGGCCTTCGGCACCCATGCCGAGGATGTCAACTTGCTCACCCGAGTTGATGATACCGCGCTCGATACGACCGGTGGCTACGGTGCCACGGCCAGTGATCGAGAACACGTCTTCTACCGGCATCAGGAAGGGCAGGTCGGTCAGACGAGCGGGGATCGGAATGAACGAGTCAACCGCGTCCATCAGCTCGTTGATCTTGGGAACCCAGTTGGCGTCGCCGTTCAGGCCGCCGAGGGCCGAACCCTGGATAACGGGGATGTTGTCACCGTCGAAGTTGTAGAACGACAGCAGTTCGCGGATTTCCATTTCCACGAGCTCTAGCAGCTCGGGGTCATCCACCATGTCCACTTTGTTCATGAACACAACCAGCTGGGGAACACCTACCTGACGAGCGAGCAGGATGTGCTCACGGGTCTGGGGCATCGGGCCGTCGGTAGCAGCTACCACGAGGATAGCGCCGTCCATCTGGGCAGCACCCGTTACCATGTTCTTCACGTAGTCGGCGTGACCGGGGCAGTCAACGTGCGCGTAGTGACGGTTAGCAGTAGCGTACTCTACGTGAGCGGTGTTGATGGTGATACCACGCTCTTTTTCCTCGGGGGCGTTGTCAATCGAGGAGAAGTCGCGCTTTTCAGCCAGACCCTGGTTAGCCAGCACCGTGGTGATAGCTGCGGTCAGAGTCGTCTTGCCGTGGTCAACGTGACCGATGGTGCCGATGTTTACGTGCGGCTTCGACCGGTCGAAATTTTCTTTAGCCATTGTAAAGAGTGAAGAAAAAAGAGGGGAATTATAAACTGAAAAGCAACTAGAATGGCCCTATCGCAAGAAAAGCGAAACCCAGCTTGGGCCAATTCAGGCTTGAGTGCTGCGTATCGCTTTCGATTGCTGACCCGGCGCTTCTTATCACAAAGATAAGCAGCGTCGTATTTGCTGAGCCATTTATGGGATTTGAACCCATGACCTCTTCCTTACCAAGGAAGTGCTCTACCACTGAGCTAAAACGGCTTATTTTACTTTAAAACTTTGAGCGGGAGACGAGGTTCGAACCCGCGACCTGCAGCTTGGAAGGCTGCCGCTCTACCAACTGAGCTACTCCCGCGTGAGGGAGTTATGAATCTAGGGGATGAATTATGAGCTCAAAATTAACTCATAATTTTCAACTCATAATTCATAACCCAAATGGTGGGGGTAACAGGACTCGAACCTATGAACCCGAAGGAGGTGAGTTACAGTCACCCGCAATTGCCGCTATGCGATACCCCCATTTCTTTTGGCCTCTTCCAGCCGCTTGCCGGAATTGGAACGCAAAAGTACAGGTTTTTTCAGAACATGCAAGAGGCAGGGCTAAAAAAGTTATTTATTTTTCTTGCCACGACCATTTTTTACAGACACTTACGACACCTATCGCAGCTTACTACATCTTGATTTACATCAAGTTGTAGTAAGCTTTGAGCCGCTCATCAGTTTCTTTCGTTTTTATATCCAATAAAGTTGCCTTTAATTCGGGCTGGCTGGCGACCAGCGCCATTAGACCGCGGTAAGCACCCAGCCGCACGACGTATTGTGGATGCGTACGCGCCAGCTTTTCTAGCGTCTGCACGCCTTTATCGCGCTCGACAACGGGCATCTGCACCATGAACGTACCAAATGCCTGTAGGTAAGTGTAGAGGTCGGCATCGGTGAGATCGGGTAGGCGACGCATAAACCACGCGTATTGCTCCATCCCACCCCGCTGCGCATAATATTTGGCAACTGCCACTATTAGGCCGGAGTTCGGAGTATTTTCGAGCGCCGCTATCTGGGGGCGGGAATCAACGGCGGGGAGCTTGGTGAGCGCATCGATGGCGGCCCCTTCGACCACGTAGGAGCTATCGCGCAGGGCCGCTTGGTAGGTCGCCATGTAGTTTTCGTTGGGGAAGCTTGCCAGGGTGACGAGGGCCTGCGCCCGCACGGCGCTGCTGGGATCAGTGGTCGCGAGGCGCTGAATATCGGCACGCACCGCACTGGCGCTGGGCCCCCGGTAGCCGCGCAGGTGGTCGAGGGCGGTACGCCGGATGGCGTAGAAATTATCCAGTAATGCATTGCGCATGAGGCCGCTTACCGAGAAGTCACTGGTCTTGTTTTGCAGCAAGTCCATAGCTTCGAATCGCTGCAAGTAGTTCTGCGCATGGTAGAACTGAAAAATGAGCTCGTCCAAAGTGCGCTCTTCGTCAAGCTCAGCCAGTAACTGGCTTTCGCTATCGAACTTCACCATGGTCGGCTTGTCAGCGGCGAGGAAGGAGAACGTCTGGTCGGCCTTGGTAATGGTAATTCGGTGCTCAGTGGGCTTTTCCTTCTGCCAGACGGTAACGGAGAGGGGCAGGCGGTAGACGGGCTGGAACAGGGTGTCCTGCACCTGCTGTACGTGGAGCAGCACCTGCCCATTGCTGTAGCTATGCGAAATTTTTAGCTCGGGATGGCCGCGCTTCATAAACCACTGGTCGAAAAACCACTGCAAGTCTTCGCCGGTAGTTTCTTCAAAAGCTACCCGCAACTTGCTGATTTCAACTGCGGAGTACTTGTTCTGGCTGAGGTAGCGGTTGAGTGCCGAGAAGAAGGCATCGTCACCGATGTATTTGCGCAGCATATGTAGTACTCGTCCGCCCTTCTCGTAGGAATGGCGGTCGAACATGTCCTCATTATTGACATAGTGGTAGCGGATGAGTGGCTCGCGCTTCGACTCGGCTTCCTCCAGATAGCGGCCGAGGTCTTGCTGCTGAACGAGGCCAGCGGCGTCGGCGCCGTATTTGTGCTCGGCCCAGAGGTACTGCGAATAGTTGGCAAAGCTCTCGTTGAGCGGCAAGTTGCTCCACGCCTCGCAGGTGACATAATCGCCAAACCAATGGTGAAACAGTTCGTGGACGATGATCGACTCCGAGGTTTCGTAAGAATTATCCAGCAACTCGCGGCGCGTGAGCTGGATACCCGCGCCGTGCACCGTAGCAGTGGTGTTTTCCATGGCCCCGCTTACGAAGTCGCGCACAGCCACCTGCGAATATTTTTCCCAGGGGTAGTCAACCCCCAGCTTTTTGGAGAAATACTCCAGTATTTCGGGCGTGTTGCCAAACACCGCCTTGGCCGTGCTCTTGTATTTCGGCTCCACGTAATAATCTACCGTTTTGCCGCGCCACGTGTCGGCTACTACGGCAAAATTGCCCACGGCCAGCATAGAGAGGTAGGGCGCGGCGGGCAGGCTTTGACGCCAGGTATCGGTGCGGCTGCCATCGGGATTGCGGCGAGAGGTGGTGAGCACCCCGTTGGAGAGCGTTTTGAACTGCTCCTCGACGGTCAGGCTGATTTCCTGCGTCATGCGCTGGTTGGGCCGGTCGATGGTCGGAAACCAGCAAGAGCTACCTTCTGTTTCGCCTTGGGTCCAGATCTGGCGCGGCTTATTACCCTCCTTGCCTATCGGATTGATAAAGTACAAGCCCTTGGCGGCTGTAATGGCTTCGCTGCCACCGGAGGGCAGTTCATTGGGCCGGGCTACGTAAGCGATACGCAATTGGTAGGGCTGCTCGCGCGAGTATGCCTTGTCGAGGTTAACAGCTAGCTGGCGGCCGTCGTACTTGTAGGTAAGCACTTTCCCACCCACCAATTGGACCGACTTGATAATAAACCCCTTGGCGTCGAGCACGGCTACCGTTTGCGGATAGAAATGCGAGCGAAGCGTGAGGACGGCCGTACCGATCAGGTACTGGTGCGCATAGTCGAAGCGCACGTCGAGCTTCGTATCGGTGACGTCGGTAAGTTGGGTGGCGGCGGGCCGGTAGGGAGCGGCATCGGGCAGCCAGGAAGGCACCGTGATACCACTGGAAGTAGCTGGTGCACTGGGCGGTGGCTCGCTGTTTTTCCGCCGCGACTCCTTGCTGTGGCCGCTACCCGGCTGGCCAAAGGCCGTGATACTGGCCAGGGAAACTAAAAGGAAACTACCGGAAAGCGAATATTTCATGCGAGAGTCAGACTCTGGATAAGGCCAGCAAGTTCCGCATGAAATTAAGATTTGGCTTACCTTTAACCCCGTTTCGGCCAGCAGGGCCGGCTTCTTTATGCTTCATATCAGCACTGGCCCGGCCCACAGCTGGGAGGTGGACCTCCGCGCCGCCGACTCCGTCACGCTCAACGGGCAGCCCTTTTTGTGGGACGTAGCCCCGCTGGGCGATGGCCGCTATCATGTGGTGTACCAAGGCCAATCGTACAGCGCCGAGCTAGTGAGCGCTGACTACGCGACCAAGGCTTTCGTCTTAAAAATCAATGGCCAGCGCGTCGAGCTCCAGGCCCGGGACCGCTTCGACCAGCTGCTCGATCGGCTGGGCCTCAGCGGCGCAGCTTCGGCGAAAGTCAACGAACTGAAAGCGCCCATGCCCGGCCTCATTGTCGACATTCGGGTGCAACCCGGCCAGGCCGTACAGAAGGGCGACCCGCTGCTGGTGTTGGAAGCCATGAAGATGGAAAATATTTTGAAGGCCCCCGCCGATGGTACCATCGCCAGCATCAAAGTAGCCCAACGCGCCAACGTAACCAAGGGGCAGGTGCTCGTGCAATTTGCCTAGCCTCCCTCCTACCCGACTCCCGTTATCTTTTACCCGTGACCTACCAACGAATTCTTCTCAAGCTCAGCGGCGAAGCGCTGATGGGCCAGCAGCAGTACGGCATTGATGCCGAGCGCCTGATGCAATACGCCGCCGAAATCAAGACCGTGGCTGACCAAGGCGTGCAGGTAGCCGTTGTGATTGGCGGTGGCAACATCTTCCGCGGCGTACAGGCCGAGCACTTCGGTCTCGACCGCGTGCAGGGCGATTACATGGGGATGCTGGCTACGGTCATCAACTCAATGGCCTTGCAGAGCGCCCTCGAAAAGATGGAAGTACCCACCCGTCTGTTGTCGGGCCTTACCATCCAGCGGGTGTGCGAGCCCTACATTCGTCGCCGGGCGGTGCGGCACCTGGAAAAAGGCCGCGTAGTCATTTTTGGAGCGGGCATTGGCTCGCCTTACTTTACTACCGACTCGGCAGCCTCGCTACGTGCCATCGAGATTGAAGCCGACGTAGTGCTCAAGGGCACCCGCGTCAATGGCATTTACACCGCCGACCCCGAGAAGGACCCCACGGCCACGCGCTACGCCGAAATCACGTTTGACGAAGTCATCTCTAAAAACTTGAACGTAATGGACATGACCGCCTTCACGCTGTGCAAGGAGAATAATCTGCCCATCATCGTATTCGACATGAACTCGCAGGGCAATCTGGAGCGTCTCATCGCCGGCGAGAGTCTGGGTACCCTCGTGACGATGGCTCCTGGCACCGATGCCCGGCGTACTTCGGCTGCGCAACTCGATGCCAAGCACAGCGGCCTGCAGCCGCTGGTCGGCAATCAACCCGAACAAGCTTAAGCAATTACTGTCTGGAAAACGTGAGCGCTGCTTTGGGGCCTCCCCCTCTTGCTCGCGGCTTCTGGCTCATACTTTATAACCCATAATTTTTTTAAAAGTGGACGAGGAAATTCAATTCTACCTTAGCGACGCTGAGGAGTCGATGGGCAAGGCCGTAGCCCACGTGGGCGTAGAAATGGGCCGTATCCGGGCGGGCAAGGCTTCGCCGGCCATGCTCGACGGGCTGCGCGTAGATTACTACGGTACGCCCACGCCCGTATCACAAATTGCCAACATCGCGGCTCCCGACCCCCGCTCGCTGCACATCAAGCCCTGGGAGAAGAACATGGTCAGCGAGATAGTGAAAGCTATCAAAAATAGCGACCTGGGTCTCAATCCCGTAGCCGATGCCGATGGCGTGCGTCTCAATATCCCGGCCATGACCGAGGAGCGCCGCCGCGACCTCGTGAAGCAGGCCAAGAATGAGGTAGAAAGCGGCAAGGTGCGCGTACGGGCTATTCGCAAGGACACCAACGAAGCCCTGCGCAAGCTGCAAAAGGATGGAGCCTCGGAAGATGCTGTAAAGGACGCCGAAGCCAAGGTACAGAAGTATACCGACGCGCACATTATCGAAGTCGACAAGCTCTTCGCTAAGAAAGAGTCGGAGATTATGACCATCTGAGGTCATCGCACACATTCCGGCCGACTACGTGCTAGCAGGAACAAGGTAAAGCCCCGCTCGAATTTTTCGGCGGGGCTTTTTTCTGACAAATGGCTTCAAACAGAGCGCATTTTGGATTATGAAATGAGTTAAAGTAGAGACCTATTTTTGTGGTTAATTAGTTACTTGTACTTACTTTATATAAAAAGTCTCACTATACAAATCATCAACTTCAAATACTTAGTAATCAACGGGAACGTACGACCAGTTGCTGAGTCATCTGCGTAAAATCTGGAAAGTCATGCTCCTGCCATTGGGCGTGGGCATAATATTCTAGCGCAATTTCATTGATGAGGTCCTCACAATCGGCCTTGGTCAACACCTGCGGTAGGGCCAAAACATCCAATTGACGGCGTAGGGCATAGGCTATGACAGCCCTGTACCCGTCAATTTCCTGAAGCATCGGGCGCGCACGGGCATCCGCCCACAATGCGTACATTTCATCCAATAGGGATGGGCCAGCCGCCGGAAAAAGCATTTGGCGAATCCGCGCCGTGGCCCTGGCGCGGAAAACGTCGGCCGCTGGTAAAAACAAGCGCTCACTACTCCAAGAGTACTGTTGCCAGCGCCTGTCAGCAGATATCGCTTGCAGAAGCGATATGGAACCACCTTCCAGAATAATCAAAGGCTCGTGATGCGTTCGCTGCTGCACGCATGCATGCAGTAGCTCGTTAGCCTCACAGGCGCTTACTTGACCTTCTACGACGGGACGCTCACATAAGTATATCCGCTGAGTTGATTCCAGCTCAACGGCAGTGGGGCGGCCACTGCCAACGGCTATCTCCGGGTGGCATTGAATGCGGTCAACTACCAGCACGGGGGCTCCTGTGTGAATAGCCTGCTTGGTGGCGCGTGCAGTTTTACCAGTGGTCGTCGGGCCAAAGATGAGGTGCAAATGCGTTTTCATAAAAAAGCAACCTTAAAAAATCAAGTATTTACTCAGTAACAAGTAATCTTTATTAATTCTAAGGCTTACCTTTTGAATTTATTTGTTATTACACATTTATACTGATTTTTGATTCAGATTTACCTGATTATGCTAACATGAATACTATTGTTCCCATTACCATCCTGACCGGCTCCTGAAGGAGACCGAGTACTATGGATTCAAGCCCCTCCCTATCAGTAATATAAATGAGCTATTTACCCAGCGGGGCCGCATACAAAGGCTGACTTTTTCTGGTCACCTCTTTCCGCAAAGTTGTCGGCTACCCGTTCCTATTAGCCCTCACGTTACAAACTACTTGGCTGCTCTGGCACAAGCTATCCGTGGCAAGTACCTACGCACACCACCCGTCTGCACGCATCCGATACCCACTAGCTGGCACCTTGGGTAGCGCGGATGCACCACTTAAGGCGCGTTATTGAGCCACGCACATATCCTCAGCCTCTTTATGAGCAGCTGATTTGCATTCATAGCTGCTCATAGCGGTGCTACCGCAACGGCCGCGCTAGGCTCGATAGCGCCAAGTACTGTTTGCTAACGCAACTACACTTTTTAGCGGCTGCCTTGGATACTACCCGAAGCGCACGGCTATTCAGGCAGTCTAAGGCTTTCTTTTAGCTCCACTTGCTAGAGCAGTAGGCCGCGATGCAATCAAAGCCGCTCCCACCTACCCGAAGTTATTCAGTACCCTAATCAGACCCACCAAGAAGCAAAAAGCCCCGCCGGAAAATCCGAGCGGGGGCTTTATTTTGTTCCCGGTACTGTTTTGGGCAGGCGGAGCGGCTGGCTTTCTACTGAGGCCGCTCGCCAGCCAGTTCTTCTTCCACAACAGGTGGCACCAGGTAGCGGATAGATTGTCCCAAGCGCAGGCTCTCCCGAACGTAGGTGGCCGAGATATCCAGTAGCGGCGCTTGCATCACCTGCACCCTCGGGAAGAGTGTCAAATCGGGGAGCGGGGTGCCAGGGCGCGGGTATACGTAAATATCAGTTTCGGCCAGCAGGCGCTCAGAGTGCTGCCAGCGAGGCAGGCCCGGCAGATTATCACCGCCCATCAGCAACACAAACTCCGTATCGGCGTGACGGACACGGAGGGCGTCGAGCGTGGCGATAGTGTAGCTGGGACGTGGCAGTTCAAACTCAATGGCCTCAGCTCGCAGGCGGGGATTACCGGCAATGGCTTGCGCTACGAAATGCATCCGCTGGGTTTCCGGCAGCAGCTCAGCACCGACCTTGAAAGGGTTCTGGGGTGACACGACCAGCCACACTTCCGCCAAATCGGTGCGCGTAGCAAAATGCTCAGCCAAGATGAGGTGGCCGACGTGGATGGGATTGAAGGAGCCGAAAAGCAGCCCCACGCGTCGGGAAGCCGACGTCATATCACTTCGGGATTGTCGTCGGCCCGAATAAAGTCGCGCACCAGCTTTTCGGCGTGGGCCACGGCTTCCTCCAAGTTATCGTTGACTACGGCTACGTCGAACTTATCCTCAAAGGCTAGCTCAAACGTGGCCTTGTACACCCGTGACGAGATGCTGGAAGAAGAATCGGTGTTCCGCGCCGTAAGGCGTTGGGCCAGCGCCTCAATGGAAGGCGGACGAACGAAGATGGCCAGCGCCCGGTCCTTATAGAACTGCTTGATGCTGAGACCGCCTTTTACGTCCACGTCGAGGATGGCGTGCTTGCCGCTGGCCCAGATGCGCTCGATTTCCGATTTGAGCGTGCCGTAGAACGCACCTTCGTACACCTCCTCCCACTCCACAAATTCATCGTGGCGAATTTTATCTTGAAAATCCGCCACCGAAATGAAGTGGTAGTCCTTGCCATTGACCTCGGCGCGCCCCCGACGGTCGCGGGTACAGGCCGAGATGGAAAAGCTCAGCTCGGGGATTAACTCCATGAGCCGGTGCACGATAGTCGTTTTGCCCGCGCCCGAAGGCGCCGAGAATACAATGATTTTGCCCTGCATAGGGCTACAAAGCTAGGCTATTTCGGCGTGCAATCGCGCCATGATGGCGTGCGGCAGACCGGAGGGAGCAGCCTGGCGGCCTACTTTCTGGTTCAGAAAGCTGATAAAAAACTGCTGCTTCTTGATGTCGTCGAAGCAGGGCGAGCAATCATCGCCATGATGAATGAGGTAATCCTCATCTTCTTCCGTCAGGACCCGTCCATCGAGAAGCTGGTCAAGTACAATGTTCACGCGGTCGCAGTCGGGGACACTGGCCAGGGGCGAGGCAAGGGGAGCCGACAGGTTGGTTGTAGTAGCGGTAGCTTCCATGGGCGAAACGGGAACAGGGTCTTAGCCTGGGGTTAAAATGGTGGAAAAAGAATTACCGATTGTCATCTTCGGGTTCGGCGGCATCAACGGCACCCCCGGCCGCATCGTTCCCGTAGCCCATCGAAGAGGCGTATTTTTCGAGCTTATCCTTGAGGAAATTGCGAGCCCGGTGCAGGCGTGAGCGCACCGTACCGATGGGAATATCGAGCACTTTGGCCATCTCCTCGTAGGTGAAGCCTTCGAGGTCGCAGAGAATGATAACCGTCCGAAAATCAACGGGTAGCGAGTTCAACGCACTAGCTACCTCATCGCCAATGAGGTCGCGCGAAGACTGCTGACGCAGGTCGGAAGAGGAGGCACCGGTATCGGCGTCGCCCTCTACTTCATCGGGGTTATAATATCCTTCAACTTCGCTGTAATCAACTTTAGCCGGCTGCTTGCTTTTCTTCCGAAAATCGTTGATGAACGAGTTTTTCAGGATGCGGAAAAGCCAAGCCTTGGCGTTGGTGCCAGGCTCGAAATACTCGAAAAAGCGGTACGCCTTGAGGTAGGTTTCCTGCACTAAGTCATTGGCATCGTCTTCGTCGAGCGTAAGGCGATAAGCGAAGTTGTAGAGCGGGTCGAGCACCGGCATCAGCTCGGCTTGAAAGCGCCGGTCTTTTTCCTCTTTGCTCAGCTTCACCCGTTCGGGAGAGTCACTCATAATAGGGTAGGTAGGGCAGGTAATAAAGTCGGGAGCCGGGCAAAAGTAAGACCGGCGGCCAGCGAATTTGCTTGTTTAGCACGCAGATAACGCGCTTACGGGAACTTTTTCGCGGGTCAGCCAATGCTTCGTGAACCGTACGTACGGTAGCGGGGGCCTGCTAGGTTGCCTCAAGTGGCTGCCAGCGGGCTATGCGGGCGGCTACTTCGGCCGCCGCGATGGCCTTGATGCAGGTGCAGGCGGCGGGCTGAGCGCGACAATCCTGGCAGTCGGGCCGGTCGAAAACCAGGTACTCAGCGTGCGTGCCCAGCGGTGCCCAGCGGCCGGGATGCATGGGCCGGATGGGCGGGTACAACCCCAGCGCGTGGCGGCCCAGCGCGGCGGCAAGGTGCAGCGGACCGGTACTACCAGCCACTAGCCCGTCGGCCGCAGCGATGAAAGCGATGAACTCGGGCAGCTCCAACTGGCCGGTGAGGTCAGCAGCGATGAAGGCGGCATTCTCCCGAAGCCAGTCAGCTAGCTCCTCCCCTTCCGCCGCCGTACCGCTGATGAATACCCGGTGGCCCGCCGCGTGTAGCAGTTGAGCTAGCTGACCAAAGTGCGCCGAGCCCCACTCACGGGCGCTGCCCCGGCTGCGCGGGTGCAGCACGACATTGAGTTGGCCCGGCTGGCGCACCGCCAGTAATTGCTGAAACTCCGCCCGGAGCGGCCCGGCCGCTTGCAGACGCACCAGGGGGGCCACCTCGGGCAGTGCCAGCGGCTGGCGGTAGCCCAGCGGGGCGAGCAGCTGCAAGTTGAGCTGCGCCTCGTGCAGGGGCGAGTGACGACGACTGAGGGCCACGAGCCGGTTGCAGGTAAGCCAATGAAACAGCCGGTTGCGGGTACCAATGCGCACCGGAATCTTCGCCTCCTTAGCCAGGCGGGCCAGCAGCTTATTGGGGAAAACGTGGACGATAGCCGCCGCCGCGTAGCTACGCAGCTGGGCCAGCAGGAAAGCGGGTTGCTTTTCGTCGTACTCCAAAAACTCATCGACCCAGGGGCAGGCGGCGGCCACGGCGGCGGTGTAGCGCCGCCCAATGAGCACCACCCGGCAGCCCGGGTGCTGCTGCTTGAGCCAGCCCGCCACGGGCAGCGTAAGCACTACGTCGCCGATGGCATCGGTGCGGGAAACGAGGAAGGTAGGCTGGCTCATGCAGTGGGCGCGTTTTGGGTGCCGGTTTTGAGCTTGGCGAATTTCAGAAAGACGCCGGCAGCGGAGATGGCGGCGATGCTCAGGCCAGCGAAGCCATCCAAAAAGCCCAGCCGGAACACGTAGCCGTGCACGAACTTCCACAGGGGCTTCACGACCAGATGGAAAACTGTCACCCGCGTTTTACCCTTCAACGCCCGCTCCTGGGCGGTAATGCTCGTGAATTTATTGAGTTGACTGATGTGCTGGGCAATGGAGTGATACGAGTAGTGCAGGGCATCGCCAGCGAGCTGGCCGGTAGTCTGGCCGGGCTGCACCTCGTAGTGCTCGTGCAACAGCAGGCCCTCCCAGCGGCCCAGGCGGCGGTCGTAGAGGCGCAGCTTGCGGTCGGGGTACCAGCCGCCGTGGCGCACCCAGGTGCCGCAGTAATTGGTGAGGCGGGCCAGCGCGTAAGCGGCGTGCTGCCAGTTGGCTTTCACCTGCTGGATACTCCGACGCAGCTCGTCGGTAAGGACTTCGTCGGCATCGAGCTGCAACACATGGTCGAAGCGGGCCTGGTCGGTGGCGAAGTTTTTTTGCTCGACGTAGCCAGCGAAGGCGTTTTGCACCACCCGGGCGCCGTGCGCCTGGCAGATGGCTACCGTGTTGTCGGCGGAGAAGGAATCGACTACTAGTATCTCGTCGGCCACGTCGCCCAGCGCCTGGAGGCAGCGGGCAATGTTGGCCTCCTCATTAAAGGTGATAATGACGACGGAGAGCAGGACCATTCTGAAATAAAAGCGGCTGGCTAGGACTGGCTAGGAGTAGTGCAAAAGTAGATTAGGGCTACAGAAGCAGACGTAGCGTAGCTTTCGCCGCGCTTTTTTGTTCACCTAAACGCTACTGTCACATGCTGCGCAGCATTCTATTCTTATTGACTACTCTAGAGCTGCTTCCGCTCTTCTCTTTTGGGCAAACGGCTATCAAATCGGCCCGGGGTGTGCAATTGGACGGATATTGTTTTCGAGGGCCAGATTGTGCTTTGCCACAGCGGGTTCAGTACCTCACACTGCTGCATACCGATAGCGCCATCGATTCGCTGGCACCGGGCACGGTCATTAATCAGGGCATGGTGGTGGCGCACACCCAGCCCATGCCGGCTATCCGGTCGGCGTACTACGGCACCGACCTAGCCGCATCTGAGGCAGCCTACGATGCCGGTCGTTTCTCGGAGGCGGCCGGCTTACTGCGCGAAGCTATCGCCAAAGAACCTGATAACGCCTTCTTACTTAACGCTTACGCGAGAGCTTTATACCAGATACAGGAAACAAAGCCGCAGAGCTACACCGCCTACCTAGCCTTGTTTCGATTGCTAGACGCGCAATACAAGAGCGCACCTACTGAGCTAGCCGTTGATTGCTGGTTTACGGAGTCTTACTGGAAGTTTGGCACCCTGTGCCTCGACCAAGGGCAGTGGGAAGTCGCCGCTTTGTGCATCGAGCAATCCCTAGCCAGCAGCGGCGACCTGTATACCAGTCATCCGTTGCTGCTGGAACAGGCGCTGGGTTATCTCACGGAGGCTTTTTATGAATTACACCGACCAGCCTTGTGCCGCTACTATGGCCAACGCACACTGAAGCTTTTTCCGGCTAACCGCTACGTGCTACCTTATCTGGCAGCTCTGCCAAAGCCTAAATCAGCGTCACGCCGCTAGCCAGCGGGCTATCATTCAGGGCGAATCTGCGTATAGCCGCGTTTATTTCCCCTTTCCTAATGGCTGACATACAAGGTAAACTAATTCTCGTGACCGGCGCCACGTCGGGTATCGGTGAAGTCACGGCCCGCGAACTGGCCCGGCAGGGTGCGCACGTCATCATTCTGGCCCGCAACCGCCAGAAGGCCGAGCGCACGCGGCAGGAAATCATCGCCACGACGGGTAATCAGCAGGTTGATGTCGTGCTGGCTGACCTTTCGGTAATGCAGCAGGTGCGCGACGTAGCGGCCCAGCTGCACGATAAATACCCCCGGCTCGACGTGCTGGTCAATAACGCCGGCCTGATGTTTGGAGCTGAGCGCGAGCTTTCGGCCGACGGTTACGAGATGACGCTGGCCACCAACCACCTGGGGCCTTTTTTGTTGACCAGCCTCCTACTCGACCTGCTGCAAAAAAGCCCGGCGGCTCGCATCGTCAACGTGGCGTCGATGGCTTATCGCTTCAGCAAGCCCACGCTCGATGACTTGCAGTCGGAGCGCGAGTACAGCCCGGTGTGGGAATACGGCAACACTAAGCTCTGGAACATTATGTTCACCCAGGAGCTGGCTCAGCGCCTGCGGGCGCACGGCATTACCAACGTGACTACCAACTGCCTGCACCCCGGCGCGGTAGCTACCGGCTACGGCCAGCAGACGGGCGGTTTCGTTGGGTTTGCACTCGGCCTAGCCCGACCCTTTATGATCTCGCCCGAGAAGGGCGCACAAACCAGCCTTTTTCTAGCTACTGACCCCAGCGTGGCAAACGTGAGTGGAGGCTTTTTCAGCAAGAAAAAGCCAGAGCCGGTGAAGAGTAGCTTCAACACGCCGGCCAACAACAAGCGGCTCTGGAAAATCAGCGAGCAATTGACCAAGACAAACTTCCTGGATTAAATTGATGTTGGTACATTAATTGAGCACCGCATGCTTACCTTTGCAGCCCGATTAGCACCGACTCAACTCACGATTTATGGAATTAGGAATCAGCTCATTTGGGGAAGTCGCCCCCGCCCACGTAGCCGGCGGCGATCGCGCCGCGGCCCAGCGCACGCAGGAACTCGTGGCTTTGGGCCGCCGCGCTGACGAGGTCGGGCTCGACGTGTTAGCCATTGGTGAGCACCACCGGGCCGACTACGTGGTATCGGCGCCCGAAGTAGTACTGGGGGCCGTGGCGGCCGTTACCCAACGGCTGCGGCTCACCAGCGCGGTTACGGTATTGAGCTCGACCGACCCGGTGCGGACGTTTCAGAATTTCGCCACGCTAGACTTGCTTTCGAACGGGCGGGCCGAGATTATCGCCGGGCGCGGGTCATTTACGGAGTCGTTTCCGCTGTTTGGGCAAAACCTGAACGACTACGATGAGCTGTACGCCGAAAAGCTCGGGCTGCTGCTTACCCTCAACGATAACGAGGTCGTCACCTGGAAGGGTAAGCACCGGCCAGCCATCGCGGGCCGGGGCGTGTACCCACGCCCAGTGCAGCCCAAGCTGCCCATCTGGATTGGGGTGGGCGGTACGCCGGCCTCGGCAGCACGGGCGGGCTCGCTTGGCCTGGGGTTAACCATTGCTATTCTGGGCGGTGCTCCGGCGCAGTACGTGGGATTTGCCGACATCTTCCGCCAGGCCGCTCAGCAGGCCGGGCACAATGCGGCGGCGCTGCCGCTGTGCATCAACTGCCACTTCCACTTGGCGGAAACTGCCAAACAGGCTGCCGACGAGTTTTTCCCAGCTTACTCGCTTACCATGAATCGCATCGGCCGTGAGCGCGGCTGGCGCCCCATGACGCGCCAGCAGTTCGACTATCTCTGTGGACCGGAAGGACCGCTGTTCGTGGGTACACCGCAGCAGATTATCGACAAGCTGATTTACCTCAGCCGACTGTTTGGCAACACGCGCTTCATCGGCCAGCTCATGCTCGAAGGCATGCCCCACGAAGCCGTCTTACGCTCCACGGAGCTATTTGGCCAACAAGTAAGACCGCAGATTCAACGGATTTAACGGATTGCGCAGATACGCCCGCCAGCCTGCGGCGGCGGGCTGACTAATTGGATGCGATAATCAGCAAAAAAGGCTACCCGATTGGGTAGCCTTTTTTGTGTTCAGATAGTCAGCCCGCCGCCGCAGGCTGGCGGGCGTATCTGCGCAATCCGTTAAATCCGTTGAATCTGCGGTCTAGTAGCGGTACAGGTCCGACTTGAACGGGCCTTGTACCGGCACTTTGATGTAATCGGCCTGCTTAGGCGTGAGTTCGTCGAGCTCCACACCGATTTTGGCGAGGTGGAGGCGGGCTACCTTCTCGTCGAGGTGCTTGGGCAGGGTGTACACCTGGTTTTCGTACTTGTCGGCGTGCGCCCACAGCTCCAGCTGGGCCAGCGTTTGGTTGGTGAACGAGTTCGACATCACGAACGAGGGGTGGCCGGTGGCGCAGCCCAGGTTTACCAAGCGGCCTTCGGCCAAAATGATCACCTCTTTGCCGTCAATGTTGTAGATATCCACCTGCGGCTTCACCGTGTCTTTGGTGTGGCCGTAGTTTTTATTGAGCCACGCCATGTCGATTTCATCATCGAAGTGGCCGATGTTGCAGACAATAGCCTTATCCTTGAGCGCCCGGAAGTGCTCTTCGCGGATGATGTCGCAGTTACCGGTGGTGGTAATCACGATATCGGCGCGGGGGATGGCGTTCTCCATCTTCTTCACCTCGTAGCTGTCCATAGCCGCTTGCAGGGCGCAGATGGGGTCGATTTCCGTCACGATAACGCGGGCGCCAGCACCGCGCAGGCTGGCGGCAGTGCCTTTGCCCACATCGCCGTAACCGGCTACCACGGCCACTTTACCGGCCATCATTACGTCGGTAGCCCGGCGGATGGCGTCCACGGCCGATTCTTTGCAGCCGTACTTGTTGTCAAACTTCGACTTGGTTACCGAGTCGTTGATATTGAAGGCAGGGAAGGGCAGCGAGCCATTTTTCACACGCTCGATGAGGCGCAGCACGCCGGTCGTGGTTTCTTCCGAGCAGCCTTTGATGCCAGCGGCCAGCTCGGGGAACTGGTCGAGCACCATGTTGGTGAGGTCACCGCCGTCGTCGAGAATCATGTTGAGCGGCTGGCGCTCCTCGCCAAACCACAGCGTTTGCTCGATGCACCAGTTGAACTCCTCCTCGTTCATGCCCTTCCAGGCGTAAACCGGGATGCCAGCGGCGGCGATGGCGGCGGCGGCGTGGTCCTGGGTCGAGAAGATGTTGCACGACGACCACGTTACGTCGGCTCCCAGCTCGATGAGCGTTTCGATGAGCACGGCCGTTTGGATGGTCATGTGCAGGCAGCCGGCAATGCGCGCCCCCTGGAGCGGCTTGCTGGGGCCGAATTCGGCACGCAGGCTCATCAGGCCCGGCATTTCGGCCTCGGCCAGGCGAATTTCCTTGCGGCCCCACTCGGCCAGGCTCAGGTCTTTTACTTTATAAGGGACGTAGGTCGTGGGCTTAGTCTCTACCATGATACTTGGCAAATGAAAGGTCGTGTTATCCAACCGCAAAGATACGGCATTGTTGGAGTGCGGGGCCGATGCGCCCGTAGGCTATCTTTGCTGGGCATGACCTTTTCTCCTCCTTTTTCCGGCCGAGTAATAAGCTGGCTCGCAGCCGCCTCGGTAGCCGCTGGCCTTAGCCTGAGCGCCCACTCGGTGGCTGCCCAACAAGCCCCGCCAACGACCATTCGCCTCTCGCCCGAGGACCTGGAGCGGGGTCAGAGTGGCGTTCAGCAAAACTTCTATTTCCTGCCGCCCGGCAAAACGGGGGAGGACAACTACAAGAGCGCGGGCTTTTTCGGCGGCGGGCTGCGGCCCTACCTCGCCGGCGACGCCGAAGCCCTTAGCTCGCTGAACGACTACAAGCGCCAGAAGACGCTTTACCTCGTCGATAAAGCCGTGCTGCTGGGCGCGCTGGGCCTGTATGCCTCGCAGGTATTCGGGCACGGCGATGCGCAGTATACCAACGGCACGCAAATAGCCGCGGGGGGCATCGCAGTAGCCAGCCTGGTCGGCAGTATCTTCATCAACCGAAATACCAACGAATACCTCAAGCAGGCCGTGGATAGCTACAACACCAACGCTCCCGGTGCGCACGGGACGCTGTGGCCCCGGCTGCGCCCCTCGGGCCTGGGCCTGGCGGTCCCGAGCGGCCACCCGGTACTGGCGCTTCGCTGGCAGCTTTAGGCGCTGGCTTCCACTATATTTCACCCCCTAACCCCTGACTGGCCGGGCTGGCACTGCACCAGCCGGCCAGTTTTTGCGTTAGTAGCTGCACAATGGAGTTTCCCTTACCCGAGGCGGCCCGGCGCTACGTGGCCGCCCACTTGCACGACGACCCAGCCCACCTGGCCTTGCAGGCGCGCCGCCACCCGCACCTACCCGTACCCGAGTTGGTGCGCCAGATTCAGGCCCGCCAGAAAGCCCGCGTGAAGCTGCCCACCTGGGCCGACAACCAAGAGCTGATTTTTCCGCCGGCGCTATCCGTCGAGCAGGCTTCCTCGGAGCAGACGGCTACTTACAAGGCCGCGCTGGTGGCCGGGGCCAGCCGGCTGGCCGATCTCACCGGGGGCTTCGGGGCCGACGCCGCGCACTTTGCCGCCGTGGTCGAGCACGTCGATTATGTGGAGCGCAATGCGGAGCTAGCCGCCGTGGTGGCCTACAACCTGGGCCAGCTGGGCATTACCAACGTGACGACCCACGCCGCCGACGCAGCGGCTTTTTTGAAAAGCAGCGGGCAGCAGTTCGATTGGCTGTTCCTAGACCCCGCCCGGCGCGACCAGCGCGGTGGTAAGACCTTCCGGCTGGCCGACTGCGAGCCCGACGTGCCGCGCCTGCTGCCGCTGCTGCTACGCCACGCGCCGCGCATTTTGCTTAAAACCTCGCCCATGCTCGACATCGAGCTAGCCATTCAGGAGTTGAAGCACGTGCGACGCTTATGGGTAATTGCCGTGGACAACGAGGTAAAAGAGGTGCTGTATGAGCTAGGCGAAGAGCCGGCCGTTGACCCCGAGCGCTTGGCCGTGAACTTGCGCCGCGACGGCTCCCAGCAGGACTTCCGGATGAACCGCGCCCGCGAGGCCCGCGCCGTACCCCGCTACGCTGAGGCCCAGCAGTACCTCTACGAGCCCAACGCCGCCATTCTGAAGGCGGGGGCTTTCAAGAGCATCGGCACGGCGTTTGAGCTACTGAAGCTACAACAACACAGTCATTTATACACTAATCAGGAGCTGCGGGCTGATTTTCCGGGCCGCATCTTCCGCATCCTGGCCACGGAGAAAGCCGACGGGCCGAGCCTCAAGAAATTCCTGGGGCCGGAGGGCCGGGCGCACGTCACGACCCGTAATTTTCCCGAGTCGGTGGCTGATTTTCGGCGGCGCACGGGCATTCGGGAAGGTGGCGACTTATACTTGTTTGCCACTACCGACCTCCGCGGCCGGCTCGTCGTGCTGGTGTGCGAAAAGGTTTTGCCGCCGGCTCTGGGCTAGCCTTTGCACGGCCAAAGCGTGCCCGCTCAGGATTTAATGAGTAGTTTTACACCCCGCCCGCCCGCGCCCCTGACCGGCGCGGCGGGCGCATTTGTTTGCTAATTTCCCGCCATGCCCTATCTGTTCACTTCCGAATCGGTTTCGGAAGGCCACCCCGATAAAGTTGCCGACCAGATTTCCGACGCCATCCTCGACGAATATTTGCGTCAGGACCCCTCGGCTAAAGTAGCCTGCGAAACGCTCGTCACGACGGATTTTGCACTCGTAGCCGGCGAAATAAAATCGACCGCGCACGTGGAGGCCGAGGCCATTATCCGCGACACCATCCGCCGCATCGGCTATAACAAGCCCGAATACCTCTTCAATGCCGACACCTGCGAGGTGATGAACCGGCTGCACGAGCAGTCGCCCGACATCAATCAGGGCGTAGTGCGCCAGGCTCCCGAGGAGCAGGGTGCCGGCGACCAGGGCATGATGTTTGGCTACGCTACCAACGAGACGGAGAACTACATGCCGCTGGCCCTCGACTTGTCGCACAGCCTATTGCTGGAGTTGGCCACCATTCGGAAAGTGGGGACGGAAATGACCTACCTGCGCCCCGATGCCAAGAGCCAGGTGACTATTCGCTACTCCGACGACCACCACCCCGAGGCTATCGAAACCATAGTGATCAGCACCCAGCACGATGAGTTTGACGAGTCGGAGGAAGTAATGCTGGCCCGCATCAAGGAGGACATCGTGAATATCCTCATTCCGCGTGTGAAGGCCAAGCTGAGCACCGACGTGCAGGCGCTATTTACGGCCGACATCAAGCACCACATCAACCCCACGGGTAAGTTCGTTATCGGCGGCCCGCACGGCGATTCGGGTCTCACGGGCCGGAAAATCATCGTGGATACCTACGGCGGCAAGGGTGCCCACGGCGGCGGGGCCTTCTCGGGCAAGGACTCCAGCAAGGTAGATCGCTCGGCGGCCTACGCTACCCGCCACATCGCCAAAAACCTGGTAGCCGCCGGCGTAGCCGAGCAAGCCTTGGTACAAGTGGCCTATGCCATCGGCGTAGCCAAGCCCGTGGGCTTGTACGTGACCACCTACGGCACTACCAAAGCCTTGGGCCCCAACGGCCAGCCGCTGACGGATGGCGAGATTGCCACCAAGGTAAATGAGCTGTTCGACCTGCGTCCCTACGCGATCGTGGAGCGGCTAGGCCTGCGCAACCCCATTTTCGGGGCGACGGCCGCCTACGGCCACATGGGCCGCCAGCCCGGCACCGTCACCGTGCCAATGCCCGACGGTACCGACAAAACGTTCGAGACGTTCACCTGGGAAAAACTCGATTACGTGGATCGTATCAAAGAAGCTTTCGGCTTGTAAGAACCGACTAATAAAAAAGCCCCGGCTGCCTGGCAGTCGGGGCTTTTTCTGCTTTATAGCGAAGAGCCTAGTGGCTCATGGATTTTTCCTTGTACTTCGTAATCTGCCGCTTCAGGGCTTCTACGGCAGCATCGGCGGCAGCTTCGAAAGAAGCGGCATCCTCCTGGCTGAAAAGGGTGCTGCCCGGCACCATCAGCTTGATTTCAACCGTTTTATTGGCAATGCCGTCCTTGTTGTTAAGACGCAGGATTACTTCGCCGTCCGTTACGCGGTCGTAGAAGTGCTCCAGTTTGTTGAGGCGTTGCTGAATGAAATCGAGCAGGGATTTGTCGGCATCGAAATGTACCGATTGCATTTGCACTTTCATGGGCAAAAGGGGAATGAAATGGATGGGAAACTGAGAATGAAGCGCGGAAACTACGGAGCCAAGATTCCGTCGCTTCGCTACTGCATTCGGTATTGAATTCAGGCCCGGGGGTGGGCCTGCTCAAATACGGATTTCAGGCGGTCGACGGACAAGTGCGTGTACACTTGCGTGGCGGCCAGGCTGGCGTGGCCCAGCAGCTCTTTGATCGCATTGAGGTCGGCACCTTTGCCAAGCAGGTGAGTAGCAAAGGCATGACGCAACGCGTGCGGGTGCTGATGCGCCGTTGAGGTCGAGACCTGGCTCAAATATTTTTTGACGGTGCGGTACACCAGCTTTTCATACAGCGGGGCGCCTTTGTCGGTGCGCAGCAGCGGGCTGCCGGGCGCCGCTGGCCCAAATTCGGCCGCGCGGCTGGCCCGGTATTTTTCCAGCACGAGCAATAGCGAAGGATTCAGGGGCACGATGCGTTGCTTGTTGCCCTTGCCCGTCACGCGCACGGTGCGGGCACTGCTGTCGATGTCGGCTTCCGTAATGCCCAGCAGCTCGGAAAGGCGAATACCCGTGCCGTACAGCGTTTCGAGCACCAGTTGGTCGCGTATCCCGGCGAAGTTATCCTCAAACTCGAATGAATTGAGCAGCCGGTTGAGCGATTCCTCGGGCACGAACTCGGGCAGCTTCTTGGCCATTTTCGGAGCCTTGATGCGCAGCATGGGATTGGCCTCCACGCGGTGCGCCCTCAGCAAAAACTTGTAGTACGAACGCAGGCAGGCCACTTTGCGATTGACGGTGCGCGGGTCCAGGTCCTGCCCCATCAGGCTGACCACCCAGCCCCGGATGAGTGGGTGCGTAGCCTGCGCGGGGTCGGCCAGCTCGTACTCAGCCAGCAGGTAGGCGGCAAACTGCGTCAGGTCGGTCTGATACGAAATAACCGTGTGCGGGCTTAGCCGCTTTTCGTACCGCAAAAAATCCAGAAACTCTTCCATGCGCAAAACTCCGGTGCGAAGGCCCAGCGGGCAACCGGACGGGCAAAGTAGCGCGTAGGAGGTGATTCACCAAATACCTCAACGCGAGAAGCCCGCCCAACTACCAACTGGTACTCGGGCGGGCTTCGCGAAGCCAGGATACGCAAACGGCCGAACGACTATTCGTTCTCGGTGCCGTAGGTAGCCAGCTTGTAAACTGCTTTCTGCTTCAGCTTGCGCTTGGTGATGCTCGGCTTCTGGAAGAACGTGCGGCGACGCAGCTCTTTCAGCACGCCGGTGCGCTCGAATTTCTTTTTGAAGCGCTTCAGCGCACGGTCAACGGTTTCGTTGTCTTTGATTTGAACGATAATCATATCGGGGAGTGAGAATGCTTTCGCGACGGGAAGCCGAGTAAATCGGGCCGCAAAGATAATGACGGATTTCGGGGATTCAAATGGATTTCACCGATTTTGTGGACTATTCGCCATCAACCCGTTAGGTTGGGTTGGCGGGCCAGCCGCAAAACCGGTGAAATCCGGTTTTGAAAAGTTGGGTGGCTACTGCCGCTACTTGAGCAGGGCGCGGGCGATGACGAGCTTTTGAATCTCGCTCGTGCCCTCGCCGATGGTGCAGAGCTTGGCGTCGCGGTAGTACTTCTCGGCGGGGTAATCTTTGGTATAGCCGTAGCCACCGAAGATTTGCACGCCCTCGTTGGCCACGCGCACGCTCACCTCGGAGGCGTAGAGCTTGGCCATGGCCGATTCGAGGTTCACGTTTTCGCCCCGGTCCTTCATGGCGGCGGCGCGGTAGGTGAGCAGGCTGGCCGCCTCAATCTCGGTGGCCATATCGGCCAGCTTGAAGGAAATGCCCTGGAAATTGCTGATGGGCTGGTTGAACTGCTGCCGCTCCTTACTGTACTGCAATGCCGCCTCGTAGGCCCCTTGAGCGATGCCCAAGCTGAGCGCCGCGATGCTGATGCGGCCACCGTCGAGCACTTTCAGGCTTTGCACGAAGCCTTCGCCGACTTTGCCGATCACGTTTTCGACCGGCACGCGACAGTCGGTGAAAATCATCTCGGTGGTTTCGGAAGCCCGCATACCCAGCTTGTCTTCCTTGCGGCCGCCGGCAAAGCCCGGCGTACCGCGCTCCACGATGAAGGCCGTCATGCCGTGCGAGTCGCCGACCTCACCGGTGCGGGCAATTACCACGGCCACGTCGCCGCTCTTGCCGTGAGTGATGAAGTTTTTAGCCCCGTTGAGCACGTAATGCTCACCATCGGCGTCGAGCACGGCCGTGGTGCGCATGTTGCCGGCATCAGAGCCGGTGTTGGGCTCGGTGAGGCCCCAGGCCCCCAGCCACTCGCCCGAGGCCAGCCGGGGCAGGTACTTGTGCTTCTGCGCCTCCGACGCGTGCTGGAGAATATGCCCAGTGCAAAGCGAGTTATGAGCTGCCATGCTCAAGCCAATGCTCCCGTCAATTTTAGCGAGCTCAGCAATGGCCGTTACGTATTCCTGGTAGCCGAAACCCGAGCCGCCGTACTCCTGCGGCACAAGTACACCCATGAGGCCGAGCTCGCCGAGCTGGCGAAAGAGGTCGCGGGGAAATTCCTGGGTATTGTCCCAGCGCATCATGTGCGGCTTGATGTGCTGGTGACCAAAATCGCGCACCATCTGCGCAATCATGGTTTGGTTTTCGGTCGCTAGGGTAGCTTCCATATAACTCTGAAAATGGGTGGGATGGGGAGGGAGAGAATGACGGCCGCTTGAGCGGCCGCTACAAAAATACGATTTTGAGCGGGTTAAACAGGTGAGCCAACGGCGGAGGCAGCGGCCGAGTTTTTGAAAGCCTACGGGAACGGCGTTACTTTTGAGGCATTTTTTACCTTTCGAGGTTGTGACCCAGCACCTCTGCGCGGGCTACCCTCGGCTGAATAACCTCTCTTTTGGCCTTCTCCAATCTGCTTTCGTCCTGTGCGCTCCGGCGGCTGTGGCTGCTGGCCCTGCCAGTACTTTGCCTGCTGTCTTCGTGTGCTACCAGCCGGTATTACAACCAGCGCACGATGTTTCAACTCACCAAGGGGCCCGATGGAGTAGTAGACACCGCAAAGCTGCGACGGGCGGTAAACCGGACGGCCCGCAATTACACCATTCACCCCAACGACCACCTCACCCTCCAGATTTTCACCAATAACGGCGAGAAAATTGTTGACCCCAACGGAGAATTGCGCCTGGGCTCGGGAGCAGGCGCTACGGGCTCTACCATCGCGACGGCCGCCGGCCGCAGCACAGGCGGCGGCACAAGCACTACCGGTGCCCCCGGGACAATCCAGTACGAAGTCCAGGCCGACGGTACGGTGCGCTTACCGCTGGTAAATCGGGTATATCTCCAGGGTCTCACCTTGGTGCAGGCCGACAGTGTCTTGGGCGTACGCTACACCGAGTTTTACAAAGGAACGTTCGTCAAGACGGCAGTAAGCAACAACCGCGTGGTCATCCTGGGTGCACCGGGCGGGGTGGTCATCAACCTGGCCAACGATAATATGAACCTGTTGGAAGTACTGGCCTTGGCTGGGGGGCCGGACGGGGGCGCAGCGGGTGGTAGCACGGGTATCGCGCGCAACGGCGGGCGCATTGACAACATTCGCATCATCCGGGGCGATTTAAAGAATCCGCAGGTACAATTCATCAATCTCAACACGTTAGAGGGAATGCGGCGGGGCAACCTGCAAATAGAGCCCAATGATATTATCTACATCCAGCCAGTGCGCCGCCCCTTCCTCGATGCCTTAGCTGATGCCGGGCCGGTGCTGTCGCTCTCTACTGCGCTAGTTAGCGTACTGGGCTTTACAATAAGCATTTTAAGACGTTAGAGCATTTATTCATGCGCATTTAGCCAGGGATTGAAATTATGGCATTAAGCGAAAACGCGGAGCTGGAAGAGCTCATCCGGCGCACCACCACCGGAACAGAAGCAACCGCACCCGCGAGCGGTAGCTCTGGGGAAAATGACTCGGACGGCGAAAGCAGCTTCGACCTGGCTACCCTCGTACTAGTAGCCCGAAAAAGCCTCCCCTGGGCGCTGCTGCTCTTGTTGCTAGGGCTTACCGGCTCCTGGACGTATCTACGCTATACCAAGCCTGTATACAAGGCTACCTCAGTACTGAAAATTGATGAGCGTAGCGATGCCAGCACCATCGGCCTGGGAGCGATAGCGGGCGGGGGCAACGAACCCGGCAACCGGGGAGCAGCGCAGTTGGCCGGCGAGGTAGAGCTGATAAAGTCGGGGCTTACCTACAAAAAACTCAAGCAGGTAGTACCGCTGGACGTCAACTATTACTCGCAAGGCACGGTCCTAGAAACGGAGCTGTTTGGCACCTCCCCGTTTCAGGTTGAGTACACCATCAGCGACCAGGCGTACTACAATCGCAAGTTCAACGTCACCTACATAAACGCGAATACCTACCGTTTGAGCGTAACGACGGGCAGCGAAACCCTCGGCGGCACCTATAAGCTAGGCCAGCCGGTGCAGTTACCCGGCATTCACCTGCGGCTGCTGGCTTCCGCAGGAGGGGGTACCGGCACGCCGGATGTGGCCTATCATTTCGTTATTCTGGATGACAACACCATCAACGGCTATCTGGACAAGAACCTAACGGCCGAAATACTCAACGCCAGCGCCAACACGCTGCAAATCTCGTTTCAAGATTATAACCGCCAGAAGGCCCAGCGGCTAGTGAATGCGCTGGACAGCGTTTACCGCGATGCGAAGGTGGCCCGTAAGCAGGAATCGACGGAGAAGGCGCTCGCTTACCTCGATCAGCAGCTCCGTGAAACGGGTAACAGCCTGGCTAAGGCCGAAGATAATCTCAAGCAGTTTGTGCAGCTCAACGGCACGTATGATGCAAAGGGCGAGCTGAGTACGATCACGGCGAAGATAGCTGCCATCGACAAGGAGCGTACCGACCTGGAGCAGAAGCTGACGCTGCTCAACGAGGTGGCGCATCTGGCCCGCCAGGAGCGCCTGACGCCCAACGACGACGTAACCGTAGCGCAATCCATTCCGAGTTTAACCATCATCAACGACCCGAATATCTCGCGCTCGCTTGAGGATCTAAATAATCTGCAACAAAATCTACGCCGCATCCGGCGCTCGTACCAGGATGTGACGGAAGCCGTGAAGCAGCCCCAGGCGCAGGTGGCATTTGCTCAGGCTACGCTGCAACGCCAAATCCAGCAGGCGCAGATCCAACTGCGCAACCAGCTCGGGCTGCTCAATAGCCAGCAGGGCCAGCTCCGCGGAGAGCTGCAAGCATTACCCGGTAAGGAAACCGAGTTGGAGCGCTTGAAGCGGCCGCTGGAGCTGTACAGCGCGACCTACCAAAACCTACTGGAAAAGAAGGTCGAGTACAACATCAAGAATGCCGGCACCACGGCCGACTTCCAGATTCTATCCCCGGCCTACGCGCCCGACGCCCCCATCTCGCCGGTACGGCCGCTCGTGTACGCCATCGGGCTGGCGGGTGGCCTGCTACTCAGCCTGGGCCTGATTGCCACGCGCTACTTCATGCACAACACGGTAACGAGCGTGGGTGAGCTGGAGCGCAATAGCAAGGCTTCGGTACTGGGCGTCATTCCGACCTACGAGAAAGAAAAGCTCAACGTCTCGCGGCTGGTGGTGGATAAGAACCCCAAGTCGTCGGTATCGGAGGCCATTCGCTCGATTCGAACCAACCTGGATTTTATCAGCCCCTCGAATAAGAAGCGCCTGATTTCGGTTACGTCCACTATCTCGGGCGAGGGCAAGACGTTCGTCACCGTCAACCTGGGCGGCATCATCGCGCTGTCGGGCCAGCGGGTGATCATTCTCGACCTAGACATGCGCAAGCCGAAGGTAAACCTGGCTTTCGGGGCCGAGAACGTACGCGGCATCAGCACTATTCTCATCGACCGGCACTCGGTGAGCGAGTGCATTCAGCACTCCACCATTGAGTCGCTGGACTTTATCTCGGCGGGCCCTACCCCACCCAATCCCTCGGAGCTGATTCTGCACCCGCGCTTCGATAAGATGCTGGAGGAGCTGTACCGCACCTACGATGTCATCCTCATCGATACGCCGCCCGTGGGCCTGGTTACCGATGGTATTCTCATCATGCGCAAGGCCGACGTGCCGATTTACATCGTGCGGGCCAACTACTCGCGTAAGGCTTTCCTGAAGAACATGAACCGCCTGCTGCGCAACAACCAGTTTACGCGCATGTGTACCATCCTCAACGACGCCAAGGCCGAGGGCTCGTATGGCTACGGGTATGGCTACGGTTACGGCTACGGGTATGGCTACGGCAGCTACGGCAACGGCATGGGCTACTACGAAGAGCCCGTGAAGAAGCCAACGTTTATCGAGCGGGTAAAAGGCTTTTTCAGCTAATAGCGTATGGCAGGCTTCTGGCAGCGGTTGATGGGAAACAAGACGGCGGCCGACAGCCCGCCGCCGGAGCAGCCCTTGGCGGGGCTGGTGACCGACATGCACTCGCACCTGCTGCCGGGCCTCGACGACGGCGCCGAAACGGTAGCCCACAGCCTCGACCTGCTACGCGAGCTACGCGCGCTGGGCTTCACGAAGCTGGTGATGACGCCCCACATCATGGGCGACTTTTATAAGAATACGCCCGAGGGCGTGCGGGCGGCCCTGGCTACGCTACGGGCCGCCGCCGCCGAGGCGGGCCTGGCCGACGTGACCCTGGAGTGCGCCGCCGAGTACTACCTCGACGAGTGGCTGGGCCGCAAGCTGGCCGATGGTACCGAGCTGCTCACCTTTGGCGGCGAGCAGCGCTACCTGCTCATCGAGACCTCTTACCTCAACGAGCCGCTCAACCTCACCGGCACCATCTTCGACCTGCAAGCGGCAGGCTACCGCGTGGTACTGGCCCACCCCGAGCGCTACGTGTATTTCTACAATCGCTTTACCGAGATTGAGAAGCTGCGCCAGGACTACGGCGTGCTGCTGCAGCTCAATCTCAACTCCCTAGCGGGTTACTATTCGCCGGGGGCTCGCCACGTGGCCGAGAAGCTGATTGACGGCGGCTTGGTTGACTTCGTCGGCACCGATACCCACCACCTCCGCCACACGGCCGCGCTAGCTTCCAAGACGGTAAAATCGGCTTATTTTCGGAAGCTGATGGCCCTGCCCCTCCTCAATAAAACGCTGTAACCGGGCCGCGAGCCCTAACCAGCGCACTTTTCAACGCTATGATTTTCGTAACGGGCGGAACGGGCCTCATCGGCTCCTTTGTGCTGCAAGAGCTGCGGACCCGGGGGCTGGCCGTGCGGGCCCTTTACCGGGGCCAGGCCCCACCCATAGCGGCCCCCGCTGGCATCGACTGGGTGCAGGGTGATTTGCTCGACAGCACCCTGCTCGAAACCGCCCTCACGCCCGACGTAACGCACGTGCTGCATTGCGCCGGCCTGGTGTCGTACGCCCCGCAGGACGAGGATGCGCTCTTGCAAGTAAACGTGGAGGGTACCGCTACCATCGTGGATGCCTGCCTATTGCGTCCCGGCATTCGGCTGGGTTACGTGTCGTCGGTAGCCGCGCTGGGCCAGCCTCCCGTTACCGACGAGGCGCCCAGCCCCGAGCCCCGCCTGCTCGACGAAACCGCCACCTGGGACCTGGGGGCCAGCCACCCGGCCTACGCCACCAGCAAGTACCTGGCCGAGCTGGAAGTGTGGCGCGGCGTAGCCGAAGGCTTGTCGGCCGTCATCGTCAATCCGTCGATCGTGCTGGGGCCGGGCGACTGGCAGCGCAGCAGCACCCGCCTCGTGCGCTATGCCTACGACGAGCACTATTTCTACACCCGGGGCCTGCTCAATTTCGTGGACGTACGCGACGTGGTAGCGCACCTACTGCGCCTTACCCTCGACCTGCCCGAACTGGCCTCCGCCCGCTACATTCTCAACGGTGGGCTCTGCCCGTTGGGTGATTTTCTGGGCCAGCTGGCTACGGCGCTGGGCAAGCGGCCGCCCTCGGTGGCCGTGCCTAACTGGGCCGCCGAAGTCATCTGGCGCCTGGAGCACGGGCGCTCGCTGCTCACCGGTGCCCGGCCGCTCATCACCCGCGACACGGCCCGGGCGGGCCGCCAGCCGGTGCGCTACGATGCCCGCCGCGCCGAGCGGGCCACCGGCCTTTCCTTCCGCCCTCTTTCCGACACTATCGCCTGGCTGGCTCAGGCCACTAAAACGAACCGGACCGCTTCCCCCTCGGTTATATCCTGACGAATGGCGAATAGCGCAGTCAGCAGCAAGCCGGCCATTTGGAATCAGTTTTTCGGGTAACGCGGCCAGCACCGACGGCCCGTTTCTACTACCAAGTCGGCAGCTTGCTATTGGCCAGGCTATTCGTTATATTTCGTGACCATTATGCGCATGAACGAACCATTTGATGATCCCCGGGCCGCGCAGGACACTGTGCGGCGCTACGAGCGAATGCTTGCCAACAACGAGGCCGCATTTTTTGACTTAGAGGAGTTTGAAATTATTATTGACCACTACGTGACCTCGGCCGCCTTCGACAAGGCCCAGCAGGCCTGCGAAGCTGCGCTCAACCAGTACCCTTTTTCGACCGAGCTACTTATCGACCGGGCGCAGATTTCGGCCATGCGCGGCGACTACGCCGAGGCTGAGCGCCAGATTGCCAACGTGGCCAGCCTCGACCCCGACAACGCCGACGTGGCCGTGACGCGGGGCATTATCGCCACCCAGCGCGGCCAGTTTGAGGAAGCCGTGCGCTACTTCCAGTCGGCCTTAGAGAACAACGCCGACCGCGAGGACATCCACTTCAACCTCGGCCTGGCTTACCAGAGCTGGCAGAAATACAAGAGCGCCGCCAAGCACTACAAGCACAGCCTGCGCCTGCACCCCGACAACGAAACGACGGTGCAGGAGCTATTAAACTGCCTGGAGGTAAGCAACCGCCTGCCCGAGCACGAAGAGTTTTTTCAGCGCTTCACCGACGACGACCCGTATTCGGCGGTAGCCTGGTACAATCTGGGCCAGTACTACTACCGGCGGGAGAATTACGACAAGGCGGCCGATGCCTTCGACTACGCCATCGTGATCGACGCCAATTTTTACGATGCCCACCACTGGCTGGCCGATACCTTCGTGTGCCAGCAGCAGTACCAGCGGGCCATCGGCGAATTTGAGCTGAGCCATCCGCTAGGCGAGCCTACCGACGAAGCCCTGTGCAACATCGGCGAGTGCTACGAGAAGCTACGCAACTGGGAGCAGGCCCGTATTTACTACCGCAAGGCTCTCGAAATCAACCCCGACATGGACGAGGCATGGTTTGGCCAGGGGGTGTTGCTGCAAGAGCAGGAGCGGCCGTTTGAGGCGCTGCACTTTTTCCGCAAGGCGGTGCAGCTCTACGGCGAGAGCGGCGAGTATTGGTCGGCCCTGGGCGCGGCCGAAAACCAAGTGGGTAACGTGGTGAGCGCCATCGAAGCCTACGAAAAGGCTACCGAGGTAGCGCCCGAAGACGCCACCGGCTGGGTTAGCTGGAGCGCCATTCTCTACGAGCAGGGGCATTACGTTGAAGCTGTGGACCTGCTTCGGCATGCTGTGGAGCTGCACCCGCACGAGGCGCACTTTCACTACATGCTGTGCGCCTACCTGCTGGCCGCCGGCCGCCTGCGCGAAGCCTACCAGGAGCTGGAAACGGCGCTCACGCTCAACTACGAGCAGCACTCGCTGCTGTTCGACTACTTTCCCGAGCTGGAAAAGCAGCCCGCCTTGCAACGGCTCATCGACCAGTTTCGCAAGTAGCGGGGCGGTAGCTGGCCCCAGCTTTTGCTTTATGTCCTAATTTTGTACCTGCCCGCCTTTCCGGCGGGCAGTTTTTTTGTCTCTCATTCGGCGGGCCGGTGCCTGCTTTACCACGCATGAACTATTCGCTTTCTCAGCTTCCCGAACGCACCCAAAAGCCTCGTGAGCAAGGCTTTACCATGATGATGGACAAGGGCCTCAGCCTACGCGAGGTTGAAGACTTTCTGGAGGTAGGTGCTCCCTATACCGACATCGTCAAGCTGGGCTGGGCCACCTCGTTTGTGGTGCCTAATCTGCAACGGAAGCTGGACATCTACCGTGAGGCGGGCATCCCGGTGTACCTGGGTGGCACGCTGTTCGAGGCGTTTATCATCCGTAATCAGTTCGACGACTACCGCCGGCTACTCGACAAGTTCGGCCTGGAATACGCCGAGGTGTCGGATGGCAGCATCGACCTCAACCACGACCGCAAGTGCGAGTTTATCAGCGAGCTGAGCAAGTCGGTGAAAGTGCTGAGCGAGGTAGGCTCGAAAGACGCCGAGAAGATTATTCCGCCCTACAAGTGGATTTCGCAGATGCAAACCGAGCTCGATGCTGGCGCTATCAAAGTAATCGGCGAGGCCCGCGAGGGTGGCAACGTGGGCCTGTTTCGCAGCACCGGCGAGGTGCGCTCGGGCCTAGTCGAAGAGATTCTAACCAAGATTCCGTCGGAGCGCATCATCTGGGAGGCACCGCAGAAAGCACAGCAGGTGTGGTTTATCAAGCTGCTGGGGGCCAACGTCAACTTGGGTAACATCGCCCCCAACGAAATTGTGAGTCTCGAAACTATCCGGCTGGGCCTGCGCGGTGATACCTTCTCCCACTTCCTCGACATGGACGCGGTGGACCCCATGTTCCTGCCCGCCGCCAAAACCGGCAAGCCCGGCACTTCCATGCCGCGCGGCTAGCCCGTACTTCCCTTTTTCAAAAGCCTGGCTCCAGCGAGTCAGGCTTTTTTTCTGCGCTCGCTGATTGGGATAGCCGCCGCGTGCCCGCCCGCATCCGGCCGGGCGGGCCTTACTTTTGCGGGCTCAACAATCACTAGCATGGAGTTACTCAAGCACTTTTTAGACCTGGTACTGCACCTCGACAAAACCCTCGTGAGCGTGGTGCACGAGTACGGCAACTTGACCTATCTCCTGCTGTTTCTGATTCTGTTTACCGAGACGGGCGTCATCGTATTTCCCTTCCTACCCGGCGACTCGCTGCTGTTCGTGGCGGGCACCCTGGCCGCGCAGCCCAATCCCGAAACCGGCCACCCACTGCTCAATCTACTCTACCTCATTCCGTTGCTGATTGCCGCCGCCTTTATCGGCGACAACGTCAACTACGCTATCGGCGACTACTTAGGGCCGCGGGTGTTTCGCGAGGACTTCCGCTTTCTGAAGCGCAAGTATCTAGAGCAGACGCAGGCCTTCTACGCCAAGCACGGCGGCAAGACCATCATCATGGCCCGGTTCGTACCCATCGTGCGCACGTTCGCGCCCTTCGTGGCTGGGGTAGGTACCATGACGTACCGCTACTTTGCCTCTTACAGCATTGCGGGCGCGGTACTGTGGGTAGTATCGCTCACGCTGGCGGGCTACTTCCTGGGCTCGATTCCGTGGGTAAAAAACAACTTCACGCTGGTGATTTACGGCATCATCCTGTTTTCGGTAGTGCCGCCGCTGTGGCAGTATCTGCAAAGCAAGTTTGGGAACAAACCGGCGCAGTCGGCTTAGTCGGCAACTGACTTCCTCTTTGTCATGCGCACTTTTGGACTCATCGGTCGCACGCTTTCGCACTCCTTTTCGCAGGCGTATTTCAGCCAGAAATTCGACCGGCTGCACCTCAGCGACTGCCGCTACGAGCTGTTCGAGCTGGCGGCGGCCAGCGAGCTGCCGCAGCTGCTGGCCCGCCAGCCCACGCTGGCCGGGCTCAACGTGACCATTCCCTACAAGGAGCAAATCTGGCCCTACCTCACCCGCGTGGCGCCCTCGGCGGCAATGGTGGGGGCCGTTAACGTTGTCGAGTTTCAAGCCGATGGCAGCTTGGTAGGGCATAATACCGACTACGTAGGCTTTCGCGAGTCGCTACGCAAGTTTTACCCGGCTGGCCCCGGCCCCCGAGCGCTCATTCTCGGCACCGGTGGCGCGGCCAAGGCCGTGGCGGTAGCCTTGCGCGAGTTGGGCATCGCCTATTGGTTCGTCTCCCGCGACCCGCTCAATGCCCAGCTCACCTACGCCGAGCTGACGCCCGCCGTCATTGGGGCTCACCCGCTCATCATCAATACCACACCGCTGGGCACCTATCCGGCCGTGCACGAGTGCCCGCCCCTCCCCTACGAGGCCCTGACCCCGGAGCACTATCTGTTCGACCTCATCTACAATCCCCGCGAAACGCTGTTTCTGGAGCGCGGCCGGCTGGCCGGTGCCCGCACCAAAAACGGCTTCAAAATGCTGGAGTTACAGGCCGAAGCCGCCTGGGCAATCTGGAATGCTAGCTAGAGCCGCAGCCCTTCAAGGTAAAGCCCGGTGGGCGAAACGTACCGAGGCATGTTTCGCCCACCGGGCTTTACCTTGAAGGGCTGCGGCCTTGATTGTCAAGTGCTACTTCGCCGCCAGCTTGCTGGCGATCTGCGCCGTGTGCCGGCCCTGAAAGCGGGCACCTTCCAGCTCGTTTGCGCTGGGCTGGCGCTCGCCCTGGCCCCCAGCCACGGTGCTGGCCCCGTAGGGCGTACCACCCGTTACCTCCTCATGGCCCATCTGGCCCTGCCAGGCGTAGGGCAGGCCCACGATCACGAAGCCGTGGTGCAGCAGCTCGGTGTGGAAGGCCCGCAGCGTTTCTTCCTGGCCGCCGTGCTGGGTGGCAGTGCTGACGAAGGCGCCCCCAACTTTGCCCACGAGCGCCCCCTTGGCCCACAGGCCACCGGTGCTATCCATGAAGCTCTGCATCTGGCCACACAGGTTGCCGTAGCGGGTGGGCGTCCCGAAGATGATGGCGTCGTACTCAGCCAGCTCCTCGGGCGTGGCGACGGGCAGGTGAGCGAAAGCCTGTTGGGCGCCGGTAGCCCCGGTTTTATCCAGGATCTCCTTGGGCAGCGTTTCGGGCACGCGCTTCACTACTACTTCGTTGCCAGCTACTTCGCGGGCACCTTCCGCAACGGCTTCGGCCAGTTTCCAGACGTGGCCATAGGTCGAGTAAAATAAGACGAGCGTCTTCATGGGAAAAAGAAAAAATGGAGGGATACCGGCTAACCAGCGGAGCAAAACCCCTTAGCCAGCTGTGTGCATACCCGCACCAGCCGGCTACCGTTGGGCTAAACAATTAATATTTTTCATAAGCATCTTATTGTCAGAAGTATAAAATAACAGCGCAACTCTTTTGAGCGCCCATGCAACGGTTGGCCGGGGAAATGATTCTTCCTACTAAACGAGTACTTCAGCCAGCGCACCCCGGTCAGCGGGAGCCTATTTTTTGTTCGCAGCTAGCCCCGTTTATGATGCACGTACTTTACGCCGGCCCCGGCCGTTTGGGCTTATGAGCGCCATCAGCTGGCCCGCGTTTTCCCTCGGCATGGCCAAACCCGATGCGCCCAAGCTCACCGTGAGCCGCCCCACTCCGGCCGCCGCCCTCACCGAGGCCGAATTGATAGACGGCTGCCTGGCTGGCCAAGCCGCGGCCCAGAAGCAGCTTTACGAGCGCTACTCGGCCCGCATGATGGCCGTGTGCCTGCGTTACGCCCAAACCACTTTCGAGGCTGAAGACGTGTTGCAGGAAGGCTTCGTCACGGTGTACCGCACGCTGGGCAGCTTCCGGCGCGAGTGCCCACTGGAGTTCTGGATTCGCCGCATCATGGTCAATGCCGCCCTACGCCAGCACCGGCGCAACGCCCCGTTGGTGGCCGTGAGCGACGGCGACTACCCCGAAACCCTGGCCAGCGAGGAATTTACTTTCAGCAACTACGCCTACGGTGAGCTGCTGGCCGTAGTACAGGAATTGGCCCCGCGCTACCGCTTGGTCTTCAATCTGTACGCCATCGAGGGCTACACGCACAAGGAAATCGGCGAAATGCTGGAAATTTCGGAGGGCACGAGTAAATCGCAGTACTCCCGGGCCCGCGTAGTGCTGCAAACCAAGCTAGCTCGCCTCCATCCTCCCGTTAAGTAAGCTTCTACCCGCTATTCGATATGCATCCGTCTAACCCGCCTAAGGGCAGTCTCGAAGACCTGTTTCGCCACCACCTACTGGAGAGCGAAGCAGCCGCGGTAGCCCCTCGCCCCCAGGTGTGGGAGCAGATTGACAACAGCCTGCTCCTGGCCCAAAACGAAAAGTACCGTCGCCGCCTCGCGGCCTACCGCTGGGCCGTGGCGGCCAGCTTACTACTGGCCTCACTGGCCGGTGGGGGCTGGTGGCACAGCCAGCGGCAGTCTCCGGCCGTTGGTACGCTGGCACGGGCTACTCCGCAGTCTACCGGCCAGACTGCGCTGGCTACGACCCGCCGGGCAACGGGCGATTTAGCTACTCCTACCCCAGCCGTAGCCGGTCTGGCCTCCGGGGCTGGCGCTTCGCGTCTCTTTTTATCTACCTCTTCACTAGCTGCTCCTACTATCGATTCAACTGCTACGCTTTTGGCTTCGGCCCACTCTGCTACCCGCCTTTCTTCGATAGCTGTACGCGGCCAGCACCACACTACGGGGCATGACCACGCAACATCAGCCGTTACGAATGCTTTTGCGGGGGCTCCCGCTGGCTTCGTGATGGGTAGGTATAAGCAGATTGGTCGTGAGCTGATTGGTCGTACGCTACTGGCCGGCACCACCTCTCACCTAAGCCCTGGCCAATCGCCAGCGAGCAGCCACGTAGCCGCCGCGGGCAATACCAATCCGGATAATGCCTTAACGGCCAGCGCCGGCACCTTTACGACTACTCCAAGCTCGACAGACGAAGCAACCCTTGCCTACGCTACGCCGCAGCCTACGGCTACTGGCGCGGCGGCCGAAGCCACGCTGGCCACCCGACTGGCCAGCCTCACGGCCCAAGCGACCAGCTTACCCACCCATCTGGCTGAGGTAGAGGTAGCCCCCGGCCCGGCCCTGGAATTATCCCGCGGCTGGCAATACGGGGCCACTTACGCCGTGGGAGCCTACAACCCCAATATCGATTGGGTGCAAGCGCCCGTAGCGGTCAGTAATGTCAGTGTTGTCCACCCAGCCACCTACCCCAACTACCCGACTAGCTTCGGCCGCTCGGTGGCCAGCGAATATCGCGACAACCTACGCCCCGGCCTGACCCAGCGCCTGAGTCTGTGGGCCACCCGGCGCCTGGGCAACGGCCGCTGGGGCCTGCGCACCGGCGTAGAACTGACCCAAAGCACCGCTACTTCTGCCAGCTCGGTCGCTTTTATTGGCGAGCCGGTGGCCGACATCAGCTACCTGCAAGCTGGGCAATCTCCGCGCTTGCAACGCACTACTTACCGCTACCGCTCGGTAAGCGTACCGGCTGAGCTTCGCTACAGCAACCCGCTCAAAACCGGCTTTTCACTCTACGGGCGGCTCGGGGCACTCGTAACGGCCCTGCTCAGCGTACGTAGCGACGTGGACGGCACCCCCGAAGCCACTCGCACGTACGCTCCATTGGAGGGCAACTCGCCCTACCGGCGCTTATCGGCGGGGCTGCGCGGTGGTGCTGGCATGCAGTACCGCCCGGCTGGCCACCAGTGGTCTGTCAATTTCGGGCCCGTGGCCGAACTGGGCATTCTCAGCCTCAATGCAGATGGCGGGCAAAACTTCTGGACGCAGCAGCGCCCCTACAGCTTTGGCTTAGAGGCAGGCGTCGAGTTGGGTCGCAGCTTTCGAACCCGCTAACCTCGACAGTCGTATCTTGCCGGGCCACATTATCACTCTATACTCACTTCCATCTATCAACAAACTTATGCCCATCATCTTACGTCTGCTCCTGCTACTGCTGGCCGGGATATCCATTCTCGGGGCGCGGCACGCCTCCCGACTCTCGAACGGCAAATCGACCTGGCCATCTGCTGCTACCCTGCGGGCGGGCCAAGCCCTTGCAATTCCCGCTGTTGTGGCAGCGGGGCATACGTTGCGAGCGCGAGCGCGAAGAGGACGGTAGCTCGTAGCCGTACGCTTTTTACCGAAGCGCAGAAACCTAGATTACCGGTTCAGGGTTAAATGAATTAGCCCATTTCCGGCCGTTTCTGCATGTCTACGTACCAACTCACTTCTGAATTTAAACCCACCGGCGACCAGCCCCAGGCCATTGCCGAACTCGTGAAAGGCGTGAATAGTGGCGAGCCGGCGCAGGTGCTGCTCGGGGCCACCGGCACGGGCAAAACCTTTACGATGGCCAACGTGATTGCCGAAACCGGCAAGCCCGCCCTCGTGCTGTGCCACAACAAAACGCTGGCTGCCCAGCTCTACGGTGAGTTCAAGGCGTTTTTCCCTAATAACGCCGTCGAGTACTACATCAGCTACTACGACTACTACCAGCCCGAGGCCTACATTGCCAGTTCCGATGTCTTCATTGAGAAGGACTTAGCCATCAACGAAGAGATTGAGAAGCTGCGGCTGCACTGCACCTCCACGCTGCTGAGCGGGCGGCGCGACGTGGTAGTAGTAGCCTCGGTATCGTGCATCTACGGCATCGGCAACCCCGAGGAATTCGGTAAAAACGTCATTTTCCTGGCCCCCGGCCTGCGGGTATCGCGCAATAATCTGCTCTACCAATTCGTGCAGATTCTCTACTCGCGTACCGAGGTAGAATTTACGCGCGGCTCGTTCCGGGTGAAAGGCGATACGGTGGACGTGTTTCCGGCCTACGCCGACTTTGCTTACCGCATTTACTTCTTCGGCGATGAGATTGAGGCGATTCAGAAAATCGACCCGGCCAGCGGCAAGAAGCTGAGCGACGAGAAGAACATGACCCTTTACCCGGCCAACCTCTTCGTAACGGGCAAGGAAACGCTGAATACCGCCATCCGTGAAATTCAGGATGATATGGTGGCTCAGCACAAGTACTTCGAGAAAGAAGGCCGCGACGTGGAAGCCAAGCGCATTCAGGAGCGCACCGAGTTCGACCTGGAAATGATTCGCGAGTTGGGCTACTGCTCGGGCATCGAGAACTACTCGCGCTACTTCGACCGCCGCGAGCCGGGCTCACGCCCGTTCTGCCTGCTCGATTATTTCCCCAACGATTATTTGCTGGTGGTGGACGAGAGCCACGCCACCATTCCGCAGATTCGGGCCATGTGGGGCGGTGACCGCTCGCGCAAGACGGCCCTCATCGAGTATGGCTTCCGCCTACCCTCGGCCTTCGACAATCGCCCACTGACTTTCAATGAGTTTGAAAGCATGTATCAGCAGGCGGTGTACGTGTCGGCTACGCCGGCCGACTACGAGCTCGCCGCCGCCAACGGCGTGGTGGTTGAGCAAATTATTCGCCCCACGGGCCTACTCGACCCCGAAATCGACCTGCGGCCCAGCATCAACCAAATCGACGACCTGCTCGACGAAGTGGATAACCGCGTAAAAGAAGGCGACCGCGTACTCGTGACGACCCTTACCAAGCGCATGGCCGAGGAGCTGAGCAAATACATGGAGCGCCTGGGTATCAAGGTCGAGTACATTCACTCGGACGTGAAGACGCTCGACCGCGTAGAGATTCTACGCCGTCTGCGGCTGGGGGAAGTCGATGTACTCATCGGCGTTAACCTATTGCGCGAGGGCCTTGACTTACCTGAGGTTAGCCTGGTAGCCATTTTGGATGCCGACAAGGAAGGCTTTCTGCGCGACCAGCGCTCACTGATTCAAACCATGGGCCGGGCGGCCCGTAACGAGCGCGGCAAGGTTATTCTCTACGCCGACCGCATGACGGGCTCCATGCAACGCGCCATCGACGAAACCAATCGTCGCCGGGCCACCCAGATGGCGTACAACGAAGCCCACGGCATTACGCCCAAAACCGTTCGCAAGAGCCACGCCCAGATTATGGGCCAGACCGACCTGGCCGACTACCGCATTGCCGAATCTCAGGCACCGGCTGTGCCCTACGCTACCGGCGACGCTCCCCTGGCCCTGGCCGCCGAGCCTGTAGTAGCCATGATGAGCCGGGCCGAGCTCGAAAAGCTCATCAAAACTACCGAAAAGCAAATGGAGGCCGCAGCTAAAGAATTGGATTTTTTACAGGCTGCCAAGCTGCGTGACGAGCTCGGCGCCCTCAAGCAGGTGCTTAAGGGCAAACGCGACTGATAGTAGCTGCGGGGACTCATCAGCTACCCCGCTCGCTCCAACCCACGAAAGGCTCCGCCAGCAACGGCGGAGCCTTTCGTGGGTTGGTCGTAAGGCGCTACTCGGCGTGCTTGCGGGTAGGCTTGACCGTGGCGGCGCTGGCTACGGGATGCTTACCAGCCTTAGATCCGACCAGTTTGCGAACGTTAGCCGCTTTGCGCTGAGCAGGTGTCAAGTCGTCGGAAGCATTGGCTGCCAAGTACCCAGCAGCGCCCGTCAAGCGACGGGCAGCTTTTTCAGCAGTCGCCTTACCAGGCTGATCACCGGCACCTTGCGTATTTCTCGGCTTAGAATTAGGGTGCTGCTGCAAATAGCCACCCCCTGCTTTCTGATAAGCCAGGGTTAGCAATTGCGACTTGCGAGCGCTCCAGGTGCCTGGCTCACCACCTTTGGCAGCGGCCCGAATTTCAGCCCGCAGTTGCTCACGCATTTCGGGGTCGGTGTAGGTATTTTCATCGGTACGGCGGCGGGCCGCGGGGCGCGTCTTGGTACGCTTGCGAGCCGTGGTGCTACTGAGGGCGGCGTCGGGGGCAGGAATTTTCATCAGATGGCCATGAAAAGTAGAACATGCGACCTACGCCGACGTATGCTAGTAGTTGCACTAAAATGACGAATCTCATATTTTCCGTTTAACCATTGAGCACAATCAGTTAAACATCTAACGAATTCGCCCCTTTTTCTGCTGAAAATAACCCTTGCGCTTTGCCGAAGACCAAGCAACCGAGGGATAGCTAACGGCGTAGGCGGGGCATTGCTTACCGCTCACCTTTACTTTCTGTATGCACAAAAAAATACTATGCTTGGTGCTGGCAATTGGCCTTTATTTACCGGCCGTGGCCCAGCGGGTGGGATTGGTACTTAGCGGCGGCGGCGCTAAGGGCCTGGCCCATGTGGGAGTACTCAAGCAGTTGGAGGCCAACGGCATTCCCATTGACTACATCGTCGGCAACAGCATGGGGGCGGTAGTGGGTGCTATGTACGCGGCGGGGTACTCGCCGCACGACATCGAGCAGATTGTACTATCCAAAGAATTTCAGAACTGGGCCACGGGTAAGATCTTACCCGATAAGACGTTCAATTTTCTTACCGCCGAGCCCTCACCCTCGTCTTTGCGGCTGGGCCTCTCCATCGATTCGACGTTCAAGGCCAACATCTCGCCTAATCTGGTCAACGACTTGAACCTCAACTTTGCGCTGGCCCGCCTGCTGGCTCCGGCGGCCGCGGCGGCGAAGTACAACTTCGATAATTTATTCGTACCCTACCGGTGCCTGGCCACGGAGGTATTTACGCGCAAGGAGGTTGTTCAAAAATCAGGGCTGCTCTCCGACGCCGTGCGCAACTCCATGGCTTACCCGCTGGCCTTCCGGCCCATTCGCAATCTCGATGGGCGCTATCTCTTCGACGGGGCGGTACTGAATAATTTCCCCACCAACGTCATGCGGCAGGATTTCAAGCCCGACGTAATGATTGGGGTCAACGTGGGTGACGTGGCGCTGAAAAAGTACCCGTACGCCAAAGACGATAAGCTACTGGCAGGCACGCTGGTATTTCTGGGCAGCAGCGTGGCCGACACCAACAGCGTGGGCAAAAACGGCATCTATATTCAGCCCAATCTAGGCAGCCTGGGGGCCGCCGACTTCGACCAAGTGCATACCCTGATTGCCGAGGGCGACTCGGCGACACTCCTCAAAATGAGTGAAATCAAGCGGCGCATTACGCGGCGCGTCGATACGCTGGAATTGCAACGCCGCCGGCTGGCCTTTCAGCAGAGCGTACCCGCGCCGCGCTTCGTAAAAGTAGAAGTGCAGGGCCTGCGCCCCGACCAGAACGAGTACGCCCGGCAGTTCTTTCGGCGCGAGGGCTCCACTTATACCATCGACGGACTGGAGGAAGGCTATTACCGGCTGGCTTCCGACGATTACTTCCGCAACATCTACCCGCGCATTCGCTACGACGCCGCGCTGAAAGGCTACGTCTTCAACGTGGATGCCCAGCGCAACAACAACATTGCGGCCGAGATAGGATTTACCCTTAGCACCCGGCCCATCGAGAGCCTGTACTTGGGCGTAGAGTTTCGCTACCTGCGGCGGCTGCTGTATTCGGCGGCGGCCAACGTAAGCGTCGGCCGCTTCTACAACGGGGCGCAGGGCACGTTTCGCTTGAATGCGCCGGGCAGACTACCCTTCTACATTTCGCCCGTTATCACCTACAATCAGTGGGACTACCAGCAAACCGGGGTATTGCTGGGCAGCGACGCCTTAACGACGCAGGTGCAGCAAAAAGACCTTAAAGTAGGGGCGCAGATTGGCGTATCGCCCCGCTACCGCTCGCGCATGGTGTTCGACGTAGGAGCTTTTTACAACGTCGAGAATTATTCCATCGAGAACGAGATTCTATCGTCGGCCGTGCTCGACCGAACTTCCTTCAAGGGGGGGACGGCGGCCGTTCGCTTCGCCCGGAACTCGCTCAACCGCAAGCAGTACCCGACGGCGGGGCGGCGAGCCATCATCACCGTCCGCGGCGTGACGGGCACGGAGGTGTACACGCCGGGCTCCACATCTAATTTCGAAGCGCTGGGTGAGCGCTCGCGCCACCATCAGTGGCTGCAATTTCGGGGCACCTACGAGCGCTACTACGCGCTGAAGCCCGACAAGTCGGCCTGGGGCTACTTCGGCGAGATTACCGTGAGCGGGCAAGGCGAGTTTTTCAACTACCGCTCCTCGCTGACCACGGCCCCCATCTTCGCCCCCCTCCCCGACTCGCGCAGCCGGTTTTTGGAGCGCTACCGCTCGCCGCGCTTCGTGGCGGCGGGCCTGCGCTACTCACAAGCCGTATTAGGCAAGCTGGAATGGCGCTCCGAGCTTTTCGCGCACCTCAATTTTGCGCAGCTGCGCGACGTAAACCAAGTAGCCGTGCGGGGTAGCGACATCAGCCGGCCCTACCTGACGGCTTCCACGGGCTTTATCTTCACTACGCCCGTGGGGCCGCTGGCCCTGCACGCACTCTATTATGACGACCCCACACCCAGCAACCGCTTTGGTTTGTATGCTCACTTGGGCTATATCCTGTTCAGAGGTCGCTCGCTGGAATAAGCGGGACTACCCTCAGCCCGCCACTACCGGGGCGGGCTGAGGCTGGGTACTAGGCGTACCCACGCGGGGCCAGCCCTGCTCATCGTAAGTTACCTTGTCGAGCAGCATTACGCGGCGCGACTTACCCTGCTCGTCATTGATGGCGTCGAAAATTGGTTGCTGGCGGTCGATGGCGTGGTAGAGCAGCCAATCCTGCCCGGCAGCATCGGTTACGAGGCAATTGTGGCCGGGGGCGAGCCAGCGGGCATTTTCAGTAAGAATAGTACCCTCCGTACCCGTGGCCTGGGCCAGCGTTTCGTAGGGGCCGATAGCCTGCCGGGCGCGGGCCACCAGCACGGCGTAGCGGGCATCGGGACCGCAGCAATTATCACCCGAATAAAACAAGTAATACCAGCTATCGCGGTAGCGCACCCAGCTTCCCTCAATGAGGTGACCATAAGCCGCGTGATCGGTCGCCGGGCGGGGCGCCACCACTACCGTCGCCTCGCTACCCGCGGCAAAGCTCAACCCATCGGGGGCTAGCTCACGCACCCGCAACGGCCCGAAGCCCGAGCCCCAGAACAGCAGTTGCTGCCCGGTGGCGGGATCCACGAAGCGCATGGGGTCGATGTTCTCGAAGCCGGGGCCACCAGCCAGCAGCGGCTGGCCGCTATCCACGAACGGGCCAGCCGGGTCGTGCGCCACGGCCACGCCCAGGCACAGGCCAGCCGCGGCATCGTTGGGCTGCGCCGAATAGTACAACAGGTAGCGGCCGTCGGGATGGCGGCTCACGTCGGGTGCCCAGAAGCGCTGGCTGCTGGTAGCCCAGGCAGGCTTATTAGGGAGCGCCTCACCCAGGTGCTCCCACTCTACCAGGTTGCGCGAGCGAGCTACCTGAAAATTGAGTATCTGCCCGTCGCGCTTGGTCTGGGTAGCGTAGGCGTAGTAGTACCCATCGGGAGCCAGCAGCACGCTGGGGTCGGGAAAGTCGGCGTCCAGGACCGGGTTCTGATAGGTGGCGGCTGGGGCCGAGCGTTCGGGCGAGGGCAGGCTCATAGGGGAAAGCTGTCGGCGTACTGGCCTTTGAAAATCTCTTCGGGCGCTTCGAGTGGCAGCAAGTGGCCGGCGCCCGGTACTATGACCATTGCGGAGCCCGCGGGCAGCAGGAGCATCGTTTGCTGGCGCTGGGCGGCGGGCGGCACGGCCCGGTCATTTTCGCCTACTAGCAGGCGGCAAGGCACCGTAATCTGCGGCATTAAGGCCGAAATATCCTCGCGCGAGCCGTGTTGTAGCCAGGCATCCCAGGCGGCGTGCGTAGTACGCAGGTTGTCGGCCACTACCTGCTTGTGCCATTCTTCGGCGAGCGGGATGCTGGTAATTTTGGCAAACGTCTTCTCGGCCTCGGCGGGCTGGCCGTAGGCCGCCAGGCTGGCGGCCCGGTCTTCGTCGCTGATGGGCTCGGGCGTGGGCGGCGAGGGCGACAGCAGCAGCAGCCCCCGCAGACCGGCTGGCTGGCGGGCCGCCAGCGCCAGGCTGATTTTACCGCTCATGCTATGGCCGATGAGGTGGTAGTCCTCCAGCTTCTGTTCGGCGATGTACTGCGCTACCCAGTCGGCGTAGCTGGCAACCGAGTAGTCGAAGCCCTCGGGCGGGGCCTGGCTGCCAAAGCCCGGCAGGTCGGGTGCCAGCAGGCGGGCACCCGGCGGCAGCAGCGGCGGCAACAGGTCAAACTCGCGGCCGGAGCCGGCCCAGTAGTGTAGGGCGACGTAGGTGGTCATAGTAGAAAAAGCGGGCCTGGTATCGCTTCTTCTACGCACGGACTGGGGGGCGGTTGAAAGCCCGGCAATACTCAACCGAAAACTGACTGGCGCTACGGGTTGGCAAAAAAATAGTTAGCCAACGCGCAATAAGAGACTTGTAAGATTCGGGCCTCCCCCGTTACATTTGGCTCGATTATAGCGGGCTTCACGCGCCGCTCACTTCCCAATTCTTTTTCTAACGCTGCATACTATCGACCAGAAGCTCTACGTTCCCCAATAACTCGTAGTTCTTTTATGGAACCCCTGCAGCCGAGCGACTCCGCGCTCATCGACCTCTATCTGGCCGGCCGCGAAGCGGCATTTGCCCAGCTGCTCCAGCGCTACCAAGCGCGGGTCTACACCACTATACACCTTGTGGTGCGTGACGAAGACCTGGCCGACGACCTCACCCAGGATACGTTCATCAAGGCCATCCACACCCTCAAAAGCGGGCGCTACCAAGACGAAGGCAAATTTGGCTCCTGGCTGTGCCGCATTGCGCACAACCTGGCCATCGACGCCTTCCGCCGGGCCAAAAGAGCGCCCCAGACCAGCCTCGACGACAACACGGGGCTGGCAAATTCGTTACACTTAGCCGAGGAGTCGGCCGACGATGCGCTGGGCCGTGAGGAGAGCCATGCTCATCTGCGTCAGCTCATTCAGCAATTGCCCGCCGCCCAGAAAGAAGTACTGCTGATGCGCCATTACGGCGACATGAGCTTTCAGGAAATAGCCGACGCAACCGGCGTCAGCATCAATACCGCGCTGGGCCGCATGCGTTACGCACTCATCAACCTGCGGAAGAAAATGGCCGCCCATACGCTCCTTTATGATTCAAACCTTACCCCACTCAACGTTGCTTCGCTACGTGTACAACGAATTGCCAGCTGATGAGCGGCACGAGGTCGAGGATGCCCTGCTGCATGACCCCGAGCTCGCCGCTGCCTGCGCCGACCTGCTACTCGCCCAACGGGCGCTCGACCACTTGGCGCGTGGCCCCCGGCCCGCTACCACGGCGGCCATCTTGCAGTACTCGCGCACATTTTTGCGATAGCCGTTAGCCATTAGCGGCTAGCTGTTAGCTTTGTACAAATGGCTTTTTGGTCATTTCCACAACAAGCTAACAGCTAGCCGCTAATGGCTAACAGCTTAAAAATGACGCGCCCCGAACGGTTTCGCCGCTTTCTCGACTATTTCACCACCAATTTTCCGGAGCCGAAAACCGAGTTGGCCTACCGCAATCCCTACGAGCTGATTGTGGCAGTAGTGTTGAGTGCACAGTGCACCGATAAACGGGTAAACCAGGTGATGCCTGCGCTGCTGGCGCAGTTTCCGACCGCCGCCGAGTTGGGTGCGGCCACGGCCGAGGATATCTTTCCCTTCATCCGCAGCGTTTCCTACCCCAACAACAAAGCCAAGCACCTGGCTGGCCTGGGCCGCCTGCTCATGACGGAATTTGCCGGCGAAGTGCCCAGCACCATTGAGGAGCTGCCACGCCTGCCCGGCGTGGGCCGCAAAACGGCCAACGTGGTTGTATCGGTAATTTACAATCAGCCCGCGATGGCCGTGGATACGCACGTTTTCCGGGTGTCGCACCGGCTGGGGCTGGTACCCAAAACGGCCACCACGCCGCTGGCGGTAGAAAAGGCGCTAATAAAATACATTCCGCAGGAGGCGGTGCCCAAGGCCCACCACTGGCTCATTTTGCACGGACGCTACGTATGCGTGGCGCGTTCGCCCAAGTGCAACGCGTGTCCGCTCACCGATTTTTGCGCCTACTACACTAAGGGAATGGGTAGTTTGAGTAATGGGAGTAAGGGGGGTAATGCTTAATAAGTAGACGTGGTAGTAATAATCCCATTACTCTCATTACTCCCATTGCTCAAACTACTCCCTCCGAAGAGCCAGCGGTAGGCCGGCCCAAACTCGCGCCGCCAAAACCACTCGGCGTGCTGGCCATCGGGCAGTGGGTGAAAAGCCAGATTGCCAGCGGGTACGCCGGCCGCGTGCAGGGCGTCGCATACGGCGGCCATCATCTTCACCATCGTGGGGCTTTCTTCGGTGCCACACACAAAATACCAGCGAGTATCGGGCCGGGGTGCCTGCTGGGCTACGTAGGCCAGCAGCGCCGAGCCGGCAAACCAGTAGGCCGGCGAAAACACGCCCACCCGCCCAAATACTGCCGGGTAGCGTAGCGCCGCGTAAGTAGCCAGCAGCCCGCCCATGCTAGAGCCCGCAATGCCGGTAGTAGCGTGCCCCGGCTGGGTACGGTAGTAGTGGTCGATGTAGGGCTTGAGCGTATGCACTAAAAAATCAACGTACTGCTCGCCTTCCCCGCCGCGGCCGGTGCGGCGGTTGCGCCAGGGCGAGTATTCGTCGAGGCGATGCTTGCTACCATTGTCTACCGCCACCACGAGGCAGCCACCCAGGTCCTGGCCGCTGGCCGCCAGGTCATCGAGGGTTTCGTCGACGCCCCACTCCCCGGCGAAGGAAGTATACTGGTCGAATACGTTTTGGCCGTCTTGCAGGTAGAGTACGGGGTAGCGGGCCGTGCTCTCGGCGTAGCCGGGGGGTAGGTACACCCACACGCGGCGGGTGCGTCGCAGTTGGTGCAGGGCGAAGGCTGGACTGAGAATGTGCACGTTGGGCGAAGCCGAGTGCTGGCGCGGGGGAATGCAGCCCCCTTGGTCTTCCCAGTTGAGTACTCGCAGCTCGACCAGTTGCGGGTCGTGGCCAAAGAGGTAGCGGCGATTGGGAATGGCCCGGTTATCAGCGTCGGTTTCGATGGTCGGCCAGCTGCCCCGGCACAGCTTATAGTCGAGAATGCCCCGGCCGGGCGGCAGCGTAAGGGAGTAACTCTGCGCTCCGGTATCGTAGCTAAAGGCGTAGGCCGGGTCGTCGGTAGTCCAGCCGTTGCCCGAGCCCGTGAGGTAGATGGTAGCCCCAGCCGGCGTATTGGCCGGCACGCCGGTGAGACGAAAAGTGACCGGCTTACGCGGGCTTTTTCGACCCAACCGGGTGAGCAGGCGAGAGAAAAGCTTTTTCATTATAGCGCGAAAGCTGGGCGGCAACTTCTTATCCAGCAGCGATTCTTATTTATAATGCATTGTTTATCAACAAACAACCGCTTTACAAATGCATAAACATGGTATATTGCGCGTCCCATAAGCACAACTGACAAACAAAATTAGCTGATCATAACCAGCAATAAACTATACAACTAGTTGATGGGCATTTCTTTACACGCAATAGTTGGCTGCGCAGCCCTGATGCTTCCGCTTGGTACGCACGCGCAACGGCCCCTGGTCGATACTACGGCCGCCACACTGCCCTACGTTGCCTTCAAGCCGACTAGTGCGACGGCAGCCCGCTTGCTAAGCGGCACCGAATACCTCGATTATACCCCCGGCAATACAATTGGCAATCAGTTTTATCTGACTAATATTGCCCAACGGGGTAGCGTCTATTACGATGGCCGTTATTTTACGAAAGTACCGCTGCTTTACGACCTGAAACTAGACCAGCTCATCTTGGCCGACACAGTGCGCAACGTAAAGTTGCGCTTAATCAACGAGCGCGTTACTTTCTTCACGTTAGGTGAGCATCGCTTCGTACCACTTCGCACAGATTCGCCCGAAACGCCATCCGGCTTTTACCAGCTCTTACTAGATGGCCGCGCTCGGCTACTGGCTCGCCGCAGCAAAAGGGTAGCCGAAGAGATTGTGCAGCAGCACTTAAGTTTTGTATACAAGGAAACCGGTCGCCTTTTTATTCAAACAGAAGGGAAGCTGACCGAGATAACCAAGTTGAGCAGTCTGCTCGAAACGCTAGCTGATCACAAAACCGAGCTGCAAAAATTTTCCCGTAGCAACAAGCTCAAATTCAGCAATTCAGAGCGCGAGCTATCCGCAACCCGCTTGGTAGCTTACTACAACAGCTTGTAGCCTCGGGCGACCATCATCCGCGCTCAGCCGCTTTGGTATTGCTACCGCGAGCAGCTCTACTATCTCACTTCTACCGCTGGCTATGCTAAAACTGCTTACCCGCTACTTCTACCCACTAGTACTACTTGGACTGCTGGCTGGCCCGCTAATCAGCTACGGGCAACAGCCAGCCAGCCTCATCAGCGGTGATTTTCGGCGCTTGAGCTTTGAGCAGTTTGCTCGCCAAATCGAGGCAACCACCCCTTATCACTTCTATTTTAAGCCGGGTACGGTGGATAGCCTGACGGTCAACGTGCAGGTAACCAGCCAGCCACTGGCCGCCGTGTTGCAGCAGGTATTACAGGCCACCCGACTACACTTTGCCATTGACGCGGCCAACCGGGTGTACGTGACGACGGGCGCTCCCATCCAGGTGGAGCTACCCACCGATATGTTTCAGACCCCGTTGCCCGGGGCGGTACCGCGCAGCAACCCAGCCCCATCCGCTTTCGACCCGCAGGATAAGCAGCCCGTGGCTGGCACCTCCGAGTTCAAGGTATACGATATCGGACCGCGCCAGGCGCTGGCACCGGGTGGCAAGGCTACGCTGACTGGCCGCGTACGGGCGGCGAAATCGGGCGAGCCGGTAATCGGGGCGGCCGTTTACGTCGATGTCCCCCCCATCGGCGTAACTACCGACCAGTCGGGGCACTATGCGCTGACGCTGCCGGTGGGCCGGCACAACGTGTACATCCGGGGGCTGGGCATTAAGCTAACCAAAAGGCAGATAATGCTTTACGCTAATGGCCAACTTGATGTGGAAGTGCTGGCCGATGCAGCCACGCTGAAGGAAGTAGTGGTACAAGGTGAACAAACGCGCAACATCAGCAGCCTGCGCATGGGGGTAGAGAAGCTCGATATCAAAACTATCAAAGTCGTACCCACTGCGTTTGGGGAAGCAGATATTCTGCGCGTAGTGCTGATGCTACCGGGAGTGAAGTCTATCGGGGAAGGCAATACGGGCATGAGCGTGCGCGGGGGTGGTACCGACCAAAACCTAGTACTCTTCAACGACGCTACCATTTATAATCCTTCGCACCTCTTCGGTTTCTTCTCGGCCTTCAACCCCGACGTTCTAAACTCAGTAGAGCTGTACAAGAGCTCGGTACCCGCCCGCTACGGCGGCCGCTTGGCCTCGGTGCTCGACATCACGACGCGCGAGGGCAACAAAAAGAAGTTTGCCGGGGCCGGGGGCATTGGGCTGCTCACGAGTCGCCTCACGCTGGAAGGGCCGCTGGTAAAAGAGAAGGGCTCCTTTATTATCGGGGGGCGCAGCTCTTATTCCGATTGGCTGCTTCAGCGCGTGCCCGATGCCAGCCTCCGCAAGAGTTCGGCTTCTTTCTATGACGTGAGCACGCAGCTCAACTACGACTTCAACGAGCACAATTCACTCTCCGCCACGGGCTACTACAGCCGCGACCGGTTTCGGCTAGCCAGCGATACTACCTACCGCTACGCTAGTATCGCGGCCAGCGCCAAGTGGAAGCACACGTTTAGCAGCAAGTTTTACGGAGTGCTTACGGGTACTTACAGCCAGTACGACTACGGTCTAGCCAGCGCTCGCAATCCTACCACCGCTTCGGACTTTGCGTACCGACTGGCGCAGAAGGGTGTCAACGCTGATTTCACCTACTATCACAGTACCCGGCACACGCTGGATTTTGGCGGCAGCTCCCTGCTCTACGACATCGCCCCCGGCCGCCTTACCCCAGCCGGAGATGCCTCCCTCATTGTCGCCAACACGCTGCAAGCGGAAAAAGGCTTGGAAAGCGCTATTTACCTGGCCGACCGCTTCGAGGTATCGCCGCGCTTCTCGATCTACGCCGGCCTGCGCTACTCGCTTTTCAATGCCCTGGGACCGCGCCTGGTGAACCAATATCTGCCGGGGGCTTCCAAGACCGAGAATACCATTACGGGTACCACCAGCTACGGGAGTGGCCAGGTGCTGGCTACCTACCACGGCCCCGAGGGCCGGCTATCGGCCAAGTACATACTCACCGACAATTCATCGGTGAAGGCCAGCTATAACCGGATGCGCCAGTACATTCACCAGCTTTCCAATACGACCACCGTATCGCCCATCGATAGCTGGAAGCTAAGCGACTCGAATATTCGCCCGCAGATTGGCGACCAGGTATCGGTAGGCTACTACCGCAATTTCAAGCATAATACCATCGAGACCTCAGTGGAGGCCTATTATAAGGTGATGCAAGACTTCCTGGATTATAAGAGCGGGGCTACCCTGTTTCTGAATCCGCATATCGAAACGGAGGTCGTCAACGCCCAGGGCCGGGCCTACGGCGTCGAGTTTTTGGTGCGTAAAACCACGGGTAAGCTCAATGGCTGGTTGAGCTACACGTATTCGCGCTCGCTGGCCCGCGTCAATACGGGTACCGAAATCATCAACGGCGGCCGCTACTACCCCAGCAACTACGATAAGCCGCACGACGTGACGCTAGTAGGCAACTACCGCTTTAGCAAGCGATTCAACATATCACTCAACTTCAACTACAGCACAGGGCGGCCTATTACGCTGCCACTGGCCAAGTACTACATCGATAATACGCTACGGGTATACTACTCAGACCGCAACGCCTACCGCGTACCCGATTACTACCGCGCCGACCTGGCCATCAATTTTGAGGGTAACCACAAAGTGAAAAAGTTGGCGCATAGCTCTTGGACACTGGCCGTGTACAACCTGACTGGCCGCAAGAATCCTTACTCCGTGTATTTTCTATCGCAGAATGGCCAAGTCAATGGATATCAGCTGTCCATTTTCGGGCAGCCTATTCCGTCGCTCACCTACAACTTCCGCTTTTAGCATGGCAACTTCTGTGTGCATCAAGGCGCGGGCGGCCGCGCTATGGGCCGGGCTCCTGGGGCTGGCCAGCAGCTGCGTTACCCCTTACGTACCCGAGGTACCGGCGGTCGCTCAAAACAGCTTGGTGGTCAACGGCTTTATTAACAGCCAAGGCACTACCAGTATTCAGCTCACGCGCTCGCTAGACCTAACTTCTACTAAGGCTCCGGTTGCTGAAGGCAAAGCCACTGTCGCCATTCAGGCCCAGGGCGGGCAGCGCTTTGCGCTCACCGAGAGCCCGGTTGGCACTTACACCTCGGCTAGTCTCAATCTCAATCCAGCGTTGACTTATAAGCTCAGCATCACCACGGCCGGGGGCAAAAGCTATGAAACGGACTATCTGCCCGTCAAGACCACGCCCGCTATCGACAAGGTATACTGGCGCTACGAAAACGATGGCATACAGATTTACGTGAATACCCACGACGCCAACCGCAACACTACCTACTACCGATGGAAGTATCAGGAAACTTGGCAGTTTACCTCAGCTTTTGAATCATTCTACCAGTACAATCCCGTTACTCAGCTAATCGAGCCGCGCACCGATGATATTTACCACTGCTGGGGCAATAGCATTTCGACGACAATCACCCAGACCAATACCACTCGTTTGAGCCAAGACGTAGTACAGGATTTTCCGCTCGTTTTACTACCCGCCAATTCGGAGAAGCTTCGCATCCGATACAGCATTTTGGTGCAGCAGTACGCTCAGACCAAAGAGGAGTACGACTACTGGGAAACCCTGAAGAAAAACTCGGAGAACTTAGGCACTATTAACGACCCGCTACCCTCGCAGATTACAGGTAACATTCACTGTATCAGCAATCCCGATGAGCCAGTACTGGGGTTTGTAGGTATTCACTCCGTAAGCGAGCAGCGCATCTTCATCGACCGCAACGACCTGCCGCAGCCCAAGGACTTTGTATTTAAGACCGGTTACGAAGATTGCGTGCTGATAGTGGAAGATCGTTGTCCCCGCCGCGGCAAGCCTCTACCACCGGGTGTTACCCAGACATTCAATACCCCAGCACTATTGATGACGGATGTAAGCAGAACAACCCCTGGGACTTATCTCACCGACTGCTCATACTACGGGGCTTTTGCTGAGTGTGTGGACTGTCGGCTGCGAGGCACTAAAGTGAAACCTAGCTTCTGGCGGTAGCCTCCGCTGGCTATTGATTTACCGCTTCTCGCCGCTCCTTCCTATGCTGCTTTCTTCTCGGCGTTTCTTTTATCGTTCAGCCGTTGCCGGCACCCTGTTGCATCTAGCCTCTTCCCCAGCCCAGGCGCAGCAGGGCGATTCGCTGGCGGGCATCAGCGGCCGGCTGGCCCAGTATCAGCGGCAGGCGGTAGTCGAACAGCTGTTCGTGCATGTCGACCAGCCGACCCACTCGGCGGGCGAAACCGTCTGGCTTAAAGTCTACGCCACCGA
>CAJYVK010000343.1 GCA_913778455.1 uncultured Hymenobacter sp. | reverse complement strand
CATGCAGGCTGTATTTGGTGGAAGATATTGGTCCCGGTGGGACCAGCAGCGCCGCCCGGCCGGTCAAGAATTGACCCCGACGCCGACGATGATTTCCCGTGTACCTCTTAAATAACCAGCAGGTTATGAATAACCTACGCCGTAACACTCCACTATCCGCCCCAGCCCCAACCTTGGCGTGGGCCTAAGTAGCGCACGCTCAAGGCACCACCGCCACCGGGCAAAAATTACGCAATTATTTCTACGGCGGGCGCCCACTGGCTGGCCGCACAGGTCGGACAGGCCGCCGCGGGCGGCGCGGCCTGTACCTGCCCGCACTGCCCGCAGGCTACCTTACCCGCCGCCACCGGCTGCAACTGCCGAAACTCCTCATCCCAGCCCGGCACCAGCGACAGGCCGGGGGCCGGCTCCTTGGCCTCAACCAGGCTGAACGTGCCGTTGGCCTCCATGTAGAGGCGGTGCACCTGACCCAGGTGCTCCAGGCTGTCGCCCCGCAATTGGGCAAACACCCGCTCGCGCGACAGCACCGCGTGTTCCAGGGCCGGCAGACAGAGCACGCCATCCGCCACGAGCGTGATTACGTGGGCTTGCAGCAGATGCTCCACGCGGGGCCGGCGGGCGGCCCAATGCACCACCAGCCGCTGCATCAGCACCACGACGCCGCCGATGAGCAGGGAGGCCAACAGGCCGCGCTCGGGCGATAAGATGGGCAAGCCCACGGCGGCGGCCATCGACACCAGCGCCGCCTGCTCGGTACGGCTGAGCTGCCCGGCCATGCGCTTGCCCATCAGGCGCAGCCCCGAGAGCAGGATCAGGTACAGCACCACCATGCGAACGCTCGCCTCCAGCAGGAAGCTCCACGGCGTTTCGCCCATCAATATGCGCAAGTAGTCAGCCAAGCGGTGAAATGGTGAGTGGTGAGGTGGTGAGTTTTAAGCGGCTAGTCGAGCCTATTTGCCAAAGCCTATTGCAGGCGAGAAACACTCCTTACATATACCCGTCATGCTGAGCCTGCGAAGCATCTTATCACGCTCGGGCGGGCCGCTCTAACTTGATAAGATGCTTCGCAGGCTCAGCATGATGGACGTAGGAGAAGAAGTATGCCAATTAAGGTGGTTTTAAAAATAAGCTCAGCTCGTAGCCGGCAGCCAGTTTTCGGCCGTGCAGCGGGGACAGCTCGCGCCGGCGTGGTCGGTGGCGGTGGCGAGGCGGCCGCAGGTGGCGCATACCCGCCGCCCCTGGGCGGGGCCGTCGGGCGCGGGCGCGGGCGCGTCGGCGCGGGGCAGCACGCTCAGGCCGGGCCGTGGCTGGGGCAGCTTGTAGAAGCTGAGCCGGCCGTTGGCTTCGAGGTACACCCGGCGGAGCTCACCGAGGTGGGCCACGTTGTTGTTGCGTAGCAGGCCGAATAGCTGCTCCTGCGAAATGGCGTGCGCGTGCATGGTAGCCAGCTCCAGGTGGCCGTCGCGCACCAGGATGGAAGCCTCGCCCTGCTCCAGCTTTTCCACGGCCGATAACTTGAAGGCCAGCCAGTTGACCAGCCGGTGCATTGCCAGGATAGTGACCAGTACCACCAGACTCGGCAGCACCCCCATTTCCGGGTTGTGCAGTGCCCCGCCAATGATGCCCCCCAGCGTGAGCACGACCGCCAGCTCGCCAATTGAGAGCTGGCCCTTCATACGGCGCCCCAGCAGACGCATCACCAGCAGCACGCAGGCAAATACCAGCACCGTGCGCAGTAGTACCTCCAGGGTGAAGGCCGGCGGAGCCGTACCAAACAACCAGCGCTGCCAGTCGCCAAGGCTGATTTCTTCTTTCTTCATAAGCCGGGAACGAGCGCCTTCGGCAAGCTGAACGGCCCCGCCCGCCCGATGGTTGCGCCCAGGCCGCAGTCCGACCGGCCAGACGCGGCGCAACCCCCACCCTCGTTTTTGCGAACAGCGGGGCAGCCCCGCCGGCCAGTGTCGGCCGCTGGCTTCACCTTTGCGCCCATGAAGTTTACCGTTTGCTCGCTCCCCGTATTGCTCGCCCTGCTGGGGCCAGCCACCGCCCAGGCCCAGGATGCTGACCCCGCCCCCGATTCCCCCCTGCCCCGCCTGCTGGCCGAGCGCCGGGTGCTCACCCGCCAGTACGCCGAGGCCAGCGCCCAGCGCCACGGCCTGCTGGGCCTCAGCAACAAGCCTTCGAAAAAGGATTTGCAGGATGTGGTTGATGCCCTGCAAGGTATTGTGAACAAGGATGAGCAGATAGTGGCCGTGCTCAATCAAACCACCCAGCAGGCGCAGACTACTGCCGCCCAGCTGCAAACCACCACGACCACGCTTCAAAACACGAGCCGGGGCGACCGTAACCTCAACGCCGAGCGCATCAGCGAACTGCAAAACGAGCAGCAAAATTTACAGGAGCGGCTGCGCCAGGCCACCGAAAAGCAGCGCACCCTGGAGGCCGACCTGCAAGAAGCCCAGCAGGGCCGCACCGTGCGCGACGGCTTGGTGGTAGCCTTGGCGCTGGCGTGCGTGGGGCTGCTGTTTTGGCGGCGTCGCCGCTAGCCGGATAACGCGCTGGCCCTAACTTGAGCCGCCAAGCTAGCGCCCTGGTTGTTGCTCATGATTTCTTTTTCCGAAGACCAAGCTACCGCCCTCGTCACCGATCCCGGCACCCTCAAGCGGGGGCAGGAGCTGGCCACCCCCGCCAAGTGGGGCAACCTGGGCCGCTCCGACGCCGCCGCCTGGGGCGAGTGCGCGGGTAGCGGCAGCAAGCCCTACCTCACGGGCATCGACCTCACCGAGCCAGCTTTTAAGTGTTCGTGTCCCAGCCGGGTATTTCCCTGCAAGCACGGGGCCGGCTTGCTCTTACTGCTGGCCCGGCAGCCCGCGCTGCTACCTGCTGGCACCCCGCCCGCCTGGCTGGCCGACTGGCTGGGTAAACGTCAGGCCAAAGACGAGGCGCAGGCTGAAAAAGTCGCGGCGAAAACTTCCTCAAAAACCGCGGCACCGGCTTCTGGGACCACCGAAGCCCCCCAACCTATCGCCGCGCCCACCAAACGCGATACGCAGCGCCTGGCCCGCCGCCAGGCCGGGGCCGAAGACCTCGCCACCTGGCTGCTCGACCTACTACGCGCCGGCGTGGCCGACCTGGGTACCAAGTCGGGTAGCTTCTGGGAAAGCCAGGCTGCCCGCCTCGTTGACAATCAATTACCCGGCCTCGCGGCGCTGCTGCGCGAGCTGGCCGACTACCCCACCGCCGGCCCCCACTGGGCCGCCAACTTGCTGGGCCGCCTGGGCGAAGTGTATCTGCTGGTGCGGACTTTCCTCAACCGGGAAAATCTGTCGCCCGCCGCCCGGCAGGAAATCACCCAACAGGTCGGCACCGCGCCGAAAAAGGACGAGCTGCTGGCCGACCCCGCCACGCTCCTTGTAGCTGATACCTGGCGCGTGCTGGGCCAGCACACCTGGCCCGAGGAGCGCCTCACTGCCCGCCGCAGCTGGCTGCATGGTCAGCAGTCGGGGCGCACGGCGCTGATACTGGAATTTGCTTTTGGCAGTCAATCCTTTGCTACGCCGCTGCTGGTGCAGTCGGCTTACGTGGGCGAGCTGGCTTTTTACCCCGGGCTACTGCCGCTGCGGGCGGTGCCGGTTGCGCTCACGCGCCAGGCGCAGGCCGCCGGCGAGCGCTTACCGCTGCATTCCGCAGAAACGCTGCTCGACGCTTACGCTGCAGCCCTGGCCCGCCAGCCCTGGCTGCGCGAGTTTCCGGCCGCTCTCCGGGCCGTGGTAACACGCTCGGCCGCTGGCACCTGGGAAGCATACGATGCCGACCTGGGCGCGGCCCTGCCCTTGCGCCTGCCCGACGACCAGCGCGGCTGGCACCTGCTGGCGCTCAGCGGCGGCCAGCCGCTGGCTCTGTTTGGCGAATGGGATGGCCGGGCGCTACGCGTGCTCAGCTACTGGCCACTGGCGGCGGGCGAGCCCCAGGCCGCCGCTGCACCACCGGTAGTTACCGCTGAATCTGAAGACTCTACCGTTCCCACGCCGCCTGCCACCAACCCCTGGCCAGCCGTACTGCGCATCGCCCTGCTGGGTACCCGGCAATGCGCCGAGGCAGTACCGGCGGTTGACCTGGGCCACCTGCCGCCGGCCGAAAACCGCGAGCAGCAGCTCTTGCTCACGGCCGGTACGCTGGCGCTGGTGCGCAAGGCCGGCTTCCTGCCGCCAGCCAGTCCGGCCCCTCTTCAGGCCCCGGCCGAAACCAGGCAGCTGCTGGGTTCGCAGGGCCGCGCTTTACTCAAGCGCGTGCTGGCTAGTCCGCACCTGCGCACGCATTTACTGCGCGATTACCTCCGGCAATTGGCCGAGCACGCGCGGCTCGTGCCGCCGACCCTGCTGCCCGACGTACTAGACTGGCTTCAAGCTGAAAAGTCGGCCGCGCTATCGCTAGTTACCCCGCTAGGCGAGCGCGGTCGCTGGCTGGCAGCCCAGAACTCAGATTGGCAGCCCCTGCTGGCGGTGGCCCCCGCAGCGGGCTCAGCCGAGGCTGACTGGCACACCGGCACGCTGCCCCAACGCCAGCTTTTCTTGGCAGGCCTGCTGCGCACCGACCCAGCCCGCGCTGCCCAGCTCCTGGCTGAAACCCTGCCCCAGGAACCCGCCGCCACCCAAGCCGCCCTGCTGGGCACCCTGGCGGCGCTGCCACCCGCCGCGCCGCTGCCCCCCGAGTTTGGGCCGATGCTGGCCCCGCTGCTCGCCAGCCGCGCCAAGGAAGTCCGCCAAACCGCCGCCCGCTGGCTGGCCCGCACTGCCGAAAGTCCGCTGCTGCCCCGGCTCTGGGCCCGCGCCGAGACCCTGGTACGCCTCAAACGTAAGCTCTTAGGTAGCGATGCGCTGGAAATCACCCTACCTACCTGGGCTGCCGACTGGCAGCGCGATGGCATTGAGCAGAAAAGCGCTGACTATACGGGGGGCGAGAAGGCGGGCCAGCTCGGCCAGCTGCTGGCGCTGCTGCCGCCCAGCCGCTGGGCCGCCGCCTGGGAGGTGAGCCCCACCCAAGCCGTGGCCCTAGCGGCGGCTTCCGACTGGGCCAACGTGCTGCTACCCGCCTGGCTACGCGCCGCCCGCCTGCACCACGAGGCCGATTTTGCCCACGCGCTGCTGCTGCACGAGACACAACGCCCCACCCTACCGCCCCGCTCATCCCTGCTGTCCGAAGCCGCCGCGGTATTAACGGCTACCCAAAGGACTACTTGGTTGCTGGCGGCCCTGCCCGCCCAGGCCACTACCCTACCCGTGAGCAGCGCCTGGGCCACCTGGCTGGCGCTGGCCGATCAGCCCTGGCCGGCCCCGCTGCGCCAGCGGGCGCTGCCCTTGCTACGCGCCACCCTCCGCCAGCCCGCCTCCTGGGCCCCCGAGCAAACCGAGCGCGACCAGGCCATCCGCGGCCTGCTACGCGCCCTGAGCGCCAGCCCCGAGCCGACGTTGCTGCCATTACTCACCGCCGAGCTGGGCGACTTGACCGAGATTCAACCCCGCTTTACCGAGGAGGTAACGCAGTTGCTGGAGGTGCTGGCCCTGCGCCCGCAGCTGAGCGCTAGTCTTACCGAATCGGCTTGAGGTTTTTTTGTAGTTTAAAGCTGTTTTAGCAAGCATTTTATACAACATTCGTCATGCTGAGCTTGCGAAGTTATGTCCGCTACACCACTATCCGCCAACGCGCTGACTGCTTACCCAGTGTGATAAAATGCTTCGCAAGCTCAGTATGACAGTCAAGAAAAACTACTCATTATTCACTAGCTCACTAGTTCACCATTTCACCGCCATGACTGCCCTCCGTCCCCACGCCGAAGACCTGTACGCCGAAGAGCTGGCCGCCCTCAAAGCGGCCGACGACCGTCCTAAGCCGCCGAGCTGGCAGCTTTCGCCCTGGGCGGTGGTGACTTACCTGCTGGGGGGTAAGCTGGAGAATGGCTTTGAAATCGAGCCCAAGTACATCGGCCAGCGGCGGCTCATGGAAATCGCGGTGGCTACCTTGGCTACCGACCGCGCCCTGCTGCTACTGGGCGTGCCCGGCACCGCCAAAAGCTGGGTGAGCGAGCACCTGGCCGCCGCCATCAGCGGGCACACGAGCCTGCTGGTGCAGGGCACCGCCGGCACGGCCGAAGACAGCCTGCGCTACTCCTGGAACTACGCCCGCCTGTTGGCCGAAGGTCCCTCGCTGGAGGCGCTGGTACCCAGCCCGCTCTACCGGGGAATGCAACAAGGTCAGCTCGTGCGCATTGAGGAGCTGACCCGCATCCCGTCCGACGTGCAGGACACGCTGCTTACCATGCTCTCCGAAAAAGTGCTGCCCATTCCCGAGCTCAGCACGGAGATTCAGGCCACCCAGGGGTTTAACGTGATCGCCACCGCCAACGACCGCGACCGGGGCGTGAACGAGCTCAGCAGCGCCCTGCGCCGCCGCTTCAACGCCGTGGTACTGCCGCTGCCCGCCACCCTGGCCGAGGAAGTACGCATCGTGCAAACCCGCGTCGAGAAGCAGGGCCGCACCCTCCAATTGCCCGCCGAGGCCCCCGCCCTGGCCCAGATTCAGCGCCTCGTCACGGTGTTTCGGGAGCTGCGCCAGGGCCGCACCGACAACGGCAAAACCAAGCTCAAGAGCCCCAGCGGCACCCTCAGCACCGGCGAGGCCATCTCGGTGATGAACGCCGGCCAAGCCCTGGCGGCCTACTTCGGCGACGGCACCCTGCGCGCCGCCGACCTCGCCGCCGGCCTCACTGGGGCCGTCATCAAAGACCCCGTGCCCGACCGCGTGGTGTGGCTCGAATACCTCGAGACCGTGGTGAAAGAGCGCGAGGGCTGGCAGGATTTGTACCGGGCTTGTCGGGAGGTGATGGAGTAGGCAGCTAATTACCAGGCATTTTCTTCGCCCCCAGCTTTAAAAATAAATGGCTGCCTACCCGCGAAGCTGCTTAGCTACTAGCTGAAGAGTTCGGTAGCAATTCCAATTCCTGCCCCGCCATCAGCCACGCGTTGGCCGCGCCTTCGTCTACGAAGCGAGCGTACTGCACGGGGCTACCGGGCGCGGCGGTCGAGGCACCAGCGGGCAGGCTGGCCAGGTAATCGGGCAGCACGAGGAAGCCCACCCGCAACGGGATGCCCAGCTCCTGCTGCACCTCGGGCAAAAACCGGCTGGTGACCCACTCGGGGCCGTTGAGGCTGCGGTTGGTGCGGCGGCGGGCGTCGATGAGCCAGTAGCCGCAGGCGTGGTACCGGGCGGCTTGGCGCAGGGCCTCGTAGCCCTCGTGCAGTTCGGCTTCCGTTACCGAGCGCAGCCAGCGGCCGGTGAGGTGACCGAGGTCGGGGCGGTAGGCGATGTGCAGGCTGGCCGTGGAGAACTGGTCGGGTTGCATAGAAGAAGGAGCGGACGGGCAGGATTAAAGCTACACAATAGAATGGTGCTGGAAAAGTCATAGTTCACCTTTTCGGCAGAACTTGTAGCCCGATAACAACTACTTTTTGTCCCATGTCTACCCCCTCCCGAATCTTGCTGGACGGCCGTCGCTAACATCGTGCGCGAGCGGCCCTACGGTCCCGGCGGGGCCGAGACCCGCCGGGGCACCAAACACTTTGCGCCGGGGGCCAAGGTCTATATTATTGACTGGTGCCCCGGTACGCGTGAGCGCATCATTGTGGTGGGCCAGCACCG
>CAJYVK010000342.1 GCA_913778455.1 uncultured Hymenobacter sp. | reverse complement strand
TCAAAATCGGGCGTGGGCTCGAAGCCAAACCACAGCCACTGCACATCTACCACATTCACCACCAGCAGCAAGGCGTTGAGCAGACCGAAGCTGACTACCGCCGCCAGCCATTCCTTACGCAGGGCCAGCGCGGAGTGCTGGGAATAGGCAAAATCGGGATGCCGCACGCCAAAGGAGGCCACCCGGTCGCGCTGCCGCCGCACAAACTCGCCGAAACGCCCTTCGTAATCAACAAAATAGTGCACCGGCACGGTCACCAGCGCCGCAACTGACCCTACCACGCACAGGCCAAAAAACAGCAAATGGGGTACTGATACCGCCGCCAGCAGACGGGCCAGCCAGCCGGTCAGCGCCTCCCAGGTCGCCGCGCTCAGCGCTGCGTAGTGCGAATTGGCGATGGTAAACAGCGCCTGAAATACCACCAGCGCCAACAGGGGTAAGCCCAGCAGCCGCCCGTAATACCAGCCACGCCGCAGCCGATCCCCTAGCCCCTCGGGCACCCGCAAGCCGCTTACTATCAATTGCACGGCGGGCAGCGCACCCGCCAGCGCCGTGAGCAAGGCCGAGCTCACCAGCCGCAGCTGCGCCTGATTGACCAGCCCTACCAGCAACAGCGCAGAGGCCAGCGCCGCCAGCTCGGCCGCGCCCGACCCGTACCAGGCCACCAGCCCGCCGCTGACCAGGCAGCCCCCCACGGCCACCCAGAAGGCCGCCGTACGCCGCACCGGCGCGTAGCGCGGCAGCAGCGCCAAGTGCGCCCCCACCAAAAACACCAAGTAAACCAGCGCGTTTACCCCAACCGTTTCTTCCCAAAACAGGTAATCGCTCAGCAGCGCCGACAGCACCAGCAAGCTAGCCAGCCGAGACGAGATAGTGCGCGCTGGCGCTACGTCTCCGTTACTGCCAGCGAGCCAAAAACTAACATTATTCATCTCAAAAGAACTTTGTTTTTCAAAGTATTAAGGCAAAAAAATTACTCCTGCACCGTTGCTACGGCTGGCGCGGTGGCCACTTTTCCGTAGACGATAAATGATTTGGCCTGCGGGTAGGCTACCCGGATAAGCCCATCGTTCAGCCGCCACCGCACTCGCCCGAAATGGAAGCGGGTATAGGATCGTTTCGCCAGGGGTTGAAAGAAATAGTTGTCGTAAAACACAATGCTGGCAGGTCGCTGCCTGATGTAGAGTAAGTCGAAAGCGTAGTACAGTTCCCAATCGGTGCGCCGCGCTACGTAGAAGGGGCCAGCCGAGCGCTGGTGCCGAAACGTGATGCCTGGCTTCTGCAACCGCAGTGCCTGCTGCACTTCGGGATGCCGCAGCAGCGGGCGGGCATCAATATGCAACGTATCCCCTTGGCCCTCGCAGTAGTACGCCAAGAGCATGGCGGCCCGTGGGTGTAATATCCGGCCGCCTACTTGCAACGTCGCGTAGAATAGGCGCAGTCCCCAGCGGTCAAGCTGGGTTGAGTGGTGGTGCAACGCCCGGTGCTCGACCCCGTTGAGGATGTGCTGCGTGAGACCAAAATCGCCCACTGCTCCCAATACGCCCCCACTCACCAGCCCCGCTACTACCACTGCGGCCAGCCTACGCGCCCAGCGAGTGAGTCGGCTTCTGCGGTAGTCAGTAGGCATGAGTGAATTAGGAGTTATTCAAGGTTTGCTACGAGTGGGAAAGCTATCCGCCACGCAGCAGCTTTTCGAGGGCCGCCAGGTGTTCCTGAAAGGCTGCTTTGCCTTCGGCGGTAGCCTGGTAGGTGGTATTCGGCTTCTTACCGATAAACTGCTTGTTGACTAGCACGTAGCCGGCTTTTTCGAGCGCCGCTACGTGGCTGGCCAGGTTGCCGTCGGTAAGGTCGAGACTCTCCTTTAAATCGTTGAAGCTCACCTGTTCGTTGGCGAGGAGCACGGCCATCACGCCGAGGCGCACCCGATGGTCGAAAGCTTTGTTGAGGGTGTGGATGGCGTACTTCACGGGGCGGTAAAGTTCGCCCCGGTCGGGCGTTCGTAGCGGTTATACATTAGCAGGCCGTAGCCAATGTGGCCCAGCCCGAAGCCCAGCCCGAAAAACAGCAGGCCGTAGCCGGGCAGCAGCAGCGCCACCAACCCCAGAATTACCAAGGTGATACCCAGGTATTTTATTTCGTCGAGCGTGTACTTGCTGCCGTTGAGCAAGGCCAGCCCGTAGAAAACCAGCAGGCCCGGCACTACCAGCTCGGGGGCGCCGCTCACGAAAAGCTTGAGGCAAAAGAGCCCGCCCGCCACCAGCGGAATGAGCATGGCCAGCGCCAACCGCCGGGCCGGGGCCGTCCACATCGAGCGCAGACCGTCGCGCCGGGTGCGGCGGAGCGTAAAAAAGGCCGCCACCAGCAGCGCCGCCACAATCATGGCCACGGCCAGCCCCAGCAAAAACGGCAGCGCCGCCAGCCGCTCGCCCTGCGAGGTTACAAACAGCCGCCGGAAGCCCTGCGCCCCGTACTCCTGCTGCAAGTAGTAATGCCCGATGGCCGTGCCCGCCAGCGCCACCACGCCCGCCCCCACCCCACTCAATCCGCTGAGCGAGATAAAGCGCGAGCTGCGCTCCATAATGGCGCGAATTTCGGTAAGCTGGGCGAGCGGGTCTTGAGCAGCAGGCTTCATGCGGAGCGTTGAAGTACTTTGTATTACAAAGCTAAGACGAAAAGCGGTTAGATTAGTTGCCTGCGGGAAAAATTTATACTGCTGCCTACCTGGGCTACCCTCGCTCAGCCTCTGCGGCGCGACCGGGCCGCTGGTCGATGAAGTAGGTGCGTTGGCCGAGAATGGGCGGACGGACGCAAACTTGGTCCGCAATTTGGAAACTGAACTACCTTGAGCGGCCTTATGCAGGTCGTAGTTCTATTACCCATTCTGCTATTTTGCTCTTTCCATGAAAAAACGTCTGCTTCTCGCACTGCCCGTACTGGCTGGCCTGGCGCTACCGGCCCACGCCCAATTTAAGCTGCCTACCAACATCGGGGGCTTTCAGCTGCCCAGCAAAAAAACGACGACCACTACCACCACCACGACGACCAGCGTGAGCGGCCTCACCAATACCGAGGCGGCCAGCGGCCTGAAGGAAGCACTTATTCAAGGCATTACGAAGGGTTCGGACCAAGCGGCGCAAACCGATGGGTTTTACCTGAACAAACTCATCCGCATTCCCTTCCCGCCCGACATGCAGCGGGCGGCCACCACCTTGCGCAGCATCGGGCTGGGCAGCCAGGTCGATAAGTTTGAGCTCTCGCTAAACCGCGGGGCCGAGGATGCGGCCAAGAGTGCCAAGCCCATTTTTATCAACGCCATCAAGCAGTTGACCTTCACCGACGTGTGGAACATCCTCACCGGCCAGAAGGACGCCGCCACCCAGTATCTCAAGCGCACCACCACCTCGCAGCTGACGACAGCCTTCATGCCCATCATGCAGCAGAGCCTCGACAAGGTGGAAGCCACGCGCTACTACACCAGTCTCACTACGACTTACAACAAGCTGCCGCTCGTAACGCCGGTGCAAACCGACCTCAACCAGTACGCCACCGGCAAGGCCATCGACGGGCTCTTCACGCTCATTGCCCAGGAAGAAGCCGCCATTCGGGAAAACCCCGTCGCTCGCACCACCTCGCTGCTGAAAAAAGTTTTCGGTATCGGCGGCAACTGATGTAGGGTAAGCTTTAGCTTGCCCGGCGTCCGGATTTTTCCGTACACGCCGGGGGCAAGCTAAAGCTTACCCTACATTTTGTGAAGCTGCGCCTGCACTTATTCGAATTTGAAGACCTGCCGTGGTTTCCGGCCACCATCCGCGCCGGGATGATGGATTATCTACGGTTCATGATTTCGGGGCTGGGCACTTACCGGCCGGTGGCCCCGCTGCTGGCCGAGGGCCTGCGCCGCACCGGCCAAGCGCACCTGCTGGAGCTGGGGGCCGGCGCGGGCGGCGGCACCGAAACCGTGCTGGCTGCCCTGCGCGCCCAGCCGCTACCCGGCGTCACCATCACCCTCACCGACCTCTACCCCCAGCCCGCCGCCTGGGCCGATATAGCCCAGCGTACAGACGGCACCATTCAGGGCTACCCCGCACCCGTCGATGCGCTGGCCGTACCGGCCGACATGCCGGGGTTTCGGGTTATTTTTTCGGCTTTTCACCACTTTGCGCCGCCCCAGGCCGTGGCGCTACTGCGCGATGCCGTGGCCGGCGGGCAGGGCGTGGGCGTGTTTGAGGGAGCGGCCAAGAGTTGGCTCGAAATCGGGCTGGCGCTCACGGTGCTGCCGGTGGCACAGCTGCTGCTCACGCCGTTTTTTCGCCCCTTCCGCCTTAGCCGACTGATTTTTACTTATTTACTTCCAATTATCCCACTGGCTACCATGTGGGATGGCAGCGTCTCCATCCTGCGCATGTACCCGCCCGAGGCGCTGCTGGACTTGGCACGCCGCGCCGATCCGACCGGGCGCTACCACTGGCAGGCCGGGCAATTGCGCCACTGGTGGGGGCCGCGCGTGACGTACCTGGTGGGCTGGCCCAC
>CAJYVK010000341.1 GCA_913778455.1 uncultured Hymenobacter sp. | reverse complement strand
CGCGTTCGCGTAAAAAAAGCGCCGCCATGTTGGGCCTGTGCCCGGCTGGGGCGGACCTTTGCGGTAAGTGCTTGTGCTATGCTGAAAAAATACTGGCTATTCATCGCGTTGCTGCTGGCGGCCACCGGGGCGCGGGCCCAGGGCTCGGCGCCCACCACGCCGCTGCTGCGCAGCCTGTCGCTCACCCTCGATACCGTGCGCTACAGCCTCGGCGAGCAGATGCTGACCGTGGCCGGCGAACCCCGCCTTTATTTCTACTACCACAACGACGACCAGGTGGCCGAGCTGCGTCTCGTGCCCACCCAGCCCGGTGGCCGGCCCCCGCGCCTGCTGCCCTCGCCCGATTTTGTGCTGCAAGATTCACTCATCGCCGGGCCGAGTGGCGAGTACCGGGGTACGCTGCACTTTCGCAACCTCACCGGGGCACCGTTTGTACGGCTGGCTTTCGCCCCCGCCGTAGACTCGGCCGGGCAGCCGGCCCGGGCGCAGCAAATCGTGAGCCTGCTGCCCCTCACGCGCACTACGCTCGACGCCCGGCTGACTACCTCCGAGCTATTCATCGGCGAAGAGAAGGTGGTGGAGGTGAGCACCAACAACATCGCCAACGTGCGGGTATCCAACGAGTGGACTAAAAACCAGGACATCGATTACAAGCTCACCCGCGAGAAAAACGGCCTCTTCCTGCACCTCGTGCCCAATACGCTCGGGGCACATACCATCATCGTCCGCGCCCTGAGCGAGCGGCCGCGCCTCGACGGGGCCGGTCGGCTCACTTACCAGCTGCCGCCGCTGCGCCTCGACTTTCAAGTGAAGGCCAGCCGCCTGCGCTTCCTCACCGCCGAGCGTAAGGACGTGACCTACGACGAGGCTGGCCGCAGCCAGGGCATCGAATTCGTGCTCGACGACGGCCACAATTTCGACCTGCGCCGCACCTACCGCATCGAGGCCCAGCAGGAGCCGGGCGGCGCGCTCATCGCCGAATTATTCACGCGCAGCTACTTGTCTAACGACCGGGTGCTGTGCCAACTGCGGGTGTACAACATTCACCGCCAGGCCGATGGCTACCTCTACATCAAGGATGGCGACGTAGCCAAGTACATCACCAACTTCGACATTACGCCCCGCCCGCGCATCGCCAACATCAGCGTGCTGCACCGGGGGGGCGACTGGGGCGGCAACACCACCATCAACCCCGGCGAGACGGTGGACGTGCGCCTCGAAGGGGAGTCGCTGCTCAAGGGTCGCTATCACTTCGACGGGGCTAACATTATTCCTTCCGACTCCTCGACGCGCTCCGAGAAGGCGCTCATCTACCGCGTGCAGGTGCCGCTGAGCAGCGTGCGCAAGCGCATCGCCATCTTCGACGGCAGCAACCCCACCGACTTCGGCCTGAGCGTGAAGGAGGCCCAGCGGCCCCACCCGCTCAATTTCGTGCAAGTCAACTACGGCGACGGGCCGCACCCCGCAACCCAGCTCAACGGGCCGGTGCTCTACGACAAGACCATCTCCGACGTCGTTTTCAGCTTCAATACCAACGCCATCGACGAGAGCGGCAATCTCTACGGCCGCCAATACCTGACGATGGACGTGCGTACCGTGGACGACAAGGGCAACCTCATCGACCAGCGCACCGTGGACCAGCTCGTCATCTGCCCCGGCGAGGCTTCACCGCGCTACGCTTACTACCAAGGTAATGATTGCCAAGTGGGTAACTTCAGCCTCAATAATATTCTGGGGCGTAAGACTTACGACCTCGATGCGTGGTACCGCATCATCATCAACATCCGCACTGACTCGCGCCAGTACGCTACCAAGGGCTACTCGCAGCAGATAGAGTTGGTGCTGCGCCGCCACGTGAGCTTCGACATCAGCGTGAGCTTCCCGGCCGGCCTGCTGCTCAAATCGACGCAGGAGCCGGGCTACGGCAGCTTCAGTGGTATTAGCCTGGCTACGCTGGCGCAGCTGAGCTTTTACGCTCCCGACCGCATCAACCGCCTGCGGCCTTATAAAGTGGGGGCGGGCTTCGTGGCCCTCAACGCCTTCAACCTCTCGCCCGATGCCACCGGCCGCGACCTGGGCGTGGTCGTTATTGGCTCCGTCACGCCCGTGCGACCTAATGCCAAGCTCACCTTCCCGCTTTACCTCGGTGGGGGCTATCGCCTGTCAAAAGGCGACTGGTTCTTCTTGTTGGGGCCGGGAATTGGGGTTTCCTTGTAGAGAAGGTGGCCTACTCTTAGTAACCTCACTGGTTCTCACTGGCTCTCACTGGCGCGAGTTTAGGCGCAGCCGTAACTCGCCGCCGACCAGTGGGGTGGAGTTTCCAAACTCCACTGCCGCAACGCGGCACGTCTGCATTCGCTTCATTGTCATACCTGCCTTACGCCATTTGCCGCGTTGCGGCAGTGGAGGCGCAGCCTCCACCTTATAGCTCGGCACGAGTTACGGCTGCGCCTAAACTCGCGCCAGTGAGGTAGTGAGTGGTCGATTAGAGCGGCGGTGGAGTTTGGAAACTCCACCCCACTGGTCGGCGGCGAGTTACGGCTGCGCCTAAACTCGCGCCAGCGGCCAGCGGCATTACCACTGCCAGCCCACCAGCACGCCGCCGTAGTAGTTACGCCCCGGTGCGGGCTGAAAATACCGCCCGCCAAATGCGTTGAGGTCGTTGCCGAGGCTGTAGCGGCGGTCGCCTGCGTTGTCCACGCCCGCGTACAAATCAAGCTGCAAATGAGTTAGCACCGTGCGCCGCCAGCCGCCGCGCCCACCGAAGAGCCAGTAGCCCGCCGCGTAGTCGGTATTGGCATCGTTGAGCGGGATGAGCGACTGGTGGCTGAGGGTGGGATTGAGGTAGAAGCCCCACCGCTCGCTGAAGTCGAGGCCCGCGCTGAGCGTGTGGGGCGCGGTGCCCGTGAGGCGGTTGCCGCCAAACTGCTGGCCCGTGGCTGATTCGTAGCTGCCGAAGCGAAAACGGTTGTACGCGTAGCTGGCCCAGGCCCGCAGGCCCGCGCCGGTAGTACGCACTACGTCGGGTGCTTCCGGTATCAACTCTGCCTGCTGCCAAATCTGGTAGCTGGCGGCCACCTCGGCCCCGCGCTGGCGGGTAGTGCCCGAATTGGCAAATAGCTGCACGCCCTGCGCATTGGAGCGCGAGACGATGGTATTGCGCAGCTCCAAGTCGAACAAGGCCACGTCGAAGGCCAGGCGCTCGTGGAGCAGCGTACCCCGGCCGCCCACCTCGTAGCTGGTGCCCCGCTCGGCCTGCAAATCGCGGCTGATGGTGCCATCCGAAGGCCGCAACTCAGCCTCAGTGGGGGGCGAATAGCCGCTGCTCACCGAGGCGTAGGCCGAGATAGCGGGCGTGATTTCCTTGAGCAAGGCTACGCGGGGCAGCACCTGCGGCCGAAAATCCTGCTCGACTACGTAGCCCGCCGGGTTGGTCGCGGCGCTCGATACCCGCGCCAGCTCGTAGCGCAGGCGATTGTAGCTGGCCCCGGCCGTGAGCAACAGCCCGGCCGGCAGCTCGTAGTCGGCCTGGGCGAAGGCGAAGCCCGTGCGGGTGGTGATCTCGTCGTCGTAGCGCAGGGTAGTAGGAGCGCCACCCACGTTCTGGTAGCTGCGCGAATCCACGAACGCCGCCTGGAACTCGCCGCCGCCCTGCACCCGCAGGACGCGCCCGGCCAGCTTGCCCTGGTAATTGAGGGCCAGCCGGCCGCCGCCCTCCAGTCGCGCATCGCGCTGCCAGTCGACGAGGTAGGGCGTCTGAATGCGGCTGGCCCGGCCGTAGAGCGTGGCCGTGGTGCGCCACTTCTCCGAAAACCGGTACTCGTGCGTGGCCCCCAGCAGGCCGGTTTGGGAGGCGTAGGAAGCCTGCTGGGCCACGGTGCCGGGGGCCGCGGCCGTGCCCGGCCGGGCCTGCCGCGGGTCTTGCTCATACTGGGCGCGGGTGAGGCCGCCCGGCAACTGGTAGTAGATGTCGGTGTAAAGGGCGTGCAGCGCCAGCGTTTGGGTGGTCGAGGGCGAAAGCTGGCCGTCCACGGCGAATACCTCGCGGCGCAGGGCGCTCTGCTGGCGGTAGCCCGAGAGCTGTTGGTGCGCGTACTGAGCCCGCCAGTAGTCACCGCCCCGGCCGCTGGCTTCGGCCGTGGCCGTGAAGCGCCGCAAGCCGAACGAGCCCACCGAGTAGCCCACCTGCGCCCGGCGCTGATTCGGTAGCGGGCGGCGGTTTTCGAGGCGCACCACGCCGCCCGTGCCGGCGCCGTACACGCTGCCCGCCGGCCCCTTCACCACCTCGATGCGGCCCAGCTGCGCGGGGTCGAGCAGGTTGAGCGGCGTAGTGCCGTTGGCTTCGGTGAAGGGAATGTCAAAGTAGTACAGCTTCACGTTGCGCACCCCGAATGGCGAGCGCAACGTGCTGCCCCGCACGCTGATGCGGTAGCTGGCCGTGGCCCGCTCTTCCAGCCGCACGCCCGGCAGCGTATTCACCGCCGAGGCCAGCGAGCTCTCATTAAACCGCCGGATAACCGCCCCATCAATGACGCCCACGCCGGCCGCCGTGCGACGCAGCGGCAGCCGCTGGCCGTAGCCCACTACCGTAGCAGCAGGCAACGCGTGGGCCGTGGTAGTGTCGGGTGAGGCAGGCGTCTGGGACCACCCGTGCAGGGTTGGGAACCCCAATAAAACCACTAAAAAGTATCGAGTCGGCATATGGGCACGGGCTGAAATGCTTCCCCCAACGGCTAGGCTACCCTGGTAGTTTTCCCCAATTCAACCAAGCTGAGCTATCAACATCGAGTCAAGTACCCGGAAATGGGGCGTTTGGTAGCCATGATTTGATGGTAACGCTTTTTAGAAATCTCATCTTGCCACTCCATCCGTCATGCTGAGCTTGCGAAGCATCTTATCGGGTTTGAGTAGCCCGTCCGGCGGCGATAAGATGCTTCGCAAGCCCAGCATGACGGATGGAGTAATGTAGTGTAAGGGGGGATTTATTATAATGTAGTTTAGTATCAATGTGCATTTTTTGGATAAGACTTTTCTGAACAAAATTCATTATCTGGAAAAATTCTAAAAAGTCTTGCGGCAACCAAATTGGCTAGTACATTTGCTGTTGTTTAGAAAATGTCTAAACAAGATCACTCTATGGTTCTGTCGCAGTGCGCCCTTGTGGCGTGCGGTGGGGCTACCTCCAAGTCCGGCACGGACAACCCTCGACGCAGTGCAGGAGGGGCAGCTTCGTAGTGAGGCTGCCGGGTTGAGTTGTTCGTGTCGGCACCAGGTCCTTTTCCACTTTACCGCCTTTGCCTTATGTCGCGCTGCCTCCATCATAATACGCTGGGTTGCATAGCTATGTGCCCCGGCCGGTGCTGTCTGCACCTCTACTTTGGTAACGTCGGGCTGCGCCTGCTGCCGCACGAGCTGCGCCAGTGGCGGGCCACCGTAGCCGAGCTGTGCGAGCACCACGCCCTGGCCACGCTCGACGCCGCTGAGCGCTGCATTAGTCTGCCCGGGCCGGTGGATAGCCAGGTGTTCCTGTTTTCGCTGGAAGAGCTATTTCTTCTCCACGATTTGCTGGTGAGCGCCGCGCTACTGCTGGAAGTTGAAAATATTCTGGACCGAGCCGTCAAGCGCTGACTGAACAGTTCTTACGAGTAGTTCAACGCGGGGCGCTAGTAGCGTAGGTTTGTCCAGTGGACGAGCTGCCCGCGCAGGGGGAGGGGTTTGCCAGCGAAGAAGGCCAGTAGCTCCTGAGCCGTGGCAAAGCCATCAGCTTGGGCCAAGGCCAGCAGCTCGGGCGGGGGCAACAGGCGGCCATCGACGCGCAGTCCCTCGACAGTCAGCTCGATTTCCTGCACCAGCAGCACCGGCAGCGGCGCCCGAAACTCGTAGCGGTCGGGCGCCTGGGCGCGGGCGTAGAACTCGGCCACGTCGCCGGCCCGCCACCGCTGGCCCTCCCGGATGGTATGCACCTTGGTGCCAGCCAGAATAGCCGGAATAAATTCGTCGTTGAACCCCAGGATCATGACTCGGCCGGAATGTGCACCGTGCCCGCCCGCTCGCGTAGGGGCCGGCCCTGTCGCCCGCTGTGCTGCGCCTGAATCTCGGCCACGATGGCCAGGGCAATTTCCTCGGGGGTTTCACTGCCCAGGTCGAGGCCGATGGGGCTGTGCAGGCGCTCGCGCAGCTGCTGCACCAGCGCGGCCGGAAAGGCGTCGAGCTCATCGAGCAGCCGCTGCGCTTTCAGCCGGGGGCCGAGCAGGCCGATGTAGGGCGCGGGAGAGGCGAGGAGCGTTTGCAGCGCGGCCAGGTCGTAGGCGTAGTTGTGGCTGAGCAGCACATGGTAGGCCAGCGGGTCGGGCGTGGCGGTTTCCAGCTCGCGCACTGGCACGATGCGCACATCGGCCGCCTCGGGAAAGCGGGCAGCGGTGGCTAGATTGGGCCGGCCGTCCACCACGGTAATGTGCCAGCCCAGGGAGGCCGCCAGGCGCACCAGCGGCTGGGCGTCGTTGCCGGCACCGTACACCACGAGGCGCAGCGGCGGGCGCAGGATTTCGAGGGAGGCGCGTACCGGGCCGGCGTCGGTGGCCAGGGTCAGAATGCGGGGCTGGCCTTGAGCCAACGTAGCGCGGGCGGCCTCGGCCAGGGGGGCGGCCAGCAGCGGGGTGCCCCGCACCGCGCCCGTTTCGGTGAGCAGCACGCGCTGGCCCACGGCAGCTTTCAGGCCACCGGCGTCGGTTTCGAAGATGGTAGCCAGCACGGCCGGCACGGGGTGCCGGGCAAAGCCGCGCAGCAGCTCCAACGGGTTGTCGGGGTTGGCGAAGTCGAGCGGCTCCAGCAGGATGCGTACCACGCCCTGGCAGCCGGGGCCGAGGCCGTGGCGCGGGTCTTCTTCGTCGCGGGTGTCGTAAGTCACGAGCGCTGGCTCGCCCTGGAAAATGGCCCGTCGCGCCCGCTGGCGGGCATCGCCTTCGAGGCAGCCGCCGCTGATGGCGCCGGTCAGCTCACCGTCTTCGGTGACGAGCATCCGGGCACCGGGGCGGCGGTAGGCCGAGCCGATTACTTCTACTACCGTGGCCAGGGCGCAGGGGCGGCGGGCGGCGCGGTGCTGGTCGTAGGCCAGGAACAGGCGTTGAAGTTCGGTCATCGTGGAAAAGGTTAGCTCGGGCATACGCCGGGCGGTGCCAGGAAGTTCTTGGGGTAGTAGCGCGGGCTTGCAGTCCGCGAGTAGACACGCCCGGCGCTAACTTGTTTACTAGCGGACTACAAGTTCGCGCTACTGGCCCGCTCATGTCTGCCCCCATCCCACTTTTCTCGCTCGCCGCCCTCACGAAAGAGGAGGCAAAGCCGGCCACGGCCTTCTTCCTCGGACCCGATTCGCCGGCGCCGCACCTGCCTATCAACCGGCCCTACCGCAGCGAATACTATAAAATCGGCCTCGTGCTGCGCGGGAGCGGGCGGCTGCAAGTCAACCTCGACACCTACGACCTGGGGCCCGGCTCGTTGCTGGTGCTCTCGCCCTACGTCATCAAGCAGTGGCCCTTCATGGCGGCCGATTGTGAGGCGCTCAGCTTCTTTTTTACCAAAGACTTCGCGATGGCAGGTGGTGGGCCAAATCCCGACGCGTTTGCTTTCTTCTGGCGCAACGCCCGCCCCGTGCTGCCGCTGCCGCCCGCCGAGGCGACCAGCCTCGCGGCCCTGCTGCGCACCATCGGGCAGAAATACGCTGCGCCGCACGCCTACCGCGAAGAGATTTTGCGCAGCTTCCTGCACATCCTGCTGCACGAAACGGCCCCCATCTACAGCGCGCAGCACGTAGCCGCCCAGGCCGTGCAAACGCGCAGCCAGCTTATCGCCAGTGAGTTCAAGCAGCTAGTAAATACCCACTACATTACTCAGCGCGGTCTGGGCTTCTACGCCGATCAACTGTGCATCACCCCCAAGCACCTCGCCGAAACCGTGAAAGCCGCCACCGGCCGCCGCGCCGCCGAGTGGCTCACCGAAGCCGTGCTGCTGGAGGCTCAGGTGCTGTTGCAAAACCCCGCCCTCACTATTGGTCAGATTGCCAATACTTTGCACTTTGCCGACCAATCGGCGTTCGGGCGGTTTTTTCGGAATAATACTGGTGTGTCGCCAGCGGGGTATCGGCACTCAGTAGCGCGGACTTTATAGCCCGCGCTTTGCTAGCCTGCTACACGCGGACTACAAAGTCCGCGCTATCCCCGCCGTTTTGCCCAATCTTCCCGCCGTTTGGCCCTTCCGCCCGGCCTCGCTCGCCCAGAGCTTTGCCGCCATGAAAATCATCGTCACCGGTTCCCTCGGGAACATCAGCCGGCCGCTGGCCGCTGCGCTCGTGCAGCAGGGCCATGCCGTTACCGTTATCAGCAGCCAGCCCGAGCGGTGGGCTGCCATTGAGGCGCTGGGAGCCCGCGCCGCCATTGGCTCGTTCGAGGATGCCGATTTCCTGGCCGCTACTTTCGCCGGGGCCGACGCGCTGTACGCCATGATCGCGTCGGGCTACCGCGAGCTCGATTCGCGGGCTTATTTCCAGCGCATTGGGCGACACTACGCGCAGGCCATCCAGCGGGCGGGCGTGCGGCGGGTGGTGCACCTCAGCAGCTGGG
>CAJYVK010000340.1 GCA_913778455.1 uncultured Hymenobacter sp. | reverse complement strand
GTGCGTATAATCACTTTAAAACAGATTATACAGCTGCGCCAGTGGTAGCGTCTGCGCCGGCTCGCAGGTCAGGTGCACGCCATCTACCATCACCCGGTACGTCTCCGGGTCTACTGATATATTGGGTAGGTAGTCGTTCAGCGCCATGTCCTTTTTTGTCACGGTGCGGCAGCCTTGCACGGCCAGCACCCGCTTGCTCAGGCCATATTCGCCCGTCACCTTTTCCACCGAAGCGGCTGATACGAAGGCCACCGAGCACGGCCCCGTTGCCTTGCCGTAGGCACCAAACATCGGCCGCGAAAACGAGGGCTGCGGCGTGGGAATGGAGGCGTTGGGGTCGCCCATCTGGGCCTGCACGATGACGCCGCCCTTGATTATCATCTCGGGCCGCGAGCCGAACAAGGCGGGTTTCCAGAGTACCATATCGGCCAGCTTGCCAAGCTCAACGGAACCGATTTCGTGGGCCAGGCCGTGGGCGCGGGCGGGGTTGATGGTGTACTTGGCCACGTAGCGGCGGGCGCGGAAGTTGTCGGCGGGGCGAGCGCGGCTGGCATCCTCGGGTAGGGGGCCGCGCTGCTGGCGCATCTTGTGGGCCGTTTGCCAGGTGCGGGTAATGACTTCGCCCACCCGGCCCATCGCCTGCGAGTCGCTGCTGATGATGCTCAGCGCGCCCATGTCGTGCAAGATGTCTTCGGCGGCGATGGTTTCGGGGCGGATGCGGCTCTCGGCGAAGGCCACGTCCTCGGGGATGTTCTTGTCAAGGTGGTGGCACACAAGCAGCATGTCGAGGTGCTCGTCGATGGTGTTCACCGTGTAGGGCCGCGTGGGGTTGGTGCTCGACGGGATGACGTTGGGCTCGCCACAAATCTTGATGATGTCGGGGGCGTGGCCGCCGCCCGCGCCCTCGGTGTGGTACGAGTGGATAGTGCGCCCTTTGAACGCGGCCACCGAGTTCTCCACGAAGCCGCTCTCGTTGAGCGTGTCGGTGTGGATGCACACCTGCACGTCGTACTGCTCGGCCACGGCCAGGCACTGGTCGATGGCGGCCGGCGTAGTGCCCCAGTCCTCGTGCAGCTTGAAGCCCAGCGCCCCGGCCGCCAACTGCTCGGCCAAGCCCTCGGGCCGCGAGGCGTTGCCCTTGCCCAGGAAGCCGAAGTTCATCGGGAAGGCATCAGTGGCCTTGAGCATCATCTCGATGTAGAATGCGCCCGGCGTGCAGGTGGTGGCCGTGGTGCCCGCCGCTGGCCCGGTGCCGCCGCCCACCATCGTGGTTACGCCCGAGGCCAGTGCCTCGTTGATTTGCTGGGGGCAAATAAAGTGGATGTGGCAATCGATGCCGCCCGCCGTAAGGATGTGCCCCTCGCCGGCCACCACCTCCGTAGTTACGCCCACCACCATTCCCGGCGTCACGCCCGGCATGATGTGCGGGTTGCCCGCCTTGCCCAGCCCCACGATGCGCCCGCCCCTGATGCCCACGTCGGCCTTGTAGATACCCGTGTAGTCGAGCACCAAGGCGTTGGTAATCAATAGGTCGAGCGCCTCATTCGGCCCGATGCCGGCCGCCTGCCCCATGCCGTCGCGCAGGGTTTTGCCGCCGCCAAATTTGCACTCCTCGCCGTACACGGCGTAGTCGCGCTCAACTTCAATCAGCAGCCCGGTATCGCCCAGGCGAACGCGGTCGCCGGTAGTGGGGCCGTACATGGCGGCATAGGCTTGGCGGGAAAGGGGTAAGGACATAGGTTTGGGGAATATCAATAAAAGGAGCGTATGCCTGATGTTCTAGAAGTTCGAAGTACTTGACCTGTATGGGCTGCAATATGTAATATGCTACAGCTAGTGTTTATATTACTGTATATGCAGTTTTTAAAACTCCATTCAAAACAATCACTTTTAGAGTCGTATCCAAAAAATACAGCCGTTGTTCTCTTGTTATAAGCTTTATTTTTCTTGGCAATTTTTATTGCTTGTTTCTCATTGATAACCTTTGCCTTGGATGAGTCTTTAGCTATTTCTGGAAGTCCCCAATTTTCCTTTACTATTCCTGTGCTATCCATTGCTATCGAAGCGCCTAGCGTATCAGCAATTGTAAAGCATAGATAATAATTATGAACAGTCCATCGATAATTCAGCGAATTAGGCTCTACTTTATGTAGCCGCTTTATGTCTACAACGTTGCCACTTGTAAAGTGGATGCGATTATAGAAGCTGCTTCCCAGACGATTGACTAGATAACCAATCAGTTTATGTTGAATAGGGTCAGGTAGCTCATGTATGCTATTAATTGTACGGGGCGCATAAAATCCCATACTAGGTACTGAGCAGTAGTTGTTACCTGACTCACCTTTATAAGGTAGTAAGATTATAGTGTCATATTTTTTGCTAGTATTTAATTCTGCTTCCGTGAGTTTATACCCTGTTTTATTTATAAAAATCTGATACCTAGACGTGCTATTCCATTCTTGAGGCCGTATTTCAGCTGAAAAATATCCTTCTGCGTTCGTTTCACCAGTATCAATCCATTTATCATAGTCCTTATGAATATAGAATCTAAGTTTAGGTATCGGCTTGCCAGTTTCCGCATCTAGCACCCTGCCTTTTACTTGCACCTGGCATAAGGCATTCATACTAAAGAGTAAGCCAAGTAGAGATAATAGATATTTCATGTAACATAATAATTTCAGTTACCCCAGCTTCCCTAGCGCCCGCTTCTTCCCCGCCTCATCCAGCGGCCCACTAGTCCAGCCGTTGCCGCCGTACACGCGGCGCTCGCCGGCCAGCGCCACTAGCTGCACGCGCTTGCGCTCGCCCGGCTCGAAGCGCACCGCCGTACCGGCCGGGATGTTGAGCCGGTAGCCGAAGGCCGCCGCCCGGTCGAAGTCCAGGCCGGGGTTGGTTTCGAAGAAGGGGTAGTGCGAGCCTACCTGCACCGGCCGGTCGCCCCGGTTGAGGACTTCCAGCTCGATTACCTCGCGCTTGTCGTTGAGAATGAGGTCGCCTTCAGCCAGTAGATACTCGCCGGGTTCCGGGGCGGCGGGCGCGGTGGGGGCGGGCGCGGCGGCCGGGCGGCTGAGGCCGCTGCCGTAGAGGGCCAGCTCAGGGGCGCCGTGCTCGCGGCAGATGGGCTGGTGCACGGTCACGAGCTTGGTGCCGTCGGGGAAGGTGCCTTCTACCTGCACCTCGTGCAGCAGCTCGGCCACCCCGTCGAGTACGTCGGCAAAGCCCAGCAGCTGCTTGCCCTTGTCCATGAGCGCGGCTACCGACTCGCCGTCGCGGATAAATTCCAGCAACTGAGCGGCGAGCAGGGCGGCGGCCTCAGGGTAGTTGAGGCGCAGGCCACGGGCGTAGCGCTTCTGGGCCACTACGGCGGCCTGGTGCAGCACGAGCTTGTCGAGGTCTTTGGGGGTAAGGTGCATGGCGGAACCTGGGGAGTATGGGCCACTAATGTAGGCGGTGGGGCTAGAAAATGCTACTATCGGCGCGGCGGCCGAGTTGGCTGGTAGCTGGTAACCTGCGTAGAGTAGCTGCGCTCCTGTGGCTTACTACGCTGTTCGCTGCTCGCTTGCCTACCAGCCTTCGGCCCCGTGCTACCACCATCAAAAAAGCCGCTGCCCGGCTGAGCAGCGGCTTTTTTGATGGTGGCGGTTGGCAGTAGGGGGCTACTCGTGCATCAGCCGCAACGCTTGGCGCAAGGGCGTACCGTCGGTCTGCGAGCCGGTGAGCACCAATAGGTAGGTACCGCTGGCCAGCTCGCGCAGATCGAGGGGCAGGACCTGGCCGCCGGACGCGGTCAGCCGGCGCACGGGGCGGCCCACGGCGTCGAGCAGCAGCAACTGGTAAGTGGCGTCGGTGGGCAGGGCGCTCAGGTCGAGGGTGGTGGCGGGGCCGGCCGGGTTGGGGGCTAGGCTGAGGTCGGCTGCCGCGCCGAAGCGCACCGTCCGCACCGGCGAGTAGCTGGTGCTGCCGTCCGTATCGACCTGGCGCAGGCGGTAGTACACGGCCCCCGCCACCCGCTGTCCGATGCCGGCGTCGGTATGGGCGTAAATGGTGCTGCCGGTTTTGGTGCCCTGCCCGGCCCGCCGCCCGATTTCGGCGAAAGATACCCCGTCGAGGCTGCGCTCCACCACGAAGGCGGCGCTGTTCAGCTCCGAGGCCGTCGTCCAGCTCAGGTAGGCGTCGCGGTCGGTGCCGGCCCGGGCCGTGAAGGCCACCAGCTGCACCGGCAGCGGCGCGGTCACCGTGGCGTTGTTGCCAAACTCGGAGGTGGCGGCGGTGGCCGTGCCGGACGTGCCCAGGGTGGCCGTGGCCGTTACTTGGTCGCCGCTGCTCAAGCTGCTTACCGTGAGCGTGCCGCTGAAGTTGCCGCTGGCGTCGGCGGTGAGGGCGCCCAGGTAGGCGCGGCCTTTGCCGTGGGGTACGCTCTGGCCGTCGCCAGCAACCACCGGGCCGTTCTGGTTGGCCGGGCTGTTGTCGGCCCGGAAAAGTTCTACGGTGGCGTTGGCGAAGGTGCTCTGGCCGGCGGCCGAGCCCACGTAGCCGCTCACCATGAGCTGATTGCCGGTCAGTAGGGCGCTAGTCAGGATGGGGTAGTCCAGCTCGCGGTTGGGGAAACTCTCGTTAAGGGTGCCGTTGTTGGGCGTCACGCCGTTGCCGGTACCGTTGGCGCTCAGGTCGATGGCCAGCCCACCGTTGGCGTAGTGCGCGTTTTGGCTGACGGTGGCGCGGGTGCTGGCGTTGGTGAGCAGCGTGCCGGTGGCCCCGTTGCTGGTTACCGTGTTGCCGGGGCCTACCACTACGCCCGTGGTGGCCGGCTTGGTGGCCGTGGCCGGGCTCTGCGAGGCGTCGCCCACTATCAGCCCACTGGCCCCGTTGCTACTCAGCGTGTTGCCAGTCAAGGTATTAGTGGGCCCGATGGTAATGAGGCCCGACGTCATGCTGCCGCTCACCACGTTGTTCTGGTAGGTGTGGCCGGCACCCTGGTTGTACAGGCCCAGGTAGTTGTTCGTAAACGAGTTGCCGGTAAAGGGCAGGTTGTCGAGGGCGTAGGCGGCGAAAGCTGCGTTGCTTTGGCACAGTACGGCCAGGCGCTGGTTGCTGATGCTGTTCTGCTCGATGCGCGAGCCTTGCTGGGCCGCGCCCGCGTCGCGGCGCTCGTTGTTGGCCGTTTGCGTCGGGTCGCCGCTGGGGGTGCTCACCCGGGCGTTGTTCAGCTCAATGCCGTCGGAGCCCAGGCCGTTGTAGCTGCTCACCGTGCCCGGGCCGCTGATGCGGTTGTTGTAGATTTCTACGTACGGCGTGGTCGTCTGAATCAGCTCGATGGCGCCGGCCGCCGAGGCGGCGTAGGGCGAGGAGTTACTGAACGGGTTGCCGCTCACGCCCGCCTCCTGAAACACGTTGTCGTAAGCGCTCAGATTGATGTTGTAGCCCGAGGTGATGGCCGAGTTGCCTTGCACGTGCAGCGCCCGCCGCTCCGAAAACCCGATGAGGTTGGTGCGCACCGTCAGCGTTCTCACCGTGGGGCTGGTGCCGCTCACGTCGTATTGCAAGTGCTGGTTGTTGCGTCCGTTGTCGCCCTCGTTGGAGGCAAACGGGCTCGGAGCCGCAAACGAGGCGGCGTCGGACCCCAGCACGTTGTTTTCAATGAGGGCCCGCACTGGTCCCTGCGGCCCGGCAGTGGCTCCGTTGGTGCCAGTGTAGCCGCTCAGTGGGCCCGTGCGCCCCGGCACGTTGTCGAAGCCCACCGCGCCCTGCCCGCCGGGGTTGCCGAAGTTGCGCATCGCCACGTTGCGCAGCCAGAAGTCGTCGGCCTGCACGTTGATGCCGTTGCGCGGCTTGCGGCTGCTGGCCGCGTTGCCAGCCGCGTACTCGCCCAGCAGCTCCACCTCGGGCCCGCTGAAGCTGCCGTACGACAAGCTGGCCGTGGTGCCCACGCTGCCGCCCGTGCCCAGCACAGCCGCGTTGGTGTTACCCACGTTGGCCGTCTGGGTGCCCCCGTCGAGGCTGGTCAGCGTCGGATTGGTGCCCGTAATGCCCAGCGACCCGTCGGCGACCGTGAGGGTAATGACGGCCACCTGTTGCCCGTTTTGGGTAGTGAGCTGCGAGGTCGGGCCGCCCGCGCCGGCCGCCAGCAGTCCCGGGTGGGCCTGCCCGTCGGGAATCATGAAAATGCTGGTTTCGCGCCCGCCGGGCAGCGCCGTGCTGGCGCTGCTGGTGGTGCTGCGCGTGCTGCCGCTCTGTGCCAGGCTACCCTCGCCGCCCAGCGCGCTAGCGTTCAGCACGAACTGCCGCAGCGAGCCCTGCCCCGCGCCGTTGGTGTTCACTACCACGTCGAAGCAGTAGCCGAAGCTGGGACCCACCGTTTCGTCGGTGCCGGTGGTCACGCTCACCACCGACTCGGGCGTGGTCGTGCCGCCGGCCGGCGTCAGGTCGGCCAGGGTTTGGTTGCCCGGGTTGCCCGGGGCGTCGGTTTTGGCCGGGTTTGCGCCGCCCACCCGGTTGCCAGCGTTGGGGTCGTTGCCCTGACCGGCATAGGTTTGCACGGGCAGCAGGGCGGCCGTGTAGCCAGCGCGGCTACTGGTCACGGTGCTGTTCACCACCCGTACCTGGTAGGTGGTGCTGGCCTCCACGGTAAACGAGTAGAGGCCGGAGGCGTCGGTGGTGGTGGTTTGCAGCAGGGTCCCGGCGGCGCTGTACAGCTCTACGGTGGCGCTGGGGCGGCTGCTGGTGCCAGTGGTGTTGCGGGGCCGCCCGGCCCCGCCGCCGTAGTTGACGTCTTCAAAAACGAAGCCCAGCAGCGCCACGGCCGTGGGGCGGTGCCAGCCAGCCGGCGTCGTTGCGCCGGCTGGGGCTGTGCCCGCCGCAGCGAGCAGGGCTAGCAGCCATGCCTTCGGCGTGCCGACCGAAGGGAGTAAGAAGTTTTCCACGTTGGAAATGGAGTAAGGTGAGGGGTCATATAATGGGGTGAAGGGAGTGGATACTAGGTAGGCTAAAAAGGAAATTGATCGTTGATTGCTAATTGGTTATGTAAAAAGTAAAAAGTGGTAAGCTGTTGCGCACACTGGTGCGGAACCCAGGGCAGAGAGTAAAACTGGTAAACAGTAGGTGGGAGTACGCGGATCAAAAATAGCACTTAAAAAACCTTTTTTATAAGAATTCAACGCTTACACACGAGGTTTTTTTGCTCATCGGTAACGGGTGCATTTTGCCGAGTAACCCTACTGCCGCAGTCTGTCGGCCATAAAAAAGCCCCTATCCAAGCTGGATGGGGGCTTTTTAAAAACTTGAAAAAGTGGAAAGGTGGAATAACTCAGGCGCCAGACACTAAGTACCCAGCACCAGCACCCGGGTGCTTTCTTCGCCGAACTGGCTGATGACGCGCACGGCCACCCGGCGGCCCGGCCGCACCTCGATGGGGTGCGACTGGAAGCCGTAGAGCCGCTCCCAGGCATCTTCGTCGAGTTCGATGCGCAGGGTTTGCTCGGCTTTCTGCTTGACCGAGGCGCTGGCTTGGGCGTCGAGCTTCTGGCGCCACTTGCGGAACTCGCTTTTCTCGCCGCCGCAGAAGAACACCTGCCGCACCAGGAAGCTGGAGCCGTCGTAGTCGTCGTCGAGCATCCAATAGGCAATGTCTTCGACCGAGCGGGCGGCCAGGCGGTTGTTGATGGGGTCCCAGATATCGAGGCCGCGCACCTCCACGGTGGCGGTGCCCGCCGTCGCATCGTACAGCAGTCCGATTTCGGGCTCGCCGATGGTCACGAAGGAAGCGGCTTTCTTATCTTTTTTCAGCAGGCCCTCTTGCAGCAAGTCCTCGCCGATGCGGGCCCGTGTGACCTGGAAAGTGCCAGCGCTGGTGGTCTGAGCGCGGTTTTCGATGGCGTCGTCGAAGGCGAAGCCCAGCACGACGAGCCAATCGGCGTCGCCGAGCTGGCGGCACTCCTTCACGGCGTCGTTGACCTGGCTTTTGCTCACGGTGCCGAAGCGTGGGCCGAGCAGGAAATAGGCCTTGCGCTCGCGGCCGTCGGCGTCGCGCCAGTACCCTTCGGCGGGCAGGGCGGGCGAGGCCCGGCGCTCGACGCGCAGAAAGACTGCTTGTTCGTTTTTGGCCCCATTGCGGATGCCCGAGGCGGTGAGGCCCGCGAACACCCGCGCCTCGAACTGCGCCTGGCTTTCCAGTTCTTCCCGGGGCGTTTCCACCTCCTCGGGCGGCACGGGGTTCAGGCTTTGCAGGGTTTCGACGGTAAAGGGGCCCGCTACGCGTAGGCGCTTTTTGTCTTCCTCGGGCTGGTCGTAGAGCTTTTCGGTGGTCGGCGGCTCGTCGTTGGCCAGGCTCTTGAGGGTGATGTGCGGCACCTCCTTATACACAAAGCCCTGGCGCAAATCCTGGCCGGCCTCGTCGTAGAGCCGGTAGTAGGGGAAGCTGGCCGTCATCAGCCGCGTTTTGGCGATGTTGAGGGCAATGCGCGAGGTGTCCATCGTAATCCAGCGGCGGCCCCACTGCTCGGCCACGTAGGCCGTGGTGCCCGAGCCGCAAGTGGGGTCGAGTACAAGGTCGCCGGGGTCGGTGCACATGAGCATGCACCGCTGGATAGCTTTAGTGACAGTCTGAACTACGTATCGCTTGTCTTGCTCAGCTGTCCCCATTGTGTCTGTCCACAAATTGGACAGATTGACTACTGGAAAGTCATCAAAATAGAGCTTGAAGTTAATAAAATCTTTAGTTTGAATTATCCGCCCTTTATCGGCTAGCTTTCTCATGCCGGTAACATTAGTACTCCATCCTCGATTTTTAGGATGATATTTCCTGCCGTTTAATTCAAACTCATAAGTAGTTGTATGGCTGGGAGTTTGTGATGTTAAAGGACCGCCAAGAAAAACTTTGGCACCCTTAGGTAATAATGCAGTGTTAATTGTTTCCTCAAATTTTATCGGTCGAATCTTGCCATCAGGCTCTTCGACTTGATTGTAGCGCGCCCCACTCCCCTCCGCTAAGGATTTTTCAACAAAAAGGGGGCGCTTCTTCAGGAGAGTTTTTTCTTTAGCATACCAAATTATATAATCTGAAATATTATTGAGGGTGTCTTGGCTCATGCCTCCACTTTTCTTCATAGTAATAATACTTACAAAGTTGCCACTACCGAAAACCTCGTCCATTAGGGTACGAACAAGATGAATATTCTCATCCGAAATCTGCACGAAGCACGACCCTGATTCCGTCAGTAGCTCCCGGGCCACCAGTAGCCGGTCGCGCAGGTAGCTGAGGTAGCTGTGGATGCCCAGCTCCCAGGTATCGCGGAAGGCTT
>CAJYVK010000339.1 GCA_913778455.1 uncultured Hymenobacter sp. | reverse complement strand
GTCCGGTCCTCATCGTCGCGGGCGCCGTCGCCGCCGCGGTGTCGACGGCCGCGAAGTGGGTCTTCGTCGGGCGGATCGACGCCAGGGAACGGCCGCTGTGGTCGTCGTTCGTGTGGCGCAACGAGCTCGTTAATTCCCTCTGCGAAAGCTACGTGTATCCGTTCTGGGAATCGGTTCTGTTGGGTACGCCCTTCGCCACCTGGTTTTTTCAGCTCATGGGTAGCCGCTTCGGCCACTCGGTGTACCTCGATACTACCGAAATCACCGAATTTGACCTGGCCTGGGTGGCCGACCACGCCGTGATCAACAACGGGGCCACCATTCAGACGCACTTGTTCGAGGACCGCGTAATGAAAATGTCCAACCTACGCATTGGGCGCTACGCTACCGTGGGCACCTCCTGCGTGGTGCTCTACGACTCGGTTATCGGCCCCGGCGCCACCCTCAAAAGCCTCTCCCTACTCATGAAGGGCGAGCAGCTACCGGCCAATACCCGCTGGCAGGGCATCCCGAGCGCCTTTATTTCCAATGGCTGAGAGTGTAGAGTTGAGGAATTAGAACCAAGAGCTTAGACCTACTTATCGAACCATCCCAATATAAGCTCTTGGCTCTAGGCTCTAATCTCTCCCTCGTGTCGCCCTTCCTCCACATCTGGCAGGCCGACCTCGCGGCCGACAACCCTGACTGGTCGGCGGCAGAAGCCTCGCTTTCGGCCGCCGAGTTGGCCCGGCTGGCCCGCCTGCGTACGCCCGCGTTGCGGCAGACTTACGCCCGCGCCCACGGCTTTCTGCGCAGTATTCTCAGCCAGTACACCGGCCAGCCCCACGCCGCCATCGAGCTGACCACCGATGCCAACGGCAAGCCGATACTCACCGGTCATCACCTGTCGTTCAACCTGTCCTACCGCCCCGGCCGGGCCTTGCTGGCCCTCAGCAACGCCGGCCCCGTCGGGGCCGACCTTGAACCGCTGATTCCGCTCCCCGACGCGGCACCCCTGATAGCCGACCTGTTTTCACCGCCCGAGCAAGCCGCCCTCCGAGCCGCGGACCCGACCGACTACTGGCCGCTTTTCTACCTTATCTGGACGCGTAAAGAAGCTTACGCCAAGGCGCTCGGGATGGGCTTGGCGCTACCGTTCAGGGAGTTTTCCGTGCTGGCCCCCGGCTGCCCGCCCCAGTTGGGTGTGCCAGCCAAGATTACTCTACAAAGCTTTCCAGTTGGCGCGGGCTGGCAGGGTGCCGCAGCAGTACTCACGGCTATCACTGAGCCGTTTACTCGGTATTTTCAGTACCCTACCAGTTAAACCGAACCTTTCAGTTGTAACTAATTACTAGAAAAAGTCACGTTGATTGAGGCTACCCGCAATCAACGTGCGCAATTTTTTCACATCTTTGCGAAAACAATGTACCTACATTAATTGTCTTCCTCCCGACACCTATTAGCTTGTCACTCCTCATGGCACAATCCGTTCTGCACCCCGCCGCTACCCGAGGCCACGCCAACCACGGCTGGCTCAACTCCTACCACACCTTTAGTTTCGCTGGCTACAGCGACCCCAGCCGCGTGCATTTTGGGGCGTTGCGCGTGCTCAACGACGATACTGTGGCCGGGGGCATGGGCTTTGGCCGGCACCCGCACGACAACATGGAAATCATCAGCATTCCGCTCTCCGGCGACCTGGAGCACCAGGATTCGCTGGGCAACAAGGCCGTGATTCGCCAAAGCGACGTGCAGGTGATGAGCGCTGGCACCGGGGTGGCCCACAGCGAGAAAAACCACAGTCACCACGAGCCCGTCAAGTTTCTGCAAATCTGGGTGTTTCCTAACAAGCGCGGCGTGGCCCCGCGCTACGCCCAGCAAACCTTCGCCCCCGCCGAGCGCCACAACCGCCTGCTGCAAGTGGTATCGCCCAACGCGGCCGAGGGCAACGTGTGGATTCACCAGGATGCGTGGTTTCACTTGGGCAATTTCGACCAGGGCTTTACTACTGATTACCAGATCAAAAAACCCGGCAACGGCGTGTATGCCTTCGTGCTGGAGGGCGACGTTACCATCAACGGCCAGGCCCTGCACCGCCGCGACGGCTTCGGGCTGTGGGAGGTGGATAAGCTTGACATCAAAGCGGATAGCAAAGCAGAGTTACTGCTAATGGAAGTACCGATGCAATTTTAGCAGCTCCGTTTTTTATCCCGCACCAAACGCCTAAGACACGTAATGCCACGCTGAACTTGTCGAATCAGTTCTCCCGCCGCGCCTAGACTGGGCAGGAAGCTGCCTCGACAAGTTCAGGCTGACAGACGTTTTATTTCTACTCCGAATTTGTTAAACGATACCCCATGAAAACCCGCCTCACCCGCGCCAACGAGCGTGGCCTCAAAGACATTGGCTGGCTGCAAAGCAATTTCTCGCTCAGCTTCGGCCCCTATGCCGACCCCGAGCGCAGCGGCTTCGGGCTGCTGCGGGTTTTCAACGACGACTTTGTGCAGCCGGGCGGTGGCTTCGGTATTCACGGCCACGCCAACATGGAGATTATCTCCGTGATGCTGGCTGGCAGCATGAACCACAAGGACACGCTGGGCTACACCGAGGTAGTGCACCAAGACTGGGTGCAGATCATGAGCGCCGGCAGCGGCCTGCGCCACGAGGAGCACAACGTGGGGGAAGATACGGTTAACTTTCTGCAAATCTGGATTGAGCCCAAGCTTCAGAACATTGGCCCGCGCTACCAGCGCCGCTCCTTTCCCGAAGCCCGGCGACCGAATCAGCTCACCACCATCGTCAGCAACGAGGAAGGCCAGGCGCACTGCTGGATCAACCAGAACGCCAAGCTCTCGCTGGGTTATTACACCGAGAATCAAACGGTTGACTACCACTTCAAGCCACTCAACAAGCTCCTGTTTCTGTTCATCATCAGCGGTAGCGTGACGGTAGCGGGCCAGCCGGTGGCTGAGCGCGAAAGCCTGGGCATCTGGGACACCGATCACGTTAGCATCGACTGCGTGGCAGGCACTCGTTTTTTATTGATCGAAGCGCCGATAAACCACTAGGCAGGTGCCGTTTAGCGAGGGGCAGGCGGCCCGCAACAGGAACAGTAAGTAATTGCTCACTGTTGAGTGCCGGCTGCTCCTTACTTTTACGCCGTGCCCGAGTACTTGCTTTTCATCGATACCGAGACGTCGGGCCTGCCCGCCGACTGGCGCCGGCCCTACGCCGAACCGGGCGCGTGGCCGCACGTGGCCCAGGTGGCGTGGCTGGTGTACACCGCCGCCGGCGAGCTGGTAAAGACGGAGAACCACTACATCCGGCCCAGCGACTACGACATCAGCCCGGCCTCCATGCAGGTGCACGGCCTCACGCTGGCCTACCTGCACGGGCAGGCGGGCCTCGCCGTGCTCGTGCAGGTAGG
>CAJYVK010000338.1 GCA_913778455.1 uncultured Hymenobacter sp. | reverse complement strand
CGACTCAAACAATTTCGCCGCGTGGCCACCCGCTATGACAAGCTCGATGCGCATTTTTTAGCCTTTATCCAACTAGCCGCAACCGTCCTCTGGTTGCGCGACTGTTAACACCTCCTAGCAAATTCATTTTCAAGGCAGTTGGCGACTGAGCTACTGCCGGGCGATGCCAAACCCTGCTCAGGCGGTAACTTTAAGTTTCAATGGGCGACGATTGATTAGGAGGCAGCGCCAAGCTGCTGGCCTAAGCTTCGCCGCGTTGCGCTCACTTTTAGATTTTCCTGCCATGCCCGTCTTTTCGCACCTGCACTCGCACACCCAGTACTCCCTGCTCGACGGCCAGGCCAGCATCTCGGCGCTCATGAAAAAGGCGCAGGCCGACGGCATGCCCGCCGTGGCCCTCACCGACCACGGTAACATGTTCGGGGCCTTCAATTTCGTGGCCGAAGCGAACAAGTACAACGTGAAGCCGATAGTCGGCTGCGAGTTTTACCTCGTCGCCGACCGCCACAAGAAGACTTTCCTGCGCGAAAAGGGCGAAAAAGACGAGCGCTACCACCAGCTGCTGCTGGCCAAGGACCAGGCTGGCTACCACAACCTGGCCAAGCTCTGTTCGCTGAGCTTTATCGAGGGCGTGTACTCCAAGTTCCCGCGCATCGACAAGGAGCTGATTAAGAAGTACCACGAAGGGCTGATTGCCACCAGCTGCTGCATCGGGGCCGAGGTACCGCAGGCGATTTTGTTCGAAGGAGAGGAAAAGGCCGAGGAATTGCTGAAATGGTGGCTCGACGTCTTCGGCGAGGACTACTACATTGAGATTCAGCGCCACGGGCTGATGAACTTCGACGGCACCGGTAAAAGCCAGGAGGACGTGAACCAGGTGCTCCTGAAATTTGCCAAGAAGTACAACGTCAAGGTCATCTGCACCAACGACTCGCACTACGTAGACCAGACCGACTACGCGGCCCACGACCTGCTGCTGTGCGTCAACACGGCCGAGGAGCGCAGCATCCCGGTCGGCGATTTCGAGACGAACTACTACACCGTGCTCACCGCCGACCAGCGCGTGCACTACGGCCCGCTCGACGAGCTGCGCCGCGAGCACGCCTACGATGAGAACGCTCGCCGCATGCTCTCGCGCATCGACGAGGAACTGCAAAAGCCGCCCAAGCAGCGCCGCCGCCGCTTCGGCTTCGCCAACGACCAGTTCTACTTCAAGAGCCAGGCCGAGATGAACGAGCTCTTCTCGGACGTGCCGGAAAGTGTGGATAACACCAACGAGATTGTGGATAAGATAACGCCGCCCAAGCTGGCCCGCGACATCCTGCTCCCCAACTTCCCTCTGCCCCCGCAGTTTGCCAACGCCGACGAGTTCCTACGCGAGCTGACCTACGTGGGTGCCTTCGGGGCCAGCGCGGGCAACGGCACCGTGACCATGACCAAGCCGCCCCGCTACTCCGAGCGCACGCCCGAGATTGAGGAGCGCCTGGACTACGAGCTGCGCATCATCCAGACGATGGGCTTCGCGGGCTACTTCCTCATTACTCAAGACTTTATCAACAAGGGCCGGAGCATGGGCGTGGCCGTAGGCCCCGGCCGGGGCTCGGCCGCCGGCTCGGCGGTAGCCTACTGCGTGGGCATCACCAACATCGACCCCATCAAGTACTCGCTGCTGTTCGAGCGCTTCCTGAACCCCGAGCGCGTGTCGATGCCCGATATCGACATCGACTTCGACGACGTGAATCGTCAGAAAGTTATCGACTACGTGGTAGGTAAGTACGGCAAAACGCAGGTGGCCCAGATTATCACCTTCGGTACGATGGCCGCCAAGTCGAGTATCAAGGATGTGGCCCGGGCAATGGAGCTGCCGCTACCCGCCGCCAACGAAATTGCCAAGCTCGTGCCCGAAAAGCCCGGCACCACCCTGGCCGGGGCTTTCCGCGATGTGCCCGAGTTGCAAGCGATCCGGGCCGACCAGGGCGACCTCAAGGGCCAGATCCTGGCTCTGGCCGAGCGCCTCGAAGGCTCGGTGCGCAACACCGGCATTCACGCGGCGGGCGTCATCATTGCGCCCGACGACATTACGAACTACATCCCCGTTTCGACCTCTAAGGACTCGGACCTGCTCGTGACGCAGTTCGACGGCAAGGTGATTGAGTCGGCGGGGATGCTCAAGATGGACTTTCTGGGCCTCAAAACCCTGACCATCATCGTGGATGCCCTACGCCTGATTGAGCGCAACCACGGCGTCAAAATCGACATCGACGAGATTCCGCTCGACGACCCCAAGACCTACGAGCTCTACCAGCGCGGCGACACCATCGGCACGTTCCAGTTTGAATCGGAAGGGATGCGCATGTACCTCAAGGACTTGAAGCCGACCAACATTGAGGACCTGATTGCGATGAACGCCCTGTACCGGCCCGGCCCGATGCAGTTCATTCCCACCTTCATCAACCGCAAGCACAACCGCGAGCCCATCGAATACCCGCACGACCTGCTCAAGCCCATCTTGGAGTACAGCCAGGGCATCATGGTGTACCAGGAGCAGATCATGCAAACGGCCCAGATTCTGGCCGGCTACTCGCTCGGTGGGGCCGACTTGCTGCGCCGCGCCATGGGTAAGAAGGACATGAAAAAGATGGCCTTGGAGCGCGAGAAGTTCGTGGCTGGGGCCGAAAAGCTGCACAAGATTCCGGCGAAGAAGGCCAACGAGGTCTTCGACGTGATGGAGAAATTTGCGGAGTACGGCTTCAACCGCTCACACTCCGCCGCTTACTCGGTGGTGGCCTACCAAACGGGCTACCTCAAGGCCAACTACCCCGCCGAGTACATGGCCGCCGTGCTCACCAACAACATGGGCGACATCAAGAAGGTGACTTTCTTTATTGAGGAAGCCCGCAAGCAGGGCGTGGCCGTACTTGGCCCCGACGTGAACGAAAGCGAGCAGAAATTCAACGTACCCCGCGAAAACCAGATCCGCTTCGGGCTGGCCGCCGTGAAAGGCGCCGGCGAAGCGGCCGTACTGGAACTTGTGGAAGAGCGCCAGAAAAACGGTCCGTTCACCGACGTATTCGACTTTGCCAAGCGCGTGAACCTGCGCTCGGTAAACAAGAAAACCTGGGAAAGCCTGGCCCAGGCCGGTGCCTTCGACAGCTTCGAGAAGTACAACCGCCGCCAGTTTATGGACGCCCCGGCCGGCGACCAGAACCTCATCGAAAAAGCCATGAAGCTGGGCCAGCAGCACCAGGCAGCCAAGGAGTCGGCCCAGCACAGCCTGTTCGGCGCGGGGGCCTTCGGGGCGGTGGCCGCGCCGCTGCCCAAGGTACAGGAGCTGGAAGAGTGGAGTGCCCCCGAGAAGCTGCGCCGCGAAAAAGAAGTGGTGGGCTTCTACCTCTCGGGCCACCCGCTCGACACCTACCGCATGGAAATCGACGCCTACTGCACCTGCCCGCTCGATAAGCTCGACGGCCAGCGCGGCAAGGACGTCAACGTGGCTGGCCTCGTGTCGGGCGTGGCTTTCCGCACCACCAAGAGCGGCCAGCCGATGGCTTCGTTCAACATCGAAGACTACGATTCGAGCATCAACCTGGCGCTGTTCCGCGACGACTACACGCGTTTCGGCCCGCTTATCAACCCCAAAAACTACCACAACGAGCAGGTACCGCCGCTGTTCATCCGGGGCAAGATGGAGCTGCGCTACGGCACCCAGGACCAGTGGGAGCTGAAAATCAAGACGATGGAGCCGCTGGCCCAGGTGGCCGAGAAGCTCAGCAAGGGCGTGCGCGTGAAGCTCGACCTGCGCACCGTCACCGGCCCCATGATCGACCGCCTGCAAGAAGCCATCGAGCACGCCAAGGGCTCGAAGCGCCTTGAAATTCAGTTTGTGGAGCCCCACGAGCGGCTGGCCGTCGATATGTTCTCGCGCCGCTTTCAGATTGACCCGCGGGCCTTTATTGACAAAATGAAAGAATTTGAGCTGGACGTTTGTGCGCTGATATAGCCTGCCTGAACACCGCCTGAACTTTCCCCCACCCTCTTTGTTTTACTCCAACTCCGCTACCTTGCAGCCTCGTCGGCTGTACACGCCGGACGTTTTTTCACTAACATATTCCCTAGCGTCATGGCGCACAAAGCAATTGAAATAACCGACGCCAATTTCGAGGAGATTATCAACTCGGATAAGCCTGTACTCGTGGACTTCTGGGCCGAATGGTGCGGCCCCTGCCGCATGGTAGGCCCGGTAGTAGAAGAGCTAGCCGGCGAATACGAAGGCAAAGTCATCATTGGTAAGGTAGACGTGGACGCTAACCCCCAGACTTCAATGAAGTTCGGCATCCGCAGCATCCCCACGCTGCTGGTTTTCAAAAACGGGCAGATTGTGGACAAGCAAGTAGGCGCCGTGCCCAAGCACGTACTGGCCCAGAAGCTGGACGCTCAAGTGCCCGCTTAGTGCCTCGCTGAATTTCAGCTTCCCTAACTCAAAAGCCCCGCGCTACTGCTAGCGCGGGGCTTTTGGCGTTTTAAAACAAGCGCCTGACCTAGAAGGGCGTACCGCCTTTTAACCTAAGCTGCGAGCGGTTCGTACAAGCTCCGCGCTATCGCACTAGCGACCCGCTGGGTTGCTGGTGCGATAGCAACTTTCCTCCTCCCTTCAGCCCACCTCTCATGAAACGCCTCTTCAGTTTCTTCGCCGCGCTGCTTGTATCGGGCGGCCTCTCGGCCCAGGCCCAGACCACTCCTACCACGAGCACGATGAGCACCAGCTCGTCGAAAATGACGACTACCAAAACGTCGCAAACGCCCGCCACGACCACTACGACCCGCACCAGCACCTCAACCAACCCGGCTGGCATGAGCAAGTCTTCGACCATGTCGAAGAACCAGGCGACCATGAGCAAGTCGAGCACCATGACCACGCCCTCGGGCATGACCAAAACCTCGACCAGCACCAAGATGAAGGCCGACGGCACGCCCGACATGCGTTATAAGTCGAGCAAGATGACAACTACCCATACTACCGGCCCCATGAAAGCCGATGGTACGCCCGACATGCGCTACAAAGTCAACAAAACCAAAACTACCACGACGAGCAGAGTCGGCATGTAATACTAGCAGCCATCCAGCGATAAAGTCCTTCCCGGCGAGTTCGGGAGGGACTTTTTTTTTATGAGGTTCCGCTCGCCGCCTCATCTTTTCAGCCCCTGTTATGCTACTGGCTATTACGGTTGCGCTTTTTTACACCCTCTTGGGAATTCTCGGCAGCATGCTGGTAGTGCTGCTACTGGCCAAGTCGCTACTCGGCATCGTCGTTATCGGCGAGTTAGAAGTCGGAATTGTCGCCAAGAAATTTGCCCGCACCAGCCTGCGGGCGGGCCACCTTATCGCCCTCGAAGGCGAGGCCGGCCTGCAAGCCGATACGCTGGCCCCCGGCTGGCACTTCTTTCTATGGCCCTGGCAGTACGCCGTCACGAAAGAGCCGGTGACGGTGGTGCCGCAGGGTGAAATCGGGCTGGTCGTAGCCAACGGCGGGGCGGTGATTCCGCCTTCGCACATCCTGGGCCGGGTGGTGGCCTGCGACGACTACCAGGATGCCCGCGCCTTCCTCACCCAGGGCGGGGAGAAAGGCCGGCAGCTCGGCATTCTCACGGCGGGCACTTATCGCATTAATACGGCGCTCTTTACCGTTATCACCCGGCGCAATGCCGAAAGCTTGGGCATGCATCCTGGCGAACTGGGCGTGTACCGCGTGGTACCCGATGCGGTGGGCATCGTCACCACGCTCGACGGGGTACCCATCGAGCCGGGCGAGATTGCCGGCCCGGTCATTGCCGACCACGACAATTTTCAGGATGCCCAGCGCTTCTTGGCCGCCGGCGGCCGGCGCGGCTTGCAAGAGCAGGTGCTACTGAGCGGGGCCTGGAACCTGAACCCCTGGTTTTGCCGCGTCGAGCAGGTGCCGATGACGGAGATTCCCATCGGCCACGTGGGCGTAGTTATCTCCTTCGTGGGTCGCCCCGCGCAAGACGTCAGCGGGTCCGATTTCACCCACGGCAACCTCGTTGAAGTCGGCCACAAGGGTATTTGGATAACGCCGCTGTACCCTGGCCGTCAGCCACTGAACACCCGCATCATGCGCGTCGAGCTGGTACCTACCACCAATATCGTCCTCAACTGGGCCAACCGTACCGAAGCTCATGGCTACGACAACTCCTTGAGCAGCATTACGGTGCGATCACGCGACGGCTTCTCCTTCAACCTCGATGTAGCCCAGATTATCCACGTGGGGGCGCTGGATGCGCCCCGCGTCATCTCGCGGGTGGGCTCCATGCAAAACTTGGTTGACCACGTGCTGGAGCCGATAGTGGGCAACTACTTCCGCAATAGCTCGCAGGAATACACGGTGCTTGACTACCTCACCAACCGCGCCGAGCGCCAGCACGATGCCGCGGCCTTTATTCGCAGTGCGCTCGGGGCCTACAACGTGCAGGCCGTCGATACGCTCATCGGCGACATCGTGCCCCCGCAGCAGCTCATGACCACCCAGACCGATCGCAAGCTGGCCGAAGAGCAGCGCAAAACCTACGAAGTGCAGCAGGCTGCCCAGACCCAGCGCCAAGCCCTGGTGCGCGAAACCAGCATTGCTGACATTCAGAGCGAGCTGGTAAAAAGTGAGCAGGGCGTCAACATCGCCGAGCTCAACGCCAACTCCCAAGTGAAAAAAGTGCGCGGCGAAGCCGAAGCTGCCAAGCTGCGGGCCGGCGGTGAGGCCGAGAGCACCCGCCTCCGCGCCATCGCCGACTCGGAGGCCACCCGCCTGCGCGGCGTAGGCGAGGCCGAAGCCATTCGGGCCATCGGTCAGGCCAAGGCCGAAGCCTACCAAGTGGGCGTGGCCAGCCTGGGCGCCCGTGAGTTTACAGCCTTGCAGCTCATGCAGATTATCGGCGACCGGCAAGTAAAAATTACGCCCGACGTGCAGGCCAACGGCAGCACGGGCGCTGGGGCGGGTGGCCTCGTCGAAGCCCTCCTGGGCCTGCTGGTACAAAGCCAGCACGCCGCCCCGCTGGCTTCCCCGGCCGCCCCAGCCGTTCCTGAAGCACCCGCAGCATCGGCTGGCTAGCAGCCTATTAACTAGATTAATATAAAACGGCCTGCCAAATGGCAGGCCGTTTTACGCGCTATTAGCAACCAAAAATAGCTTCTTAGAGCGGTCTCCAAAGCAACGGGAAAGCGTACCATGCCCCATAGACCGCCCTAGCGTGGTTCAGCAGGCTTGCGCGGTATTACTCACTGGCTAGGGCTGCGCCACTACTGGGGTCTCTTCGAGCTGCACCGGGCGGCTAAACACTTCTTCGAGTGAAATCAGGGTCTCCGTGCGCTCTACGCCTTCTATCTGCTGCACGAGGTCGTGCAACACGTTGCGTAGGTGCTGCGTATCGCGGCAGGCCAATCGGGCAAACAGATTGTAGCTCCCCGTCGTGAAGTGCACGCTGATAACGGCGGGTATTTCACGTAGCTGCGCAATTACCGCGTCGCAGTAAGAGCTTTTCAGCAAATAAATTCCTAAAAAAGCCTGGATGCCGAAGCCAACTTTGGCTAGGTCGAGGTCTAGGGTGGCGCGGCGCACCACGCCCAATTCCTCGAGCCGCGTCATCCGGCTGTGGATAGTACCCCCCGAAACATGCAGTTGCCGAGCTATTTCGGAGTAAGCCAGGGTGGCGTCTTGCACCAGTAGGCTAAGGATGCGGCGGTCGGTATCGTCTAACTCGTAGGGGCGGGACATAAGGGGGGAAGATAGGATGAGAGGCGAAGCTACGCACACTCGTCCAATTTTACTGAAAACAGGATCCCAAATTGAAGATTAAATAATTTTTCAGCTTTTTTTGAATAAAATTTGCAAGGACAAAAAATCCTGCCGTACCTTTGACACATCAAAACGCAAAAGGCGCCGCGATAACAAACCTTGTAGTGTGGTGAAACTGGCAGACACGCCCTCCTATCTCGGGGGTGAAGGCTTCGGAACAAAGCAGTTGTTTTTCGGAATAATTGCCTAACCGCTTCGTGGAGGTTCAAGTCCTTCCGCTACAGCTTTTTTTAAAGGGGCGCTTTCCGCAGTGGAAGGCGCCCCTTTCTCGTTTTTATGGTTCCGGCTGGCCCAAGCGCCAATTCCAACTCCCTGCAACTTGCAACTTTAGCAGCCCAGCTAGGGGGTCCAACGTGAACTTGCCCCGCCGGAATTCGTACTTTTGCCCTTATAAAGGCTGCCCGACCGTCCGCGTCTGAGGGGAGCCGACTACATGGGCTTAAAAATACTGCTTACCCTGTTGCTGGTTTTGGTCAACGGGTTCTTCGTCGCCGCTGAGTTTGCGCTCGTTAAGGTGCGGTCTTCCCAAATTGATTTGCGGGCGCAGGAGGGCAACCGCCTGGCCAAGCTCACGCAGACCATGCTGCACAATTTGGATGCTTACCTCTCGGCTACTCAGTTGGGTATTACGCTAGCCTCGTTGGCCCTGGGCTGGATAGGCGAAAGCGTAGTGGCGGAAGTGCTGCTGGCCGTCATTCACAAATTCGGGCTGACGCTCTCGCCCGAGAGCGTGCACAGCGTGGCGCTGGTATTCTCGTTTGCCACCATCACCATCCTGCACATTGTTATCGGCGAGCAGGCTCCCAAGGTGCTGGCCATCCAAAAATCGGAAGCCACGACGCTCTTCATTGCGGCCCCGCTACGATTTTTCTACGTCGTCACCTTCCCGGCCATCTGGCTGCTCAACAAGCTGTCCAACATGCTACTAGGGCTATTCGGCGTGCAGGCCAGCCACGGCACCGAGGTGCACACGGCCGAGGAGCTGCGCTTCCTCATCGACCAGGGCAAGGAAACGGGCGAGATTCAAGACTCGGAGCACGAGTTGATTGAGAACGTCTTTCAGTTCAACGACCGCATGGTGAAGCAGATCATGGTACCCCGCACCAAGCTGGCCGCCCTCGACGTCAATGCTTCCGAAGCCAAGCTGCTCGAAATTATTTTTAGCGAGGGCTACTCGCGCATGCCGGTGTACGAGGGTAGCATCGATAATATCGTGGGCGTGCTCAACGTCAAAGACTTACTGCCCATCATCCGCAGTGGCGAGCCGCTGGAGCTGGCCCGCATTATGCGCCCGGCCTACTTCGTACCCGAAACGAAGAAAATCAACCGCCTGCTGCGCCAGTTTCAGCGCAAGCACATTGTAATGGCCATCGTAAGCGACGAGTTCGGCGGCGTATCGGGCATCGTTACCATCGAGGACATCATGGAAGAGCTCGTGGGCGAAATCCAGGACGAGTACGACAACGAGGTGCCGGTAGTAGAAAAAATCTCGGAGACCGAATACCGCGTCAATACCGCCACCTCGATTCCCGATGCCAACGAGTACCTCCCCTACCCCCTGCCCGAGGGCGACGACTACGAGAGCGTGGGCGGGCTGCTCAACGTGCTCTACGGCAACATCCCGGAAGTAGGTGACGTGGCCGTGCTCGACCCCTACGAGTTTCGCGTGCTCAGCCGCACCGGCCGCGTGGTGGAGATGGTACAGCTACGGGTAATTCGCAACACGTCGCAGGACGAGAGCGACCCGCTAACTACTGCCTAGCCAGCACGGGTACAATATTTTGGCTCATAAGTGTTTATTGCTATCCCGGTAACTACCGTCTTTAGGTTGTAGACTTCCGGTTGCAATGCGAATTAAATCTGCTAGCTGCCAGCAGTACCCTCCGATAAGCATACCGAGCCCGAGAACGCCTATACCTGTCAGGCTGCTGGAAGTCGCAAATAGTCCTACTACTCCGAGTAGCAATAGATAGAAGCCTACTACCATCAATCCTACTGTAAGGGCACCGCGGCCGTAATAGCCTAAGTAGAAATTATGCAAGCCCAAGGGTAGGTAGGCTAGCGACAGCACGGCCAGGATTATCGCTACCGTGCGTGAGCGCTGCCGCAGGGGTGGCTTGATAAGGTCTACGGCAACTGGCGGCCTCTTCTGATGGTGCAGGCGTACTGGCTCAGCTACGGCGGTCGTTGCCGCGTTGGCAACTATCGGTTGCGGTAGCTGAGCCACAAGCCTGGGTTTTATAGGCAGTTTATGGCTCCGCGAGCGGCTACCACGCTGTGCCTGGGGAAGTGCATCGCTCGAAAGCAGGGTGGGCGAAGCGACTCTCGTCGGTTCAACTGTCGCCTGGGGAGAACTCAGAAATTCCACCGGCCTGGTTGATACCGGCAATGAGTAGCTAGCCCGCTGGCAAGCGTTCAGCATACCGCTGATTGCCAGTAGCGCGATGATACGACCGAGTAGCTTAGGTACTTTGGGCATGACTGAGTAGGATGAGTAAAGGTTTTCCAAAACTCAACCCAGCCCACACCTTGCGCAAGACGATTTTACGTCCTCCCCGACTTTACAAAAAGCCTGCTTTTAGCGCAAGCAGACAAAAACCGCTGTTTCCTGCTTATGGACGAGGTTTTAGCCGTTTTTTATCTGACTTTACAAATATGTTGGCCGCTTCCCTTACGGCGCTTTCGGCGCTGCAAACCAACTGGCATAGCGCTGATAATTAGCCGCCGTGCGACGTAGGCCGCCAGCCTGAGCCTCACTCACGGGCTTGATTTTGCGGGCGGGTACGCCGGCGTAGAGGTAACCGGGTTCGCAGATGGTATTTTCGAGTACCACGGCCCCGGCCGCGATGATGCAGCCGCTGCCTACTACGGCATGGTCCATCACGATGGCTCCCATACCAATGAGCACGTCGTCCTCCACGGTACAGCCGTGCACCAGCGCCCGGTGGCCGATGCTCACCCGCGAGCCGATGGTCAGGGCGGCC
>CAJYVK010000337.1 GCA_913778455.1 uncultured Hymenobacter sp. | reverse complement strand
CTGGCCCTGACCGAGGACAACCCGACCGTGCGGCCTTTCGACGAGCAAGCCTGGGCCGCGCTGCCCGACGTGGCCGTAACGCCCGTGGCCGTGTCGCTGGCGCTGCTGGAGAGCCTGCACGCCCGCTGGATTAGGCTGCTGGAGCAGTTGAGCGAAGCGCAGTGGCAGCGCACGTTTTATCACCCGCGCTACCAGACTACGAGCACGCTGGAGCAGGCCCTGGTGCAGTACGCCTGGCACGGCCGGCACCACTTGGCGCATCTGGGGCTACTGGGCAGCTAAGCTAGCGGGTAGCCTAGCCGCCCGGGGACCAGACTTATTACCGGCTACGACCGGGAGATGAGAATGACGCCGACAATCAGCAACGCGCAGCCCGCCAGGCGGCCGGGCGTGAGGGCGTGCACCTCAACCCCGAACCAACCAAACCGGTCGATGAGCACCGACATGAGCAGGTTGGCCGAGATAGTGAGGCCGGCGAAGGCGCCCGCGCCCACGGTGTTGACGAACATGAGGCCCGCCACCACGGCCCCCGCCCCTACCAGGCCCCCCAGCGGCGCCCACCAGGGCATGGACTGAATATTGTCCATCGTCGGCAGCGGCTTGGGGCTGCAGATGAACACGCAGAACAGCAGCGCGATAATGGGCAGGAACGACACCAGGCTAGCCAGCCAGGGGTTGACCAGCGACTTTTGCAGGGTTCCGTTCATGGGTGGTCCCCAGGCCTGAAGCATACCGGCGGCGAGGATGAGGGGATAGAGGAAGGCGGGATTGACTTGCATGGGATGGATTTTTTGTGGAAAAGGAAAAGCCTTTAAGACCAGCGGGTATACCCGGGCTTAGATAAAAAGCGAGGCGATGGCCAGCACCAGCGGCACAGTCATGACCAGCGCCCCCAGCTTGAGAAACTGCCAGGCGCTCACGTCGATGTTTTCGCGGCGCAGGGCTACCAGCCACAGCAGGGTGGCCAGCGAGCCGGTGATGGACAGGTTGGGGCCGAGGTCGATGCCGATGAGCACGGCACTTTTCACGGTTTCGGGCACGTGGGCGGTTTGCATCACGTTGCCGGCGATGAGGCCGGCGGGCAGGTTGTTCATCACGTTGCACAGCAGGGCCACGCCCACCCCGCTGGCCCAGGTAGTGGCCGCGGCCGACTGCTCAGCCCCCCGCGTGAGCGCGGAAGCCAGCCACTGCGTGACGCCCGTTTTGCCCAGCGCCTCAACCAGTACAAACAACCCCGCCACGAGTGGCAGCACCGCCCAGGATACGTTTTTGACGATACTAAACGGATTCTTACGCGCCACCAGTAGGCCCACCACCGCCGTGAGTGAGCCCGTAATGGCCGTGGGCAGCCCCAGCGATTTGTCGAAGGCGGAGGCCAGCAGCAGCGTAACGGCCGTCATGCCGATGCCCGCCAGTGCCACCTGCCCCCCGCGTTCCAGCGTCGGCAGCTCAATGTCCTTATCGATGGGCTGGCTCAACTCGGCCCGCTGGGTGTAGCGTAGCATGGCGTAAGTAGCCCCGATGGAAACGAGGGCCGGCAGCAAGTAGCGCGGCAGCCACACCAGCAGCGGCGGCATGTGGTCGCCGTAGATAACCAGGTTGGCTGGGTTGGAGATGGGCAGCACAAACGAGGCCGCGTTAGCGATAAAGGCGCAGATAAAGAGGTAGGGCAACGGATTTTTCACCTTGGCGGTCCGCACGGCGCTGGCGACGGCCGGCGTGAGCACAACGGCCGTGGCGTCGTTGGAAAGTAGGGTCGTAACGACTACCCCGACCATGTAGATGAGCAGGAATAGCCGCTGGGCCGAGCCCTTAGCTGCCTTGGTAGCGTGGGCCGCCAGCCAGTCGAAAAGCTTGTCCTCGCGGGCGATTTCAGCCAGCAGCATCATACCGGTTAGAAATAGGTACACGTCTAACCCCTTAGCCACGCCCGCCAGACCCTCGGCGGGGGTAAGCTGCTGAGTTATCAGTAATAAAATGGCTCCGCTCACGGCCCACACGTACTCCGGCACCTTGAAGGGCCGGATGATGACTAGAGCGATGGAAACTACCGAGATAAGCCAGATGAGAATAAGTGACATGCAGGAGGACAGAAGAAAAAATTAAGTCGGAGAAGAATGCGGATTGCGCAGCTATTCTGCCTGAATTTGCGTGGATAGTCACGCTCCTAAAACGTCTGTCATGCTGAGCTTGCCGAAGCATCTTGGCTGGATGCATCCGTACGGCCCTTGCCAAGATGCTTCGGCGAGCTCAGCATGACAAATTATTTCAACTACTAGGATGCAGCGGGCGAGCATTGCGATTAGGCCCAAGCTGCGTGCCCAGGATGCCATTATCCTCCCAAGCACCAATGCTGCTAGCATCGCTGCCCGCGCCCGACCGGGACAGCGGCTGGTAAGGCGCGGGGGCCACCTGCACCTGGTGGCGACCGGGCCGGCCGGTAACGTCGCGGGCCTCCACGGTCAGGAGCAGCGGCAGCGTGGCCCCGACCGGGCAAGCAGCATCGGCCTGCCACACGCCAGCCGCATCGAGCTGCATGGGCAGCCAGGGGCCGCTGGCTAGCTGGTACTGCACGCTCGCTATGGCATTGGCCCCAAAGACTACTGCCCGGATGCTGAACTGTGCCCCCACTGCCTGGCTGGCGTGGCGCAGCAGTCGGTAATCGGCCGGGGCAGTAATGAGGACGAAGGGAAAAGCGCCGTCGAGCGGCTTAAAGCGCCAGCTTACAATACCTTGGTCGAGGCTGACGAGCGAATAGCCGACTGGCCCTTCCTCAATCTGCCCCGTGGAGCGGGTAGCGGCGTAGATGGTGGTACCGTCGTTGGCTAGCTCGTTGTAGTGGGTGTGGCCCATGTCGAGCAACGCCACGCGGTGCCGGGCCAGCAAGGCTGGTACCTCGGTCTGCTCGGCCACGTCGCGCAGGTCGGCCGGGTAGGTGTGCAGGAACAACGCGACCTCGGTGCCCGCTGGCACCTGGGCCAGCTCCTCGCGCAGCCAGGCCAGTTGCGCGGCCCCGAGGCGAAAATCGGGGCCACCGGTGCCGGGGCCGCACAAATCGAGGAAGAGGCAGCGGACGCCGCGCACCGTAAGGGCCTTGGGCAGGGGCGCGGCGGCTGGCACGGCGTAGAAATTAGCGAGGCTGCCGGGCTCCATATCGTGGTCGCCGGTGATGAGGTGCACCGGCACGCTGGCCAGCCGCAGGGCCGCCGTTACGAGGCGGTACTGCGCGGGCTGGCCGTTGTCGGCCACGTCGCCGGGTAAGTAGATAAAGTCGAGCTGACCGGCACCCTCCACTTCGAGCTGCGCCAGCATGGCCAGAAAATCCTGGTAGTTGCGGGCCTTGGCGTCGGTAATGTGCAAGTCGCCGAGGTGGGCGTACACCAGGGGGCGGGGGCGAGCGGCGGGAGGTTCGAGCATACAATAGCGCTAGCAAAAAATAGTAAGCTGGCGGCACCCCGGCTCTGCCGGGCTGGTAAGCGACAGCATACGCGCCGGTAAGCCATAGGTTCCAATTAGTTAGTAATCAGCTTTCTCCCGAGCTAACACTTCATTCTACCTTCATAAAAAAGCCTACGCACCGTTCTCTCCGGTTCGACCTCAACTAGCGTCAAGTGAAGCAGATGGCCAGTCGTCCGCCTTCATTGCCGACGGAAGCCCGGCCGGAAGTACCGGGCGCACGCGTAAATTTCGGCGATGCAATTCCTGCCCCGACTCTTTGCCCGCCCGCTGGCCAGCGGCGTGCTGATTTGGCTACTGCTGGCCACGTGCGTAGCCAGCCAAGCCCAGAACGCGCCCCCCGAGAAGCCCAAAGTCACGCGCATTTTATTCCTGCTCGACGCCTCGGGCTCGATGATGGCGCCCTGGGAGGGCCAGCCGCGCTGGGACGTGGCCAAGCGCCTACTGGCTAAGATGGCCGACTCGCTCAACGCCTACCCCAACCTGGAGCTGGGCCTGCGCGTGTACGGCCACCAGAGCCCCAATGCCGAGCAAAATTGTCAGGATTCGCGCCTCGAAGTGCCCTTCGCGCCCCGCAACGCCGCCGCCATCAAAACCCGGCTCAAAACGCTCAAGGCCCAGGGCAACACGCCCATCACATATTCGCTGGAGCAGTCGGCCAAGGATTTTCCGCTGGATAAGACCTCGCGCAACGTGCTGCTGCTCATCACCGACGGCGTGGAGTCGTGCAAGGGCGACCCCTGCGCGGCCTCGCTGGCCTTGCAGCGCAAGCACGTGTTTTTGAAGCCGTTCGTTATTGGGATCGGGGCGCAGAAGGACTTTGGGCAGGCGCTGGCCTGCCTGGGGCAGTACTACAACGCGGCCGAGGTCAAGACCTTCCAGACCGTGCTCAACGATGTGATTGCCCAAACCCTGGCCAAAACCACGATAGCCATCAACCTCACCGACGAGGCCGGGCGGCCGGTGGAGTCGAACGTAAATATGACGTTCGTCAACAACGTGACCGGGCAGCCGGAGTACAACTACGTGCACTACCGCGACGCCCAGGGCAAAGCCGACGTCCTCGACATCGACGCCTTGCAGAGCTACGACCTAGTAATTAATACCGTGCCGGCCGTGCGCCAGGCCAACCTCGCCATCAGGGGTGGCAAAGCCAACGTGCTGACGTTCAAAACCCCGCAGGGTACGCTGGCCTTGCAGCCGGCCAGCATCTCGCCCAATCCCTACGGCGGGGCAGTGCAGGCCATCGTGCGGGCACCGGGCAGTGCGGCCACCGGGCTGGCCCTGCCCTTCGGCAGCAAGCAGAAACTGCTGGCCGGCACCTACGAGGTGGAAATTCTGACGCTGCCGCGCAGCACCCAACGCGTGAGCATCCGCCAGGGGCAAACCGCCACCGTCACCTACGCCGTGCCCGGCACGCTCAACATCACCTCCGACCTCAAGGGCTTCGGCAGCCTCTACAAGCTCAACGACGACGAGTCGCAGACCTGGATTTACAACCTGCCCGAAGCCAGCAGCAAAGTCAACCTGGCCATGCAGCCGGGCGTGTACCGGCTGGTATTTCGCACGGCCACGAGCAACGGCAGCAAGTTTACGGACGTGCGCAATTTTACCATCCGCTCGGCGCAGACGACTTCGCTGAGCATTTTTGGGCGGTAGTAATTTAGCACGCTACCACAGCCAAATTTCCTGAACTTGCCGCTTTAGTGGGTCTTCGCCCGCTTTTAGCTTACCCCGGCTAATGAACGCAATATGCGGATATCGCAGGGCGACAAACCACGTTTTGTGGTCAAACGTAATTACCTGCGCTCTCGGCTGTCCGTCGTACTCTTTGCCTCGTTGGCTCGGCCCGTAGCGCTCTATTACCCTCGCGAAAGTAGCCGCCCCAGGCTGGATACCGCGGGAAGATGTTATGAATGCGTGACGGTTCAGCTGCATTCGAAATAGACGACCCGTTTTCTCACTTACGCAGCATATGATACCAAGCCTTTCGTAGTGTAGCGCATAGCCATCTACCCGAGTACCGTACATATCCTCTCCATTCCGCATAAGGGCGTGAAACCAGGTTCGAATCTCCGTTTTGTGATACCGTTGGCCCAGTCGCGTCACTACACTGGCCAAAGAATCTTTATGAGCCTGCAAGCCAAGGTAAATACTGTCACCTTGCAGCACCGTTTGGGCTACGGAATGGGGTACTACCGCTACTAGGTACACTAGCGAAAAGGATATTACCAGCTTCATTTAGCTACCTTATCTGGATGGTTGGCGAAGCTAATCGCTTATTTCAATTTAAACCCCAGGCCGCCCCCGTCGTCCAACCCGCACAGTAGCCTTCTTTCTGCGTTTGGAAGACCACGAAATCCTCGCCAAGTTTCAAGTGCCGGCCAGCCGCAACCTGGCTTTTAATCAGCTCGTGCGCAAGTACCAGCAGCGGGTGTACTGGCACGTGCGCAAGATGGTCATCGACCACGCCGACGCCGACGACCTAACCCAGGACGTATTTGTGAAGGTGTGGAAGAACCTGGAAAACTTTCGGCAGGATGCCCAGCTTTTCACCTGGATTTACCGCATCGCCACCAACGAGTGCCTGAGCTTTTTGCAAAGCAAGCGGCGCAAGTTTTTTCTGCCGCTCAACGACGTGGGGGCCGAGCTAGCCGCCAAGCTCGAGGCCGACCCCGTCGTGGCCGGCGATGCGATTGAGCTGAAGCTGCAACGCGCCATCCTCCGCCTGCCCGACAAGCAGCGGTTGGTGTTCAACCTGCGTTATTACGACGAGATGACCTACGAGCAGATGGCCGAGATTACGGGCACCAGCGTGGGTGCCCTCAAGGCCAGCTACCACCACGCCGTGCGCAAAATCGAAGAATACGTCACCAATGCCGACACGCCGGCCGCAACTCCCGACGAAGCCGATTAAACCCCGGCCCCGTTCTTTTATCCAACGTTCATGAAAACGCCCTTTCGCCTCGATGAGCACCCGCGCCGCGGGCCGCAGCCGCTGAGCAGTCCGCCGGCGGGGTATTTTGAGCGGCTACCAACCCGCGTGATGGCGCAGGTAGCGCCGCCGGCCCGGAGCGGGCAGCCGCTGGGCTGGCTCCTGCGCGTACCCGCCGCATTGCGCACGGGGCTGGCCTCTACGCTGTTGCTGGGCACCTTCGCAGCCTCGCTGTGGCTGGGTGGGGGGCCGCTGGCCGTGCCCGCAGCCCCCGCCGCCAGCCTCGATGGGGTGCC
>CAJYVK010000336.1 GCA_913778455.1 uncultured Hymenobacter sp. | reverse complement strand
ACCGTGCTCAAGCCGCTGGCCGGCGACTGCTGCGTGTTTTGCTCCTACGGCTCCGTCCCCTGCCCACCCATCCAGGCACAAGGTCCCGGTAGCTGCTGCGGCTAGCGTGCTGGCCACCGCTTTAACTTGCCTGCCTCATCTATTTACTCATGCCTCCTGCCAGCCGAGTCCCCTTTCAAGCCCTGCGGGACTACCTGAACTCGCTGCTCAGCCCTGACCATCCCGACCAGGCCCTGGACGAAGTGCCGGCGGCGCTACGGCCGGAGTTGGAAGCCTTTCTGCTTGGCAAAACCGAGTGTCAGGATGAGGCCGGCCGGCGCGTGGTTTACGCGCACGACCTGGCGGCCTGGGCCACTGACCTCATTTATGGCGCGGGCCTGACCTCTCCCCTACCCCTGGCCACGCTGGATGTCGCCGCATTGCGGGCCGCCACCCTACCGTAGATTGCATGAGGTAAGCCACGCGAGGTAGACCCTGTAGTCAAGTCGCCATGAGTGGTTCATTCTTACCTGCTGATTTCGCTTAGCAGCGCGCCCGGACCCCTCGCTAATTAGCCGCCGGCGGCAGCTTGCCGGCCTTGCGCAGCTGGGCATCCAGCACCCGATGCGCCATTTCCAGGTACTGCTTGATGTTGGCCGGGTTGTCGGGCGCACTCGGCAGTAAAGCCAGCGTAAGCTTGATTTGCTGCACCACCGACCGCGAGAGCTTCACCGAGTGCTCCTGTTCCGGGCCGGTGGGCACTACCGGAGCCGGGGGCACCTTAGCCGCGCGTGGCCGGCGAGCCGGCGCTTCGACAGGAGCCGCTGGAGCCACTACCGGGGCCGCCACAGCTTCCGCCACCGGAGTTGGCACCTCGGCAACGGGGGCGGGGGGCTCCGGCGTAGCCTCGGCCGCTGTCTGGGCCGCAGGGGCCACCGGTACTGGTGGAGTGCCGGCCGCCAGGGCGGTCTGCTCCCCTCCCATCCCGGCCCGGGCCTGGCGACGGTCTTCTTCGGATACCGGGATGCGCCCCCGGCGCGTTTCAATCTTGGCGGGCTTAAACATTAGTTCGATTCGGTTGAGGTGGTAGAAGCATTAGTAGGCGCGCCGGCCGGCGCAGCCTTGCGCGCTGGCAGCTCCAGCCGCTCCACCAGCTCGTCGCACAGGCGGCGGATTTCGTCGGCCGTTTCCTTGTTGCCCCCGGCGTAGCGCAGCCAGGCCGGGTTGAGCAGGCTGTAGAGCGTCGAGGCCCGCGAGTACGCCACCCGGTTGCTCAGGTAGGAGTTGAAGCGCGCCAGGCCCAGCCCGTCGATGTAATCATCCATCTGCTTTTCTTCCCGACGGCCCGCCACCCGCTTGGTCGACAACCCGAAGTACTGGAACGCAATGCCGTGGGTATCGGCCGACTTCTTGATGGCCTCCAGAATGTTCATAAACTCGGCCGTGGAGGCCCGGTCCAGGTAGTCCGACACCAGGGGCACGATTACCGCGTCGCAGGCCGTGAGCACGTTGAAAACGTCGTCCCCATCGGCCCGGCCCGGCACGTCGACGATGATGAGGTCATAGTCCTTTTCCGGGTCATCAATGAAGTCGAACACCTGCTCCAGGCTTAGTGCGAACACGTCATACGGGTACCGCGCCGCCGGATTCGTTTTGAGCAATTCCTCAAAGTTGTCGGCATCCACCTGCTCGCGGGTTTTCACAATGCTCTGCTGATAGTCGCAGTCCAGCACCGCGATGCGCAGGCCATACTCGGTAGCCAGCGGAGCCGCCAGTACCAAGGCCAGGGTTGATTTTCCGGAGCCCCCCTTCTGGGTGGCAAAGCTGATGATTTTAGCCATTGAGTCGATGGAAATGAAAAGAGCGCAGGGCTGTCCGCCGAAAGAACAAATGTAGTGGAAAAGTAGAAAAGTGTACTCGTGTAAAAAGAGAAAATAAGAGAAGTAGAAAAGTAGAGAAAACATAAAGTAGAAAAAGGGAATAGTGTAAAAGTAGGAAAGTAGAGAAAGGTAATGCACGCAAAGTAGGCAAGTAGAGAAGTGGAAAATTTAGCTTCGACCTGCTAAACCAGACAGAAGGTGCAAGGACCAGAAACGGCTAAGTAGAGAGGTGGAAAAGTAGAGAAGTGGATGATAGACGGCCTTGGCTGAATCGTAGAGAAGTAGAAAAGTAGAGAATTGTTGACTAGGCCTTTAATTGTAGAGAAGTAGAGAAGTAGAGAAGTAGAAAACCTGGAGCGAGCCGAGAATCCCACAGCAGCTAGAGCCGATGAAAGTGTAAAAGTAGAGAAGTAGTAAAAGGGAGAAGTAGAAAAGGGTGCTATGCTAAGGCTAACCTTGTCGCAGTGGGCATACGGGCGAAAAGAAGGTAGAAAAGTAGAGAAGTGGAAAAGCGCTACGAGACTTGCATCCGACGAACTCATGTTGATAACTACTAGCTGAAAACAGGGGCTGAAATAGCCATAATGCAGCCTGCACTACAGCTGCTTGCAAAAAGAAGCCGGGATAAGCCCAACAACCTGCCATAACCTGCGTACTATCTTTTAACTAACTTTTTACTAATATTGGTTTAGCTTAGCAAGAAGAACAGCACATAGTTAGCCCTAACCGGCTAAAAATGTGCTGTTTATAAATTAGCAGAGCTGATTTGCGGGCCACAGGCAGCTAAGTAGCTGATTAACTGAACTGATGCCGGGCCAGGCAGACTCATTACTCCTCAAAAATTACCTGATGGGCGCGGAACTACGCAAGCGAGTAACCCTGGATAACGGCACCCACCGCAAAGCAGAAGCGGCTGCCATTGGCATGGGAACCACCCTGGGCATTTATGCCAGTGCGGCCGTCGAGTATTTCGCCACGCGGGGGCTCGACCCCCGGGAGACGGAGGCGCGGGAAGGGCAGCTCATTATGCAGCAGATAAAGCGGCTCGGTGACCGGCTATTCGGGTTTATGCAGGAGCAGGAACGCGGCTTGCTGACCGGCATGCTGCAGGAAATGCTGCGCACCCGCATTACGCTGGACCGGGTACTGCGCATGAACGAAATCCTGGTAAGCACCCTCAACTCACGGCTGGAAACGCTCAGTGATGCGCAGCTCAAGCAGCAGCAGGAAGCGCTGAAGCTGTTGCGCGGCCGCAACGAGGAAGCCATTGAAAAGCAAACCGCCGATGCCCTGGCCGCCGTCCAAAAGCAGGGGCCCGGACGACGAGCGAAGCCAGAGGCTGGAACAGCAGAGCAAGTAGAAAAGTAGAGAAGTGTAAGTAAAATAAAAGTGAAATCCAGGCCTGCAATTCCCGATGTACGTCAAATTAATCAACCCTGCCACGCACGGAAAAGCAGCTTATACCAACAGCGGCAGCAGCGCCCAGACGCTCAATTATCTGCAACACGAAGCGGTAGGGGAGGGGGAACAGGCGCGGTTTTTTGGCGCGGGCGAGGAGGAGTTGAGCGCGGCAGAAATGCAGCGGGCGATAGATACCAACGTGAAAGGCCTGCGCGCCGGGGAGGCTCGATTCTACTCGCTGGTGCTAAGCCCGAGTGAGGACGAGCTGGCCCACATCGGCAGCGACCCGGAAAAGCTGAAAGTGTACACGCGGCGGGTGATGGACCAGTACGCGCAGAACTTTAAGCTAAAGGGTGGGCAGCAGCTGCGCAGCACCGACCTGGTGTGGGGAGCCATTATTCACGAGCAGCGGACCCACCGGGGGACTGACCCGGAAGTGGTAGCTGGTAAAGCGCGGGCCGGGGAGCAGCGGGCAGGCCTACAGAGCCACGTGCACATCATCGTGAGCGCCCGCGATGCCCAGCAGAAAATCTCCCTCAATCCGGGTGGGCGCAAGCAGCGCTTTGACTTAACCCGGTGGCAGGCGGCGGCCGGCCGGCAGTTCGAGCAGCAGTTTGACTACGTAGCCCAGGCCCACGAGAAGCTTCGGCCCAAAGTCCGGCAGCGGGATGCTACCTACGACGCCGGCCGCCTGGTGAAGATTGGCGAGCGGGTAACGCGCATCAACCTGCTGGTGCCCGCTGAGCAGCGCCTGCACCCGGAAAGGGTAGGGCAGATTGCCCAGGGCCGGCAGTTTGACCAGACGTTTTACCGGATGCTGAGCCGGGTGGAGGAGCGCGCGCACGACGGCCGCCCCATCGACAACGCCTACCACCTGCTGGCCACCGGCCGCGAGCAGCCCGCCCCGCAGCAGGCGGCGACTACGGCGCTGCACGCCGTGCAGCAACTGGTGCGCGCCGGCCGGGGCCGCGACGAGCAGACCGAGCAGCTGGCCGAGAAAAAAGGCCGCCGCAGTGCCGAGCTGGACATTGAGATGTAAGGCCGGTGCCGGCTAATTCCACCCCATACTATTCCTGAACTGATGACAACTCAACCGCCCCGGCCCACGGCCAATACCCAGAACATGGGCCTGCTTTTCGGGCTGCTCATCATCCTGCTGCTGGCCGGCGAGTGGTACACGCTGCGGCACCGGCTGGATATTGCCGTGGCCCAGGCCGCCCAGCGGGCGGTGGCCACCACCGGGCCGGAGCTAACGCCGGGGCAGCGGCTGGCGGCCCGCATGGTCGTAATCAACCGGGAGCGGGCCGCCGCGCAGCGCGCCCGGCTGCATCGGCCCGTGGTGCCCGCCATAGGCCTGGCCGACACGGCCGGTGCGGCCGGCGATACAGTGCGGGGTAGGGGAGGGGCCGGCACGGAAAAGGTAATTCTGGCGGGGCCGGGCTTTAAGGGCAAGCTGCTGGTAAAGGCCGGGAAGTTCTACGCCGTTGCGGGCATCTACCTGCGCCTGCTGCTGGTGCTGGCCGCGCTGACGCTGGTATTCGTGCAGCCCGCGCCCACGCGCCGGCCGGGGCAGCCGAAGCGCAAGCCCCTCGACCCGCAGGCCCTGCGCCTCGTGGCCGGCGGGTGCGCGGCGGTGTATCTGGTGGGGGCTTATGTGCTGCTGACCATCCACACCGACCAGGCGGGTTTCATTGAATACGGCTACCCGGGCGCGGCGGTAGCGGTGCTGGTAAGCACATTCATAGCAGGGGTGTTGTGGGCTACTACCAAGACCCCCGCGTTTGGGCTGAGCACTGAGCGGAAGAAGCGCGAAACGCCGGATGGCTTCAACCTGCCCATCGAGAATGGCGGCTGGATTAACGTGCCCAATCCGTACCGGGGCGTGCTGGTGCTGGGCGGGGCCGGCGCGGGCAAAACCTTCTCCATCGGCGAGCCGCTGATTGAGCAGCTGGCCGCTAAAAACTTCGCGGGCCTCATCTACGACTTTAAGTTTCCGGTGCTGGCCGAAACGGCCCAGAAGGCGCTGGAGCTGGCCAGCCGCCGCGAGCTACCACCCCGGCTGCAAGCCAACGGCGAGCCGGAGCCGGCGGTGGTGTTTCACGTCATCAACTTCCGCGACCTGACGCGCAGCGAGCGGGTGAACCCGCTGCGGGCCGAGGACATGCCGGTAGTGGCCTTTGCCGAGGAATACTCGCGGGCCATCATCAACAACCTGAATCCGGCCAGCATCCGCAAAATGGAGTTTTTTGACATCAGCGCGGTGGCTTACCTGACGGGCATCATCTGGTTTTACAAAAAGCACTTTCCGCGCTACTGCACCATTCCGCACGTGGTGGCCACCGCCGTGCACAAGGATTTCAAGCACGTGCTGAGCATGCTCGAAACCGACCAGGAGTGCGCCGGCATGGTGCGCAGCATCGTGACGGCGGTGGAGCAGCGGGCCGAGAAGCAGGTGGCCGCCGTGGTGGGCACGCTGCAGGTGATTCTGAACCGGATTAACTCCCCGGAAATCGTGTGGGTGCTCACCCCCGACGAGGCGGCCGGGGAGGGGTTTTCGCTGAATCTGAACGACCCCGCGCAGCCGGCGCTGCTGTGCATCGGCAACGACCCTACGCTGAAGGAAACGTTCTCGCCGGTGGTGAGCTGCATCATTACGGTGGCCATTAAGCTGATGAACCAGCAGCACAAGCACCGCAGCTACGTGTTCCTCGACGAGGCCGCCACGGTGTACGTGCCGGGGCTGGAGCTGCTGCCGGCCACGGCCCGCAGCAACAAGGTGGCCACCATCTACATGACCCAGGATTTGGCTCAAATGACCGATGCCTATGGCCCTGAGAAAATGAAGGTTATGGTCAGCAACCTCAATAATCAGTTTTTCGGCAAGGTCAACAGCCTCGATACCGCCAAGTTCATTTCCGAACTAGTGGGCCGGGAGGACAAGGAAATGCACAGCACCAGCACCGGTAAGAGCCAGGGCGGCACCGGCAGCGGCAGCAACAGCTCGAACCTGAGCACGAGCTACCAGGAGCGCAGCCTGGTGCGGGTGCAGGATGCCATCGGCTTGCAGCAGGGCGAGTTTATCGGGCAGACCGTGGAAACCGACAAGACCTTTTTCCAGGGCACTATTTCGCGCGCCGATGCCACCAGGGAGCGGTTTCCGCTGCACCCGGTGGCCACCTTCGGCGACCCGGCAGGGGAGGGGGCAGACACGCTTTCGGCCGTTGTGCAGGAGAACTACCAGCGTGTGAGCCGAGAGGTCAGGGAAACGCTGGGCCTACATGTAAACACCTTAGCCGGAGGCACAAAGAATGACCTCGATTAGCTCAGAAAACCCGCTCAGATGCCACATTTAAGCCCTTTTTAGTGTTAAGTAAGAACCAGTAAACCATCCCTTGGAACGCATGAAACAGCCCTTTTTTACGCCCGCCCCGGCCGGCCTTACCCCCGAGCAGCTGAGTGCCCGCCAGGAGCGCGAGCGCAGCGCCACCAACTCGGTGGCCACGCTGATGAGCAACGGCCCGGCCCCGAGCCCGGAGAGCCTGGCATTGATGCAGCGCTACGTCGACGGTGAGCTGAGCATTGACCAGGTCATCGAGCTGACCGACGCCATGCTGCTGGCCCGGTACCAGCCCCCGGCGGGCGCGGCAGATAACGCTCAGGCTGCGCGCTGATGGTGGCCAACGACCGCTTCAGCGACGAGAACGGGGTGCGGCTGAACCGGTTGGGGATAACCGACCCGCAGGCCCTGGCCCAGGCCGAAACCGATTCTTCGCTGCCTCGTCTGGAACGCCTCAACCAAATGGGGGGCATCCAGGGCGGGCGCTACGACCAGGCGCACCTGAAGCAGATTCACCAGAAGCTGTTTGAGGGCGTGTACCAGTGGGCCGGCGAAACCCGCGCCGACCGCGAGTTTCAGGGCCACAAGCCCACCTACGTTACGGGCTTTAAGGAGACGATGACTTATGCGCCGCACAAGGAAATAGAGCAGCGCCTCAATGCCATCGGCGCGCAGCTGGGCCGGGAGAACAACCTGAAAGGCCTTTCGGAAGAGAAGTTTGCCGAGCGCGCCGCCTATTACCTCGACCAGTACAACCACACCCACGCCTTTCGGGACGGTAACGGCCGCACGCTGCAAGCGGCCTTCACCCAACTGGGCAAGGAGGCCGGCTACCAGGTAGAGTTCAGCCGGATTGACCCGGCGACCCTGAACCGGGCGCGCGACGAGGCCATGGTGCGCCAGCACGCACCGCAGGAGGCCCAGCGGAATCTGCAGCCGCTCAAAGTGATGTTTCAGCAGATAATCAGCCCGGCCCCTGGCGCAGCGGCCGAGCAGCTGCGCGACCCCAGCCAGGCCCGGCCCCCGGCTCCGCTCTCACCCGCGATGCAGGCCATGGATGCCCGGCGCGAGTTGGAGGTGACCGGCTACCGGGTAATGGACGTGGTGGCCAACATGCCGGGAGCCGGCAACTACGAGCGAGGCGTGGCCGTGGGCCGGGGCGTGGAAGCCACCAACCTGAACCCGGCCGCCATCACCACCCACCTGGCGCAGTTCCAGCAGGCGGCCGAGAAAATCAGCAAGCACCCGGGGCTGCAGGGGCCGGATGCCGCGCAGGACCGCAACGACGCCAAGCGATTTCGCACGGCGGCCGAGCAGGTGCAGGCAATAGCGGTGGTGAGGGAAGCAGCGGCGAAGGTGCCCATATTGCCTAAAACCCACGAGGAGGCGCAGGCCGTTTTCAAGCAGGCGGCCAGCCAGGTGGCCCAGGCCCTGCGCGAGCACGGGAAAGGGCTGGACGCGGCCCGGCTGCAGGAAGTAGCCCGACACGTGGCCCGCACGCCCTACATTGGCGGGCTGAACCGGGAGAACGTCGGCAAGTCGCTGGACGCGGCCGATAAGATTCCGACCCTGAGCGGCAGCCGGTCGCTGGACGAACTCAAAAGCGCGGTAGGCGTTATGGAAAAAGCGCCCCCGGCGCAGGAGCGTAGCGCTCCCAGTGCGGCTGGCCGCGAGGCCGGCGGCGTGGAGCGCTAGGGCCTAAAGACGAAACCATGCAAGCGAACGAACTCGACTTTCTGGAAGACATGCTTCAAGCCAACGAGCTGCTGCCCTGCGCCACTTGCCACGAGGAAACGCTGCACGCCCACGAAGAAGTGCTGGCCACTTGGCCGCACGCCACGGAGCTGCGGATGCGGTGCACCTGCTGCGGCACCAGCCGGGAGTGGCTGCAGGCGGTATAATTGGGAGACACAGAAATTATTCTAAAGCAATAAGCCCCTCACAACAACTTGCTGGAAGTTGGTGCGAGGGGGCTTGCGTAATGAAATAAGGAGAATTGAAAGCAGGAACTCACACGGTATAAGCTCAACCGTATTGCGTGATTTTGCTAATCGCCTTCTTTGTGCTTGTGGGGCTTTAAGCCAGGATACTTTGGCTGGTTTGGTGGGGCGACTCGCCTTCTTTTATCAAGCGAACCGTCTTCTTTTTTAGGTTTTGGGCCGGGTTTGATGGGCATGACTAAAGTGATTTTTGAGGTAAGATGAAAACTTATTTGCAGAGCTTGGCAATTCACTCGATTGGATTACTCCACGGCCGCCTGCGCAGCATCGAATACACTGTGCCGCTGCCACTGGCTGCGAGCAAAGCCTAGAAAATCAGGCTTATCTTTAAAGTCAGCTTCGCTAAAGTAACGCCCCATGTAGGCTTCCGTCGGCCCGTCGTAGAGCTTGGTCAGCTGTGTCTTACTCAATTGGCCCAGGCAGCAAGGATTAGTCGGCTGACGCTGGCGGGCAGGAATGGAGTCGAACTGTACCACGGTGAAACCGCGTAGCGCGTACTTGGCCGCTCCCTCGTGCATCACCAACTTCAAGTCATCGGGCGAAACGTCGCCGCGACAGCCCAGCGCATACACCACCGTCGTTTCGCTCTGTCCATTATGGTCCAGGTCGGTAACGGTGGTGGAATTTGAAGCCGGGCCCAGAATCAAGTCTACCGGACAGTCGGATACGCTGTCCTGCAGGCGCCAGAGCTCAGTATAAGCCCCTTGCTTACGCACGTATTGCCGCACCAGCAATTGTGCGCCACGGCCATCATCCTCAACCGAAGTAACAGTCTTTGGGTCGGTCAGCTTCTTTCGCCACGCGGGGTCGGTCTGGGCTCGACGCTCGTTGCGCGAGGGGATGGCGGCGCGGTACACGACTAGTAGGTTCTCGCCGTTGGCATCCTGCCAGCGCCAAGCTTCGAGCAGTTTACCCGGCAGCCGCTGGGCGGCGGGTACATCGGCCGCCGCAACAACAACGGGCTTGAGACGTTCGGAGGGGCTTGTTCCTGTGGTAGTCGGAGCGGCGGCAGTGGCAGTATCGGTGGCCAGCGGCTGGTTCGCAGTCGTTTGCTCATCGGTTGCCGGGCGCTTCTCCGAACATGCTGCCAGGGCCAGCATACAGATAGCATATTTCCAGAATTGTGTCATCAGAAAAGGTGCAGGTTAGCGCTTATTGATGAAATAGGTGAGTGCCCATGCCAGGCCGCATACTGAGAGTAGCAGCACGAGGCCGGCACGGGTGTCCTTGTCAAACGTGCGTAAAAAGCGAACGGCAGCAGTCGAGGCTTGCACTCCCTGGCTGATAGTGCCAGTAATGCTCATCAACTCGTTACCCGAAGTTGGAGTAGTTGAAGTCATGGGTTAAGGAGAAAAGGGTTAATGGTGAAAAAGAGAGATTTGAGGTGCGTTTAATTAGCCTTGGGAGGGAATTCCACCGCCGGGCCTTCCCAGTGCCCGGTGATTTGGTACAGCTCGTAGAACACCAGCCATTCGGCCAGCCACGGAATGGTTTTATCGTGCAGGTGGTGCTTGTCCGACCAGTTCAAATCGCCTGGGTAGTAAAGGCACAGGCTGTTGTCGGCCGGGTAAAAGTGCGTGTGGGCATGGTTTCGATACTCAACGCCAGGGTTCAGCACGAACACTTTAGGCGGCCGGCCGGGAGTGCAGTCGATTTTGATTTGGTAGGTGCCCTCTCCACCGGGCGAAGCCACGTTGCCGCGGCAGCACAGGGCATTCCGTTGCAACTGGCACCGAAAGGCCGGGTAGTGGCGTTCGACCAATTGCTTCTCGCGGTGGAACACGGCGAACCAGTCTTTGCCCTGACGCGCCAGCGGATGAAAGCGTCGGCCGCCATAGAAGCGGTGGGACTGATTGGGCACCCCGCCGTATTCCCGGGCGGCAATGCTCACGGCGGCAGTCGTCGCAGCCCGGCCACTGTTGATGAGCCCGGCGGAAGCGCGGAGCTTGGCTTCTTTAGCGTCCACGTCCTCATCCAGTCCATCGGGGAAGCGCGAGCCCAGGTGATGTCGCCAAAGCTTGCTCGCGCTCAGCTGGTTCTTCTCGTCGTCAATGGCCTCATCGGCATCATCGATGAACTCGTCAAGCGCGTCAAAGAAATTTCGCTTCAATTCCTCGGAATACTTGCTCAGCAGGTTATCCTGGGGCGTGGTGGGCATGGTGCATTTCCATTCCCGCTGCAAATCACTCCGAATGGCTTTGAGCAAGGCACGTAGTGCGCAGTCGTCGCGGTCATTGGCTACGAAGTTGCGTTCGGCCAGCACCGTCATACACAGGCCACTCGGCATCTTGTGCGCGCACCAGTCGCACCACGATTTCAAATATTTCACCAGCCGTACTAACTGCCCTTTGGTATCGCGCTGCTTGCGAAACCAGGTGATGAATTCCTTCGGGTCGCTGTCTTCCCAACCCTCGTTTTTAACGGCTAGGTGCGGGTGGTCTTCACCGGCAAGCATGTAATACACCGGCAAGTCGATGTGGTAATCGGCTTTGTAGGTGACGCGGATACACTTCTTCCGCCACTGCGCGGGCTCGCTGGTGTGGTCTTTCACCGCATCGTATACCCAGCGTTGCAGGGTGGTGGCCGTCACATCGGGTTCGCAGAGGAAGTACACCCCGTCGTCCAGGTCGCAGGTGTCGTCGTGGATGCGAATCACCGTCCCCAGCTTTTGGGAGCCCTGCGTGAAGAACTTCGGCTTGTAGGCCGGGTGGTGTTCCTTGAAGTAATCGGTGATTTTGCGGCGCAGCTCATTTTTGGACGTGCTGAGCTTGTTTTTCTTCGTGCTGAGCACGTTCAGATTCTGGTTGAAGTCCAGAAATAGTTTGTTGCAGTTGGCCATAAAAAGGTGTTCAGTATTGGATTAAGCGGCTAGGGGAGTGAGGGAGCGAAGCGGGAGGCAGGGCGTGAAGGCCGGGGCGGGCGCAGTGCAGAAATCGTTGATGATTTTCCGGCCCCGGTCTTTAAAGTGGTTGCTGGCCCTCTCCTGCAAAGCGGCGAGCTTGGCCGGGTCAGTTGTGTCCAAATCGATGTATTCCTGCTTGTTCAGGAAGTCGAACTGTACCCGCTCGTACAGAAACGCCTGCGGCGACTCGCGGCCCACGCCCTGGCTGAGCACCTTGCACACGTTATCGGTGTGGTCGGCTTGCGCATGCAGCAGCATGTCCAGAATGCGCATCTTATTGGCCCAATAGAATAAGCCCCAGTTTTTTTGCTCGGGACGTTCGGCAAACCGCTTATTGCCGGTACCGATGGACAGCAGTTGGATGTCGGCCCACGGGATAGCCAAAGCCCCGTGGGCCTCTGTGAAGCCGATGAGGGCTGGGTTGTTGGCAAAAATGCCACCGTCCACGTTATGACTGATGGTTACCTCTTCCTGCGTGACATCGGCCTGATAGCGCGGGCTGTAGGGGTCGAAGTAGGTGGGCGCGGCAGCCGTGGACATGCCCACCTGATAAGCCGGCATTTGGTAGTCGCGCGTGTATTCGCCGTGGTGGCAGGTCTTGTACACGCTCACCTTGCCCGATACCGCGTTGAAAACCGGAATGCATACTCGGGTTAGAGCGTGGCCCAGCCGGGTATTGCCATCCGGCGAGTAGGGTGCGAATTTTTCCTTCAGTAGCGCCTCCAGTTTCTTATTGGAGTACCGGGCAGTACCCAGCCAGGATATGAGGCTGCGGCCCGCGCCGAAAATGTCCTTGGCGTGGTGCGAATACAAATGTACCAGCTCCCGGGCAGGCATTCCCAAGGCCAGGGCCAAGGCGATAATGCCTCCCGTGGAGGTGCCGCAGATTAAATCGAAATGCTGGTACAGCGAAGTGTGCTCGTTGCCGTCTCGCTGCAACTGGGCTTCCAGGTCGGCCAGGAAGCGGGCGGTGTATAGCCCCCGGATTCCTCCCCCGTCAAGGGAAAGAATGCGGAAAGGCCGCTTATTACCAGTAAGTGGTGACATTTCAGTACAGTAATTTTGGTCACAGGAAACGCGCAAGCCCACGCCTATTTAGATGCGGTAGTTTGTTGCGCAATGGACGTATAGCTTCATTCTCCTTTCGCCAAATGGGCAAAAGGCAGCAAGTGGAAGTGAGCCCCGCTATTGCTAGTGAGGCCCACTCCAACCAGAAAATGAATTAGCCTTTCGAGGATTCGGGGTCGTTGCCGTAGCTGTTTTTCTCCCGAATCTGGCCGTTGCGCCCATGAATGAGCAGTTCGCTGCCCCGGTTAATCGCCATCTGGCGGCCAATGGCTGCTGCGGCAGCCTGGGTAGGAACAATAGTGGCCGCGCGCTCAGCGCCGGCTGTCTTGACTGCCCAGCCAGTAGGCCGGGAGACGATGTGGACGTTTTTGCCCATGGTCGTGGTAATTGGGTAAGCTATTGGCCTCAAACCGTGAGGCCGACCGAGCCGGAAAACCACGCGCTCATCCGCTGCTAATGAAATAGCAGCTACTTTCGCACAGAATTTTTCCTCCAAGCAGTGTGACCCGGCGGCTAACTCCAGGTCCACTCGGAAAAGCGCGGCACGGCACGGGGTCCAATTCGTTACCTTGCTCGCTACTAGTTCCTAAGCGGCCGTCACCTAGTGGCGGCTGCTTTTTTGTTTAAAAAACACTTCTACATTATCGGTATAAGCTTAATGGTGAGGGATTTTGGCCGCCGCACATAGGTGAAAAGCGTATTTCTGGTAATCAATCAGGTTACGGTCGGCTTGGTTGTCTTTCCAAGCTTTTTCCTCGTGGCTCAACTCAACCAGGTCATTGGTTTTGAGCCGGCCGAGGTAAGTAGCAACCGCGTCGAGGGTGTCCCACTCGGCATCGGTCAGCAATTCTTTCTCACGCTTCCTAAGCGGCTCGTACACTACCACGGGCTCGTTGGTATCCGAGCGTCGTTTGGTGTGGTCGAGGTCCTGGTTGAGGTAGCCTTCGTCAATCAGCATGCCCAACTGCATCTGGTACTCCTGCGGCACGGGGCCATAGGTAATGGCCTTGTACTTATTGCCGGAGATGGAGCAGCCGGTGCGGCCGAAATGCAGAAAATCAGCGTAGAACAGCAGCTTCATCAGGCGCACCGTGAACACATGGTCCAGGTGGTGGTAGAAGTAGAGCACCATTTGCGCAAACTTGTCGAAGCGCGGCACCGCAAAGCCGGTCAGGGCCGAGGGTATCTCATCCTGGTTCCAGAGGTTGCGCTGCAACAGCTTGGAGATGATGAAACCGGTGGTGGCTTTCTGCTCACGCTTCAGCTCCTCGGTCCGTTTGAGGAGGCGCTCGTATTCGTTAGGCTTCAACTCATCCTGCTTGTCCTGTACCAACTGGCAGAAGATGCCTGGGTCGCGGGCCAGGCGCAGGTGCGCGGCGTTCGAGGTGCTGGGAATTTCGCCGTCCTCATACTGCCGGTACTGGTTGGTGCCGAAGTCCAGCAACATCGACATTTTGCTGGCGCTTAAGTCGTATTGCTGTCGCAACTGGCGTATCTGCTCCGGAAAAAGGATGCGGTGCTCCGCGCGGTACTGGTTGTAAATCTGCGTGATGTTCAGGTTCTCAACTTCGGCCGTGTGGTACTGCTTATGCGTTTTTTTGCATTCGTAAAAGTGCTTGGTATAGGTAAACGATTCTTTTCGGAAAATTTCCGTCGCGGTTTCCCTCCGCAGCAATGCCGGGCCCGTGGGGCTGTCTAGTTGCTGAGGTATCATGGTTTGTGTTTCGGGGCAAGCTGGCGCAGGGGGTACGTCATGGGGCGTTCTGCTATGCTGTAGGCGATGCAGGCATACGGGTGGTGAATCGGGCCCAGGGATACTTCGACGCGCAGCTCCGATGTGTAGATGTTACGCCCGAACACCCAGAGGGGCGGCATATCATCGGCGACAGGTGTGGGGCCTTGCACAAAGTCGGTGGGTTCGAGGGCGAGCAGGTGCTCGGTGAGGTTATGGTTAGTGAAACCCAACTTACACAGGGCTTTTAATCCTTTGCAAACGGGGGCAGTACAGAAGAATACGAGCGGCGTCAGCAGCCGGGCTTTGAACTCGGTCAGGAAGCTGCCTGCCTCGGTAACGGCAGAGTTTATCTTAAAGTTCTTCAAAGGTAGTAAACTCTGCCGAAATTCAACTTTAAAGTTGAACTATCGAAAATGAACGGAAGGGCTTAGATACTATATTTCCCGTAAAATGTTCAGGAAGTCATCCAATTTATAGGCCCCGTCCACCACGCGGCGCTCGTACACCATGAAGTAGCGGAAGGCATTACCGGCCTTTTGGGCCCAAGTGGCCCCTAGCCGGATTTTCTGCTCCGCGTCGAGGTGGTCGCCTTTGGTTTCGACCACCAGCGTTTTGCCGCTTTTAGTTTGGATGATGAAGTCGGGGTAGTGGTTCAGGAAGCCGTTGATGCGGAAGCCTTTGCCGCGCTCGGGGTTGCGGGTCCAGAAGGCAATATTGGGCAGGTTGGCTATTTCGTTGATGACCTTCTCCTCGAAGCCGTTGATTTTCCCCTCTTGTTCATAGAGCGACTTGGTGATGTCCTTGCTGGTTTCGCCGGGCGCAATCTGGGTAGGGAAGACGTAGGCCGGCTGAATGAAAGCCTTGTCCTGGTCGAGGAAGTTGCGGAACTGCTTGTAAGCGTATTCCTCCGACAGCAGCTTAATCTTGTCCTTGATTTTGGCGGTGTAGGTGTATTCGTGGTTGGCGAAGTCGGTGAACTGCTCGTCGGTGAAGTCTTCCAGAATGCGCTTCACGTAGCGCTCAATCTCCTTGTCGGCAATGGGGTAGAGGTTGCCGATGAGGTCGAGGATGCGGCGCGTGAAATTCTTCACCCGGCTGTCTTTGCGGCTAGGGTCCAGAATGAACGCCATAATGCGCTCCTTGGCGTCGCCGTCGATGCGGGTGAAGGTGGGCGTGGCTTCCTTCTTGGTTTCGTCGAGGTCCACGCGGTAGAGCTCGGCCGACACGCCGTCGAACTTGATGTTGGTATCGGCTTTGCCCAGCGGGAAGCCTTCGAGCAGGTATTCCTTTTCCAGCAGCACGGCCTGGCTGCCTTCGCCGCTGTCGAAAAGACTGGCGCTGGGCTTTTTCCAGAAGAACTGCGGCAAGACCAGGGCGGCGGCCTGCTCGCGGAATATTTCCTTAATGGGGTAGGTCTTCACGAGCGATTGGAGCACGGTGGGCAGGGGCGTGGCCCCGCCGGCGGTGCTGGCGGCCACGGTTTTCTCAAACTCGGCCTGCTGGGCCAGGGCGGCTTCGGCAATGGCCTGCACCGAGCCCCCGGCGGCCGGCAGGTTGGCCAGCGGGTCGGCGACCGGCCCGGCCGCGGCGGCTTCGTCGGTAGCGGGGGCTAGCGGCGCAATGCGGCTGGTGTCGATGTCGGCCAGGTCGTCGGCGGCTGGGGTAGGGGCGGGCGCGTCGAAGTTGAGCGGGGCCTGCACGAAGGTGGCCAGCGGGTCGGGCGCGGCCAGGGTGGCGGCGTCGGCCACTTTGTAGTCGCGGGCGCTGAAACCGGCCTTGTTGAGGCCCACCACGATTTTGTCGAGCGTTTCCAGAAACTTGGTGGAGGCCGTCAGCACGTAGCTCATGTTGAGCATGGGCGCGGCGTGCGGGGCCACGTAGGGCTGGCGCAGCACCCGGCCCAGAATCTGCTCCACGTCCACGGCCGACGACTTGTCGGCCAACGAGGCCAGAATGTAGGCAAAGGGCGCGTCCCACCCTTCTTTTAGGGCATTCACCGTGATGATGTAGCGCACTTCGCACTTGGGCGAAGCCAGGTCCTCGTTCTTCAGCTCGTTGAGGCCAGCCGTTTTGATGCGGATGTGGCTTTCGGGGATTTTGAGGTCAAGAAGCTTCTTTTTCAGCAGCTCGAAGGTAGTGTTGTCGTCGGCCGTTTTGGGCTGGGCCTGAAACAGCACGATGGGCCGGATGTAGCGCCCGCCGGCTTTCTGCTCCTGCCTGGCCTGCTGTTCCAGGCTGCGCTGCAGCTGCAGGGCCGAGTTAATGACCTCCGTCCGGTCGTTATGGTTATACACGATGACGGGCAGCTTCACCATGTGCTCTTTTTTGAGCGCCAGCGCGTCCACGAAGCTGATGATGTTGCTGTTCTTGCGGGGCGTGGCCGTCAGGTCGAGGATGAATGAAGGGTTGAGGTTCTTGAGCATATCCACGCTCAGGTCGCTTTCCGCGTTGTGACTTTCGTCCACCACTACCACCGGGTTCAGGGCCTGAATCACGCGCAT
>CAJYVK010000335.1 GCA_913778455.1 uncultured Hymenobacter sp. | reverse complement strand
AATTTCCCGCAGTGTTTCGGAGCGTGAAAGCGCTCCGAAACACTGCGGGAAATTTCGTTTAAAAGTTTACTCCGCTTTATAAACCGGCGTCACTTCAGGCTGCTGGAAGTAGGGGTTCACGCCTTCTGCCGAAGTCAGGTCGATGAGCATCAAATCAACGTGTTGGAAGCCCCCGGTGCGCCCTTCGAGGGCGGGGCCAAGCTGCTGCATAAACTCGGGGTCGTGGCTGATGGTGTCGAAGCCCAGCAGCAGGCGCGGGGGCTGGCTCTCGTCGCCGACGAGTTGCATCTGGGCCACGTAGATGGCGCGGATATCAGCGTTGCCAGCCCCGAACTCGCTCAGCGACTCGGCCAGACCTTCGGGTAGCTCGGGGGCGCTCAGCGTCACCTGGGCATCGGCGGGGATGCCACCGCTTTGGGTGAGTTGGCCCGCGAGCAGAGCCTGAATTTCGTCGGCGGGCAGGAGCTTACCGGCGGGTGAGAAGGGGTTGAGTACGCAGTCCTGGCCCTGGGTCATGGCGAAGAAGGCGTGGCCGGGGATGGGCGTCCAGGCGATGGTGCTGGCATCCATGCCACCGTCGCTGAGGCGAGCCTCTGAGGTGAAGATGGGCAGGCGGCCGTCTTGCAGCACTTGCAGCTGAATCTGCTGGCCCTCGCTGAGTTGCACCTCGCCGGTGCCCATGGTTTCGTCGGGGGCCAGTACCATCAGAATGTTTTCTTGCAGCAGCGCCTGGTAGAAGGCCGGGCGGGCGTTCTCGTCAATCGGGGCTAGCAGCAGCAGGTGCTCCAGCACGTTTTGCGGCTCGAACGGAAAATCGGGCATGGGCGGCGGGGCCAGCGGGCCTTGGCCCTGCAAATCGGCCGGCATGGGCGGAACCACCGGCGTGGGCTCGGCCGGGGCCACGTATTTGGAGCCCTGGTAGCGGGGGCCGGTTTTGGCGGGGGCTGCCTCGCCGGCGTTGGGCTGGGCGGGCGTGGCGGGAGTAGCCGGCGTTACCTCAGGCTTGTTTTTCAGAAAGTCGAAGAGACCCATGGGTGGTAATGGTTAGTTGTTACTTGTCAGTTGTCAATTGTTAGCTGTCAGCCTGCACGAGGGAAAGTTAGCATTAATAACTATTACCCGGCAACTAACAAGGCGAGCAAAGGTAGCCTACTGCTGGCTACAGGCGCGCAGCTCGGCTTCGGTGCCGGCGATGGTCCGCACGCCGGCCGGGCCGGGGTGATTGCCCCAGTGGCTTTCGATGAAGTTGAGCAGGTTGGTAATCTGGGCCGGCGAGAGCTGGTGGTGGGTGGCGGTATCCTGCACCCCGAGCATCAGCTGGTCGTAGTCCACGCCGTTCACCTTGATGGGTCCCTTCAGCCCGTTGCGCACAATGCATGCCAACTGGTTGGGGTGCTGGGCCAGGTAGTCAGAGTCCGCCAGCGGCGGAATGAGCTGCCCGATGCCCTCGCCCTGCTCGCCGTGACAGCTGGCACAGTGCTGCTCATAAAGGCGTGCCCCCTGGTTCTGCTTGTTGGTGAAGCAGGCGGGCAGGGCGAAGAGGGTAAGGAGGGCGAGGGCCGCGATGGGAGAGGAGCGCATGGGCGGGCGGGGCTAGCGCGAGGCCGTGGCGGCCGTTTTGCGGGCCTGGGCCTCGGCCAGCAGCCGCGGAATTTCGCGGATGAGGCGGTTGGTCTCGCGGGGGTTGAGGCCATCGTAGGTGCCGCGCACGTAGCCCTGATCATCGACGAGGGCCAAGGCACCGTTGTGGGCAATGCCGCCGGGGGCCTGGGTATCGGTTTGGGCAGCGGCCAGGTAGTCATTGGCCATCTTGTAGGCCGTGGGGCGGTCGGGGGTGCGCAGGAAGCGCCAGGTAGTGTTGGGCGCATCTACGCCGAGGCGGCGGGCGTAGTCGGCCAGCACCGGCTGGGTATCGTGCTCGGGGTCAATGGTGAAGGACAAGAACGCCACGTTAGGATTCTGCGCATACTGCTTGTATACTTTCAGCAGCTCGCTCTGCATCTTAGGGCAGATGCCGGGGCAGGTGGCAAAGAAAAAGTCGGTGACGTAAACCGTGCCCGCCAGGGTTTTATCCGACACCACCTTGCCATCCTGGTCGGGTAGGCTGAAGGCGGGCACCGACTTGCGGCCCTCGGTGCCCAGATAAGGCAGGGCGGCGGTAGAATCGGCCGGGGCGTCTACGTGGACGTCGGCCACGCCGGTGTCGGAACCGGAAGCCGCCGTATCGGGGCCGCAGCTGGCCAGGCCCAACAGGCCCACGAGGGGCAGATATTTCAACAGCATAACTTTACAACTAAGGCAACTATAATGGCCACGGGCGGCCTGGCTACTCAACATCGGCGGGGCGGCTGCGCGTTCGCGGGCAGCGGCTGGCCTGGCGGGTTATTTGGCGGGTGCAGTGGCGGCCGGGGCGGGCTGGGTGGCCCGGCGCAGGGTCGTCTGGGCCGAGTCGAGGGCCACTTTAAGCTGCGTTTCGATGGTGCCGAGCTGCTTCTGCTGGTCTTGCAGGTAAGCCAGGCGCTGGGGAGCGGGGGCCAGGCTGTCGGGGGCCTGGTACTGGTGCATCCAGGTCATCATGGCGCGGTCGGCGGCCTGCATCTTGGCCAACACGGGGGCTGAGGCGGGTACCTTGGCGGCGGTGAGTTGCGCTTTAAGGGCGAAAAGCTGCTCGGTCTGCTGCATGGCTTGGTCGTGGTGGCTCATGAGGCTGTCTTCGAGCGCCCGGGCCTGTACGGCGGGCGATGCGCCCTCGGTGGAGGCGGTTTTGTTACCAGTTCCGCAGCCCGGCAGCACGCCCAGGCTCAACAATCCGAACGCCGCACCCAGCGGCCAAAACAGCAGGTTTTTCATCGTGCAAAGGTACGGCGGGGGCGGGGTGGGCCGGTACCCGGGCGGCCGTAGTCGATTGTTGGGCTGGCATAGCCTCAGAAACGATTAGTTCGATCCTTGAAAAAATCAAAACTCCTTCTGCCGGGTTTATCCGGCACCTGTTTCCTTTCCACCTTAGCTTTTCAACAATGCAAACCCGCCAACTCGGCCGCTCCGGCCTCACGGTATCGGCCCTCGGCCTCGGCTGCATGGGTATGTCCGACTTCTACGGCCAGCGCGACGACGCCGAGAGCCTGCGCACCCTGGCCCGCGCCCTGGAGCTGGGCGTCACCTTCCTCGACACCGCCGATATGTACGGCCCCTATACCAACGAGGAGCTGCTCGGCCGCTTTTTCAAAGAAGATAAAGCCCGCCGCCAGCAGGTGCAGCTAGCCACCAAATTCGGCATCGTGCGCGATCCCAACGACCCCACCAAGCGCGGGATTAGCGGCCGGCCCGAGTACGTGCGCCAAGCCGCCGAGGGCAGTCTCAAGCGCCTGGGTACCGACCACATCGACCTCTATTATCAGCACCGCGTTGATCCCCAGGTGCCCATCGAAGAAACCGTGGGGGCCATGAGCCGTCTCGTCGAAGAAGGCAAGGTGCGTTTCCTGGGTCTGAGCGAAGCCGGGGCCGACACCATCCGCCGCGCCCACGCTACTCACCCCATCGCTGCCCTGCAAACCGAGTACAGCCTTTGGAGCCGCGACGTGGAGGTGGACATCCTGCCCGCGCTACGCGAATTGGGCATCGGTTTGGTGCCGTACTCGCCGCTAGGCCGGGGCTTTCTCACCGGCGAGATTCAGAAGTTCGAGGACTTCGCGCCCGACGACTACCGCCGCCACTCGCCTCGCTTCCAGGGGGAGAATTTCAACAAAAACCTTAAGCTGGTAAATCACCTGCGCGAATTGGCCCAGCAGAAAGGCGTGACCGCCAGCCAGCTGGCCCTGGCCTGGGTGCTGACCCAGGGCAACGACCTGGCCCCCATCCCCGGTACCAAGCGCGTGAAATACCTGGAGGAGAACGTGGGGGCGCTGGACGTTGAGCTGACAAAGGACGAGCTGCGCCAGCTCGATGAGTTGCTGCCGCTGGGGGCCGCCGCGGGTACCCGGTATCCCGAGGCCATGATGGCCGCCGTGGGTCGCTAAGGGACCGCAGATTTAACGGATTTAACTGATTTCGGGGATTCGGACGCAGTGCTAGTCTAGTTAGGAAAAGCTATTGTTATAGGGTCGTGCCTGGCTCCCCCTTTCCTTGTTCGGAGAGGGGGTTGGGGGGTGAGGCGCTACGTTAGGGCTTTATGACAATCAATTTTGCTGATGTAGTAGTAGTGGCGCGGGCTTTTTAGTTCGCGCCACTTATTTATGATTAGTGGGGAACGTGTCTTTGGACGCTGCCCGAAAATCCAGTTTGCTTAGGCCAGCGGGCCTAATTTACCGCGGTTTTACCAAGCCACCTTCCTCCGCGTGACTTACCCCGTTCACCTGACGCTGGGCTCGCTGCACCTGCCGGTGCATCTGCTGTGCGAAGTGCTGGCTTATTCGCTGGGCTACCGCTTCTACACCTACCTGCGCGCCCGTACGGCCGACCGCATCAGCGACCAGGGGCGGCAGTTCATCTTTATTGGCGCGGCGCTCGGCGCCCTGCTCGGCTCGCGGCTGCTGGGCCTGCTCGAACACCCCGAGTTGCTGCTCCATCCGCCCGGCGGCTGGCTCTATTACACCACCAACAAAACCATCGTGGGTGGCTTTTTGGGCGGGTTGCTAGGCGTGGAGCTCACCAAAAAGCGCCTCGGTATCACGGCCAGCAGCGGCGACCTGATGGTGTATCCCTTGGCGCTGGGGCTGGCCATCGGCCGGCTCGGCTGCCACTTCAGCGGCCTGGAAGATGGCACCTTCGGCACCGCCACCCGCCTGCCCTGGGGGCTGGATTTTGGCGACGGCATCCCGCGCCACCCCACCAACCTGTACGAAATCACCTTCCTGGCCCTGCTCACCCTGGGCCTCTGGCTGTGGGAGCGCCGCCGCCCGCTACCCAATGGCCGCCGTTTCGAGGTGTTTCTGGCCGGGTACCTGCTGTTTCGCCTGCTGGTGGAGTTTCTCAAGCCCACGGCGGCGCTGCCGGGGCTGGGCCTCACGGCGATCCAGTGGGCTTGCGTAGTGGGGTTGGGGTATTATGTTTGGCTGTGGGTGAGGCCACTATTGCTCAGTCAAGGGAATTAGCTGCCCTAGTTTTTGTTCGGCTCCCTCTCTCCTGTTTCGAAGAGGGGGCCGGGGGGTGAGGCGCCACGGCTGCGCGTTTTTGTCAGATAACTTCTTTGACGCAGCACTAAATAGATTAAGATTCGAGTAGCATGGATAAGTTGAAGAAATACTCAGCAGAAATAGACGTGGCCTTACTGCGCTCTGTATTTAGCCTGGTACCATATGTTGGTTCAGTGTTAAATGAGGTGTTTTTCGATATAAGGGGACGCGTTAAGCAGGAGAGGCTTAATAAATTCACCGAGATGTTTGCTGATTATTTCGTAAATAAGCCTGATTTTGACGCCGATACTCTCAGGAATGAAGATTTTGGAGACTTGTTTGAGACAGTAATTCGGAACGTAGTTCAAACTAAATCTGAAGCAAAGTATAGACGATACAAAGATGTTTTGATTAATAAAATAGAAAATTTTAATAATGATACCCATAATCAGGATATTTTTTTGGGTTTAATTGCATCTCTTGAAGAAGTGGAAATAGTAATTTTATCTAAACATGAGGTTTTTGATAGTCAATTTATTGAAAGTAAAAAAGAGTTTAGGGCTTTAAAAGAAAAACAGTATTCTCTCAAACAGCAGTTAAGCGCTGAAGTAAAACTGTCTTTGGAAGGACATGCAAATGATAAATCTAAAGTGCAAGATGAGATAAGTATGATTCAAGCTCAAATTGAGTGTTATAAAATTTACTTTGAGAAACTTGAAGCTTATAATACTGCAAAATTTTATGAAATAGGTGAGAGTCAATTGCTTTATCACAAACAGAATCTATGCTCAAAAGCTCTCTTGATTGATACAACTATTGGTACTTATGGATATGTGCCTTTCGCGTACATGGGCATAACTGAGTTTGGAAAGGAGTTTTTGAGATTCCTGAAAAAGGACAGCTAAAATGTATTTAGAATAACTTTTGTGTTTCCCCATGCCCGAACGCCCCTATACCTACTACGACTTCACCCTGAGCCTGTGCCCGCACTGCCTGCGGCGCATCGAGGCCAAAATCGTCTTTGAAGACGGGGGCGTGTACATGCTCAAGCGCTGCCCCGAGCACGGGCGGCAGCGGGTGCGCATCGCTACCGACGTGGAGTACTACAAGAGTATTCGCAACTACGTGAAGCCTAGCGAGACGCCGCGCCGCTTCAACATGGCTACCCACTACGGCTGCCCCTACGACTGCGGCCTCTGCACCGACCACGAGCAGCACTCCTGCCTCACCGTGATTGAGGTGACCGACCGCTGCAACCTCACCTGCCCCACTTGCTACGCCGAAAGCAGCCCTACCCACGGCCGCCACCGCACCCTCGAAGAAATCGAGGCGATGGTCGATCTGGTAGTGGCCAACGAGGGCGAGCCCGACGTGGTGCAGCTCTCGGGCGGCGAGCCCACGCTGCACCCGCAGTTCTGGGAAATCCTCGACATGTGCAAGCGCAAGCCCATCAAGCATTTGATGGTGAATACCAACGGCGTGCGCCTGGCCAAGGACGAAGCCTTCGTGGCCCGGCTGGCCACCTACGCCGGCGCGTTTGAGGTGTACTTGCAGTTCGACTCCTTCCGCGAAGACGTGCTGCTCAAAATGCGGGGCCGCGACCTGCGCGAGGTGCGGCGGCAGGCGCTGGAGCACCTCAATAAGTACAACCTCAGCACCACGCTCGTCGTGACCCTGCAAAAGGGCCTCAACGACGACGAGATGGGCGATATCATCGACTACGCGCTGGCCCAGCGCTGCGTGCGCGGCGTCACGTTTCAGCCCACCCAGGCCGCCGGCCGGCTCGACAACTTCAACCCCGAAACCGATTCGTTTTCGCTCACCGAAGTGCGCCAGGGCATTATCAAGCAGAGCCCGGTTTTCTCGGCCGACGACCTGCTGCCTGTGCCCTGCAACCCCGACGCGCTGGCTATGGCCTACGCCCTCAAGCTCGACGGCGAGGTATTCCCGCTCACCCGCTACATCGACCCCGCCGACCTGCTCCAGAGCAGCGGCAACACCATCGTGTACGAGCGCGACCCGCGCCTGCGCCAGCACCTGCTCAAGCTCTTCAGCACCGCCAATACCGTCGATACGGTGGTGCCCGAAATCAACCAGCTGCTGTGTTGCCTGCCCCAGGTATCGGCCCCCAACCTGGGCTACGAGAATCTATTCCGGGTCATCATCCTGCAATTCATGGACCCCTGGAATTTCGACGTGCGAGCCGTCAAGAAATCCTGCGTGCACATCGTGAGCAAGGACTTGAAGATTATCCCGTTCGAAACGATGAACATCTTCTACCGCGACCAGGAAAAGCTCGCCCGCCTCGAGGAATTACGCAGCGAACGCCTCGGCATTATATGAGCGAGCTGCAACCCACCCCGCCGGGCAAAAAAAGCCCCACCTGGCCGATTGCCGTCAATCTGGCCCTGCTGCTATTCGGCGGCCTGCTGTTTGGCGGCGATTTTGCCGCGTTCAGTAGCACGCTCACCGGGTTGTTCGTTATCAATGTCGTGGCCGCCATTATCCTCGCCATTTCGGGTGGGAAAATGCACTACGTGCTGGCGTTCGTGCTGGCCTGCCTGGTTATCCTGCTCATCGGCGGCGGCATCTGCGCGCTGATGCTGAGTAATATGGGTAGTATGCACTAAGCAGCACGCAGAATAACGAGGCGTTTTAAAATAACATCCTAAAAAACGTCCGTCATGCTGAGCAGGCTCAGCATGACGGACGTTTTTTAGGCAACATTAAAGTTAACCTTGCGCTAGCCCGGCGCCGGCTGGCACCTGGGGCAGATGTACGTAGCCCGGCCGCCCACGTAAAATTTTTCAATCTTAGTCTTGGGATGGCGGGGGCAGAAGGTGTGCGCGTCGGTACCGGGCGTGGCCGAGTCGTCCCACTCGCGAGCGTGAATGAGAAACGACTTGGGAAAATGCCGGTAGTTGGCCTCGTGCTTGATGGCCGTCGTGAGCACCAATTGAATAGCGGCGTGTAGCGCGTGGGTTTCCTTCTCCGACAGCGAGTTACCCAGCCGCTCGGGGTGAATTTTGGCTTGAAACAACACCTCGTCCACTATCCAGTTGCCAAGGCCGGCGGTCAGGCTTTGGTCGAGCAGCAGCGGTTTCACAAACACCTTACGGCGGCTAAGCTTCTGGTGTAGCTCGGTGGCCGTGATTTGCAGCGCGTCGGGACCGAGCTTCTTGGCTTTCTGGTAGGCCGCGGCACTCTCGGCCAGCCGGATGCGGCCAAACTTGCGCGGGTCGATAAAGGCTAGATTCAATCCTGAATCACTTAATTCCCAGGCTACGCGGGTGAAGCGCGGCGCGTCGGCCGCATCGCGAAACGCGCCGATATCGCCGGTCATGCCAAAGTGCAGTACGAGCAGGCGACCGTTATCCAGCTCTAAAAAGCAGTTTTTGCCCAGCCGGCTGGTGCCCGTGATGGTACGGCCCAGCAAGCCGGCCCGTAGCTCATCTTCAGGCACGGCCAGCACGTGGGCATCGCGCACGTCGAGCCCGGCAATGGTCTGCCCCACGGCAATTTCGTCAATAAAGCGGCGGTAAGTCTCTACCTCGGGTAGTTCGGGCACAGTGTTGTTGGTTATGAGTTAGAAGGTATGAAGCATGAGTTAACTGTGCAGGTAATACGCAGCCCAGAAATTTTAACCCATCACTTCTAACACCAAACCCCGAAAAATCTGAATGTCTGTTGTGCTCAGGCAAACGGACGCCAGATGAGCATAACAGACATTCAAATTTTTCGGGTTAGGCCGCGCCACTGAAGCAGCCGCATCAACTCACAACTTCTAACTCATAATTCATAACTCCCCCCTAATCGTGCAGCTTGGCTACGCGCTGGCCGGCCTTGTCGTAGACGTCGCCGCGGGGCGTGACGTAGAGCGAGCGCTGCTGGCCGTCTTCGAGAATGAAGGGGAAGGCGGCGTTGCCGGTGCGACGCAGGCGGCCCACCACCTGGGCTTCGCCCACGGCCCCATCCTCGTCGGGGCTGCCTTCATCGGCTAGGCGCACTACGTTCAGGGCGCTGGTGAGGTAGAACGGCACGTCGGGGTTGTCGCGGAAGGTAAGCTGACCTACTACGCGCACGGGGCCGCTGCTGGCCCCCCGCGCCAGCGCATCGGTGGCCGAGTCGCGGGTATCGTTGTCGTAAGTAGGTAATTGCGCCGGGCGCGGGGCGATGGTCACGGGCTGGGCCGAAGGCTGCACGCCACCCGGGCGGGCGCTGGCCACGATCTGCGTATTGGCGCGGCCCCAGCCCCGGCCGATGGCCGCCAGGCGCGGAGCCCGGCCGGGGTGCGTGGCCGAGCCCGAGGTGGGCGAGGTAGTAGCCATCGCGGCCTGCGCCTGGGCCAGGCTGGCCCCGAGGCGGCGCAGCACGAAGCCCGAAAACTCGTCGGCTTCCAGTTCGTCGTCGGGCTGCGAGCCGCCGGCCCGCAGGGTATGGCCATTGAGGTGGTGGCCCATCTCGTGGGCCAGGATGCTGATGCCGCCCCAGTCCGTGTGGCCAGCGCGGTTCACGGCTGCCAGAAATTTGGGGTTGTAAAGCAGGTAGCGGCGACCGCCGTACACCACGGCGGCGGCGTTGCTGATTTGGGTGGTAGCGCGCAGCTCGAAGCGCGGCTGCAAGCCCACGGCATCTGTAATCTCCCGGATGATACCGGCCGCCTGGCTGGCCGGCAGGTCGGTAGCCAGGCTGGCGGCCGACTGTGCCCGGGCGGAAAGGGGAGCGCCACCCAGCAGCAGGGCCGGGAATGCCAGCCCAGCGGCCAGCCGACGGAAAAAGCGGGAAAGCATAAGCAGGACGAAAATTGAAAGCAAGAGTAAAGACAACGTAGCCAGGCAAATTCGACGCCAGAAAAAGCGGGCGGCGGTAAGCGGCCGGGCTGTTACTACAACGTTATGGACCACCTTTTTCGTTTAATAAGCGCACGGCCGCTGGTGGTCGTTTTTCCCCATTTCGTCTATGGCATCAGCCACTCCCGCTCCTACGCCCGCCGTGCGCGTGCAGCCCAACGCCCCCCTGCGCCTCGCCGACATCGACCCGGCCAATAACGAGCCCTTTTCCCACAAGAAGAAAGTGGATAAGCGCCTGGACGAGCTGCGCGAGCAACTGAGCGATCACCAGGAAAACCTCTACGCCGAGCACCGCCAAAGCCTGCTGCTCGTATTTCAGGCGATGGATACGGGCGGTAAGGACGGTGCCATCCGGGCGCTGCTCACGGGCGTAAACCCGGCCGGCGTGGAAGTCGCCGCCTTCAAGCAGCCGAGCGCCGAGGAGCTGAACCACGATTTTCTGTGGCGGGTGCACCAGCACACGCCCGGCCGGGGCCACATCGGGGTGTTCAACCGCTCGCACTACGAAGACGTGCTCGTGACGCGGGTGCACGGCCTCATCGAGCCCTTCACCTGGCAGCAGCGCTACCAGGACATTGTCAACTTCGAGCAGCTGCTGACCCGCAACGGTACCCGCGTCATCAAATTCTTCCTGCACATCTCCAAGGAAGAGCAGGCCAACCGCCTGCAAGCCCGCCTCGACAACCCCAAAAAGCGCTGGAAATTCGAGCCCGGCGACTTGAAAGAGCGGAAGCTCTGGGACGCCTACCAGGTCGCCTACCAGGAGGCGCTGGCCGCCACCTCCACGGCCGAGTGCCCGTGGTACGTGATTCCCGCCAATGATAAGCGGGCCCGCAACCTCGCCATTATGGAAATCGTGGTGGCCGCCCTGGCCGAGATGAACCCCCAGCCGCCCGCCGCTACCTTCGACGTAGCCGCGCAGGTGGTGGAGTGAATAAGCTACGTGTGGAGTGAGGAAACCTGAGCAATATCACATAGCTTCTGCGTATGAACGCAGTATCGCGGGTTTTACAGTTCACATTCATCAGCTTGCGAAAACCCAAGTTGCACAGGTTGCGGTGGGGCGCACTGCTTCTGAGATGATTCTTCCCAAACGTCTGTCATACTGAGCCTGCGAAGCATCTTGTCAGGGCCGGACAGCCACTATACAGTGAGAAGATGCTTCGCAGGCTCAGCACGACAGACGTTGTTGAAGTGAGGAAAGCGACGGTTTATTACGGATGTGCCGCGCGAGCTCAAGCAACCCAAACGACGAAGGGCCCGCGCTGCATAGCAGCGCGGGCCCTTTGCTATCAACATCAACTCACTAATTCATCCACAGCGTGGCTACTTCCTCGAAGCGGTGGGCGGCGAAGGCGCCGTAGGGCCGTTCGGCGTAGAAGCCAAGGACGTGGACGTGCTTTTGGCCGGTGTGCACGTGGGGCAGCACGCGCACGGGATACACGCGACCCGCCTCGGGCCAGTCGCCGATGTAACCGGCGGGGCGGGCGGTATCATCGATGCAGCGGGCAAACTGCTGCACGGGCAGGGGAGTCGGGAGCTGGGCGTTACGCATAGCCAAAGATACGAAAAAAAGTCGTAAAGCTAAAATTATTGGCAGAATGTTCAGGCGTAAAAATCCGGCGTGGTGAGAGAGTTAAAAAACTGACAAGGAACTTATTTGTACAACAGACAGCCAAGTAAAAAGTTACTAAGCGAGCTGGCTTACGAATGTTAGTTTGTCTGCGTGCCCAGAGTAAGGCCCGGCCGCCCAATTTCCAGGCGGCCGGGCCGGTTGAAAAGCTAGCGTTTGTTGAAGTCTACGGCCTGGTAGGCGATGAGCAGGTCAGTGCGGGTGCCCGGCGGACGGTAGTACACGAGCAGGTCGTACTGGTTCTCGGTTTCGGTGTGGGTGCCTTCGAAGTAGACTTCGTCAGGCGCGGTGCCGGCTCGCTTCGGGGCCACGGCGTAGCTGTAGTTGTAGTAGCCCTGCTTGAGCAAGGCACGGCCGGTGTAGCGCTGCTGAATGGAATCGTAGCGGAGTCGAAACTCATCTTTGAGCTGCCAGTCGCTGAGCGCGCCGAACACGTACACCGGGCCGGGGGCTGGCTGGGTCGCCTTCAGATTGAACGTAACCTGGGCGTAGTCGCCGTTGTACGCTCCGTTGCCAAATTCCCGGTTTTCGAATACCCGCTGGCCGTTGGCATCTACGTACTGATTGTAGGCGAGCCCGTTGCGGGTGGCTTCCTCTACTAACTCCACTTGCACGGGTGTGCTCTGGCGCAGCAGGCGGGCCACGCCCAGACCGTTGGCTTGCAGCGAGCGGGCGTCGAAGTAGCGGTACTCGCTCAGGCCCGGAAAGGCGTTTTCGTAGTTGATGTACTGGTACTCCAGCCGGCGCTCGGCGTCACGCACGAAGGTGGGCGTGAGGTTGTAATGCGCGTTGTCCCAGCGGAAATTCTGGCGCAGTACCACCTTCACCTCGGCGGCCGGGTTGACCAATTCCACGGCGCTGTAATTGATGCTGAAATCGAGCTGCTGGTAGGCGTAGCGGGCCTCCACGCCCCCCGCCAGGATACCCGGTCGTAGCGTGGCAATTACTTGGTTTTCGTACACCAGCATCCGCCGCGAGAGCAGCGGCACGCCGGCCTGATTCTGCACCACTAGCAGGTAATTACCGCTGAGCTTCACGCGCGGCACCCGCAGGGTGTAGTGGTAGTAGGGCACCTTGGTATTGACCGACGTTTGGTAATTGGTGAGCGTAAACTCGTTGATCTCGCTCAGAAACTGCATGTCGGTAAGCTGCGAGGGCGTCCAGCCCAGGTCGCAGTGAATGAGCTTGGCCGTGAGGCGCGGGGGCTGCTCGCCCAGCACGTCAAATTCCAGGGTCACGGGCTGCTCCTGGCTGATGGGTACGATGGGCGGGTTCAGAATGTCGTTGACCTGGGCCGTGGGCACGTAGCACTGCACGCTGCGCACGCTGGGGTCGTAGATGTAATCCTGGTAGCGCAGGGTGCGGTCGGCGTAGTACTCGGCCGACTTGGCCTGCTGGCTGGCGGGAGCGTTGGGGTTGGTAATGGGGGTGCCCAGCGGCACGCAGCCGGCGGCCAGCAGCAGGGTGGGGTAGAGGAGGTGGCGAAAGCGCATAAAGCGAAAGTACGGTCCTGCGCGTGGCAAGGCCAGCGGGCAGCCTACATTCGCCGGATCGCGGGGGAGGGCGGAGCCGAGTCACCCCTTATGCGCCCGCCGGGAAATGTAACTACCCTTAGCAAATATATGGAACTGATAAAAATTGTGAAGCTCCTCGACGGCCAGCCCAGTGCGACGCGGCGGGCGCTCATTACCGAGCACTTGTCTGCGTTTGGGGTGCGCTACGCTGAGCAGCCCTATGCCACCGGAACCAACCTGGTGGTCGATTTAGGCCGGGCAACCAATAAAATCGGGGTGGGAACGCACTTCGACCGGGTACCAAACTCGGCCGGGGCCAATGACAACGGCTCAGCCGTGGCCGTAGGGCTCGACATCATCCGGCGGCATCAGCAGGCGCGGAGCGCAGCGGGCGTGCGGGTTTTCTTTTTCGACGAGGAAGAAACGGGTCTGCTGGGCTCGCGGGCCTACGTGGCCCAGCACGGCGTGCAGGACTTGAAGGGGTTGCTCAATCTGGAACTGGTGGGCATGGGCGACAGGTTTGCCCTGTGGCCCGTCGAGGCCACTCGCCGCGGCCCGCTGCTCCAGGCGTTTGAGGCGGTGGCCCAGCACCAGCGGGTGAGCTGCCACCGCTTCGACCAAATCGTAACCAATACCGCCGACCACGTGCCCTTTCGCCAGGCCGGGCTGCCCGACGCCTTTACCCTGACGGTCATTGCCAGCCAGGATATTGCCACGGCGCAGGCTTACTACCAGGCTCTTGCGCAGCAAGCCGACGCCGGGCAGTTGATGAATATTCTCGCGCAGGCACCGCTGTTCAGGCATTACCACCAGCCTACCGATACGTACGAAAAACTAAGCGAAGCAACGCTGCGCATGGCCGCCGCCGCCGTTTGGGAAACCATCCTGGCCGCGCAGTGAGGTAGCCTTTACCCACGGTTAGTCCGTGCCCCGCCGCCTGTGCGCTGCGCATGCTGGACCGTCTGCCAAAACCCCAGAACGGGGCGAAACTATCGCTTCAATCCAGCTAGCCCGGATGGTGACAATAATATAATATTTAGAGCGAAAGGCTATCTGGTACTAAATTGCTGGCCAAAGTAATAGATGCCCGTAGACCGGCTGCTTTGACTTGCAGCCTTCGGGGCGCGGGCATTATTCTCAAGGAGATTCTTTCCTTCTAAGACCTTGGTACTATGATCGAAGCAAGCAACCCCGTAAGTATAATTGGCGCCGGTATAGGTGGGCTGACTACCGCCTTGACGCTCAAACAACATGGCGTGCCCGTGCGCGTGTTTGAGGGTGCGCCGGTACTTAAGCCTGTGGGGGCCGGTATAATTCTGGCCAACAATGCTATGCAGGTGTTTCGGCAACTGGGCCTTGCGGAAAAGATTGCAGAGGCGGGCAATAAGATTTCCCAATTGAAAATCACGGATGCCCAACTTAGTAGCTTGTCGGTAGCCGACCTGGCGGTGTACGAGCGCAAGTATGGGGTGAGTAACACGGCCATTCACCGGGGCGAATTGCAGCGTATTCTCGCCAGCGCATTGGGTTACGAACACATTGAGCTAGCTAAGCGGTTGATCAAGATCGAAAAGTCGGGCCCGTTTCACCTGACCTTTGAGGATGGTAGTACCGCCAGCAGCGCCGTGGTGCTCGGGGCCGATGGCATTAAATCCGTGGTACGGAAGCAGTTGTTTAGTGAGAATACCATTCGCAACGCCGGGCAGGTGTGCTGGCGGGGCATCTGCCCCCTGAGCTTGCCCGAGCAATACCAAGGAGAATTGAACGAGGCCTGGGGCCAGGGCCGGCGGTTTGGCTTTGTAAAAATCAACGAGAAGCAGGTGTACTGGTACGCCCTGGCTAATGCCACTTACGCGCACACCGAGGTGGATCGCTTGGGTGATCTATTCCGAGAGTTTCACGATCTGGTGGCGACTATCATTGCGGCAACGCCCCGCGAGCAGTTGATTACGAGTGAAATAACTGATTTAAAGCCCATGCAGAAGTGGCAGCACGAAAACGTCTGCCTGATCGGCGATGCGGCGCACGCAACAACGCCCAACCTGGGGCAGGGAGCCTGCCAGGCTGTAGAAGACGCCTACGTACTGGGCAAACTGCTTACCGCCGGCACCGCGCTGCCAGACGCGTTTGCGGACTACGAGCGGCTGCGTAAAAAGAAGGCGCACGCCATCGTCAAGAGTAGCTGGAATATCGGAAAATTGGCGCACCTCGACAGCCGGGTAGGGGTCTGGCTGAGAAACACGCTGCTAAAAAGCTTGCCCGCCGCCGCGAATAAGCAGCAAATGGACATGATTTTTGAATTAAACTAGTTTGGCCATGACGACCGTAATTAGTGCCGCTCTGCTGCTGGTATTTTTGTTTTTAGCGGGGTTGCATATCTATTGGGCGCTGGGCGGCCAGTGGGGCGAGGCCGCCGTGGTGCCGACCAAACCTGATGGTACGCAGGTCTTTTCGCCCGGCCGG
>CAJYVK010000334.1 GCA_913778455.1 uncultured Hymenobacter sp. | reverse complement strand
GCGAGGGTGGTGAGTAGTTTTTGCATTCGATAAGAAAGCTTGGCTTAGTGCGGAAAAAAGGATGGTAATTGGCCAATGACACCATCGCTAGCCCAGCGTTGCGTCAAGTAATACGGGGCTAAAAAGGCCCTTTCCGCCAAGCTGGGCTATAACTGGCGGCAAAAGCCGACCGTTAGCCAAGTCTCTTTTCCACTTGACGCCACCGCGCTTTTTCTCATGGCAACCCAACCCCAAACCGCCCTCATCACGGGGGCTACCAGCGGCATCGGCCGCGAGCTAGCCAAGCTTTTTGCTCAGGACCACTACAACCTCGTTATCGTGGCCCGCAGCCAGGACGAGCTGGCCCAAACCGCCGCCGAGCTGCAACAGCAGTACGGCGTGCAGGTGACGACCATTGCCAAGGACTTGTTTCAGCGCGATGCCCCGTTTGAGGTGTACGACGAGGTAAAGTCCCAGGGCCTCCAAATCGACGCTTTGGTAAACGACGCCGGCCAGGGACAGTACGGCCAGTTCACAACCACCGACATTCACCGCGAACTCGATATTATCCAACTCAACATTGGGGCCTACGTCACCTTCACCAAGCTGTACTTGCAGGAGATGGTCGCCCGCAAGGCAGGAAAAATTCTGCAGGTATCCAGCCTGGGCGCGGAGATTCCCGGCCCGCTGCAAGCGGTGTACCACGGTACCAAGGCCTTCGTGACGTCCTTCGCCGAGGCCGTGCGCGAAGAAACCAAGGACAGCGGCGTGACCATTACCATCCTGGAGCCGGGCGTAACCGATACCGATTTCTTCAATAAGGCCGACATGGAACGGGCCAAGCTGGTGGCCGAAGGCCCCAAGGCCGACCCCGCCAAAGTGGCCAAAGATGGCTACGAAGCCCTGCTGGCTGGCCAGGATAAAATTGTTTCGGGCCTGCTGAATAAAGCGCAGGCGGTGCTGGGCCATGTGCTACCCGACAGCGCCGTGGCCGCTATTATGCACAAACAAGCCGAGCCCGTCGATGGGAATGAAAGCGCTCGGTAGCTGCCCCTTACTATATGGAGTATCGTAAGAAGCCCGGCCATATGGCCGGGCTTTTTTCTAACCCTACTGCACCTTACCTAGTTAAAGCGGGGCGGAAGCCGACGGCCAGTGGCTGGCTGGCCCGCCACAACCTTTGCCGGAACTGCCCGGTTGTAGTCCCTTATGAAGATTTTACGCTGCGCTGCGCGGGGCCGATTACGAGCTTTCCTCGCGGGCTTTTTGCTGGCTCCGGCCTGGGCTGCGGCCCAGACCCCGGCACCGACTCCTCCCCCCCCGCCCCCCGGGCCGCTTACCCTCCAGCAGTGCCTGGGCTACGCCCTGGCCAACCAGCCGCTCGTGCGCCAGGCCCGCCTCGACGAGGGTATTACCGAGGCCGGCAACCGTGTGGCCCTCTCGGCCTGGCTGCCGCAGGTGAATGCCACGGCCGTGGGCCAGCACTACTTCGGGCTGCCCTTTACGGTATTTCCCGACCCCATTACGGGCGTGGCCACGCCGCGCCAGCTGGGGGTAAAAAACGTGACGACGTTTGGCCTGGCTGGCACGCAGGTGATTTACAATAATGACGTGCGGCTGGCCGCCCGCCAGGCCCCCCTCAACCGGCTGGCGGCGGGCCAGAATACCATTTACAATAAAATCACGACCGTCTCGGACGTAAGCAAGGCGTTCTACAGCGTACTGTTGTCGCAACGCCAGGCCAAGGTGTACGACGAGGACATACGCCGCCTCAGCCGCAACTACCAGGACGCCCGCAACCGCTACGACGCGGGCATCGTGGACAAAACCGACTACTTGCAGGCCGAGATTTCGCTCAATAACTCCAAAGCCAGCCGCAAGCAGTCGCTCGAAGCCGTGAACGCCAACACGGCCTACTTGCAGCAGCTCATGGGCCTGCCCGCCGGCCGGCTCGTGGAGCTCAAGTACGACACCCTGCAACTGGAGCAGGAAGCCGTGGTAGATACCCTGGCCAAGCTCGACCCAACCAATCGCATTGAGTATCAGCAGATCCTTACGCAAAAATCGCTACAAGGCACCACGGTCGATTATTACCGGCTGGGCTTTTTGCCAGCGCTTTCGGCCTTCGGCAACTACAACTCGGTGTACCAGGCCAATACCGTAAGCGAGCAATATCAGCAGCGCTTTCCCAACTCCTACGCGGGGATGCAGATTGCCCTGCCGCTATTCACTGGCTTCCGGCGCACGCAAAACCTGCGCCGGGCCCGCCTGCAAGACCAGCGCGTGGACGAAGACCTGCTCAATACCCGCAACCAGGTAACGACCGAGTACGCCGCTGCGCTGGCTAACTACAAAGGCTACTACGAGGCCTACGTGCAGAGCCGCCTGAACCTCGACCTTTCGCGCCAGGTATACACCGTGGTCAATCTGCAATACCGCGAGGGTATTAAAGCCTACCTCGACTTGCTCGTGGCCCAGACCACGCTGCGCACTTCGCAGCTCAACTACTACAGCGCCCTGTTTCAAGTCCTTACCAGCAAGGTTGAGCTGCTGCGCGCGCAGGGCTCGCTGCCCACCAACTATTAATGGCTAATTGTTAGTTGTTAATGGTTAATTGTTAGTTATCGATAATTAGTCAATCATCAATAAACGAAAATTAACCATTAACAGCTAATAATTAACAACTAACAATCAACCATTACCTAAATGGCTCCTAAATACCTGGCTATGTGCGCCACGGCGGCCCTGCTGGCCAGCGCCGCGTGCGGCAAGAAAGACGAGAAAAAGAACGCCCCGCCACCCCCCACGGCGGTGAGCGTAGTCACGGCCCGCACCACCGACGCGGTGTACTACGACCAGTACCCGGCCACCGTGGTGGCCCTCAAAACGGTGGAGCTGCGCTCGCAGGTCACGGGCTTCGTCACGGCCCTGCTCTTCAAGGAAGGCGACGTGGTGCCGACGGGCAAGGCGCTGTACGAAATCGACAAGCGCCAGTACGAGGCCGCCTACCAGCAGGCGCTGGCCAACCTGCGCAGCGCCCAGGCCTCGGCCCAGAATGCCCAGGTCAACCAGTCGCGCTACCAGCGCCTGCTTCAGCAAGATGCCGTGGCCCGGCAATTGGCCGAAAACGCCGTGACCAACGCCAGCACCGCCTCCGCGCAGGTAGCTTCGGCCCAGGCGGCGGTGGCCATTGCCCGCACCAACCTGGGCTTCGCCACTATTCGGGCACCGTTTACGGGGCGCATCGGCATCTCGCAGGTGCGGCTGGGGGCGCAGGTGGCGGCGGGCACCACGCTGCTCAACATCCTGTCGAGCGAAGACCCGATTGCCGTGGACTTCGCCGTAAATGAAAAAGACATTCAGCGCTTTATCACGCTGCAAAACAAGAAGGGCGCAGTGAGCGACTCCACGCTGCGCTTCGTGCTGCCCGGCGGGCAGGTGTACAAGCAGCCGGGTACCATCCAAACCATCGACCGCGGCGTGGACGCCCAGACGGGGACCATCACCGTGCGCGTGCAGTTTGCCAACCCCCAGCGCCAGCTCAAGGATGGCTTGAGCGGCGTGCTCAAGGTACTCAATACCCAGTCGGGTAATCGCCTCGTCATTCCCAACAAGGCCATCGTGGAGCAGATGGGCGAAAACTTCGTGTACGTGGCCCAAGGCGACAGCGCCAAGCAGCGCAAGGTGCAGCTCGGCCCGCGCCTGCGCGACGACATCGTGATTCTCGACGGCATCAAGGACGGCGACAAAATCGTGACCGAAGGCGTGCAGAAGCTGCGCGACGGCGGTAAGATTCAGGTGAGCCAGCCCGGCGCGCCGGTGGCCGCACCAGCTGGCCCGACCGCGGGCGGACCGGGTAAATAATGTATCGCGCGTCAGACTCGGGCCAGCCCAGCCTGACCGTCAAATTTTAGCTAATAGCTAGCAGCTAACGGCTAACAGCTAATGAATTTATGATTGCAGAAACCTTTATTCGCCGGCCCGTCACTGCCATTGTCGCCTCGCTGGTGATCGTGCTGGTGGGCGTGCTGGCCATGCTCAACCTGCCCATTGGGCAGTACCCCGAAATCACGCCGCCCACGGTGTCGGTGACGGGCAACTACATAGGGGCCGACGCCCAGACGGTGGAGCAGACCGTGGCCACGCCCGTGGAAGTGCAGGTAAACGGCACGCCCGGCATGACTTACCTGCAAAGCAACAGCACCAGCAACGGGCAGATGAGCATGACGGTGAACTTCGAGGTGGGCACCGACATCAACATCGCCGCCCTCGACGTGCAAAACCGCGTGGGCATCGCCACCCCCACCCTGCCCCAGGAAGTGCAGCGCCTGGGCCTCACGGTGCGCAAGCGTAACCCCAGCATCCTGATGCTGGTGGCCATGTACGCGCCCAAGGGCACCCACAACACGACCTTTCTCGACAACTACGCCAACGTCTTTATCAAGGACGCCCTGCTGCGTACCAAGGGCGTGGGCGACATTGTGAGCCGCGCCGACGACTTCTCGATGCGCCTGTGGCTCAAGCCCGATAAGCTGGCCGCGCTGGGCGTCACGGCGGCCGACATTCAGGCCGCCCTCACCGAGCAGAACGCCCAGATTGCGGCCGGCTCGGTGGGTGCACCGCCCGCCCAGCGCGGGCAGTCGTTTGAGTACATCGTGACGGTGCAGGGCCGCCTGGCGACCATCCAGCAGTTTGGCGACGTGGTGGTGAAAACCCGCCCCGAAGACGGCTCGCTGGTGTACCTGCGCGACGTGGCCCGCATCGAGCTGGGCAAGTTCAACTACGCCAACAACTCCTACGTGGACGGCAAGCGTGCCGCTTATCTCCTTGTTTACCAGGCACCCGGCGCCAACGCCCTCGAAACCTACGAGAACGTAATCGCCACCATGAACGGGCTGAAAAAGCAGTTTCCGGCCGACCTTGCCTACGTGGTGCCCTTCGAGGCCGCCAGCGTGGTCAAGGTGTCAATTGAGGAAGTGGTGCACACGCTGGTCGAGGCGCTGGTGCTGGTGGTAATCGTAGTGTTCGTCTTCCTGCAAAGCTGGCGCTCGACGCTCATCCCGGTACTGGCCATTCCGGTATCCATCGTGGGCGCGTTCATCGCCTTTATTCCGCTGGGCTTTACCATTAACACGCTCACACTCTTCGGCTTCGTACTCGCCATCGGGATTGTGGTGGACGACGCCATTGTGGTGGTCGAGGCCGTGGAGGTGAACATGAACGAGCGCAAGATGAACCCCGTGGACGCCACCCTGGAGGCCATGCGCGAGATCTCCGCGCCGGTTATCGCCATTGCCCTCATTCTGGCGGCGGTGTTCGTGCCGGTAGGCTTCATTCCGGGTATCACGGGGCGCTTGTACCAGCAGTTTGCCATTACCATCGCTATCTCGGTGCTGATTTCGGCCTTCGTAGCCTTGTCGCTCACCCCGGCCCTGTGCGTGCTGCTGCTCAAACCCCACGAAGAGGGCCACAACGAGCACCCCAAAGGACTTATCGATAAGGGCTTTAAGAAGTTCAACGACTGGTTCGGCCGCGTTACCGACAAGTACGGCAACGGGGTACACCGTGCCATCAAGCACTCGCGCTTCGTGGTCATCCTGCTCGTGTGCCTGGTAGCGGGCGCGGGCCTGCTGTTCCGCAGCAAGCCCAGCGGCTTCCTCCCCACCGAGGATGAGGGCCGTATCATCATCACCTTCAACCTGCCCGAAGGTGCCTCCACCGGCCGCACCGTGGCTACGCTGCAAGAGATGATGAAGGAGCTCAGCAAAACCAAAGGCATTGCCCACTACGCCGCGCTGGGCGGCCTCAACGCCGTTAACTTCTCCTCTAAATCGAACTCCGGCACCATCTTCTGCCAGCTCCAGCCCTGGGAAGACCGCAAGGCCAAGGAGTTGCAATTGCAGGGCCTGATGGCCAGCGTGCAGCAGCGCATGGCCCGCTTCAAGGAGGCGACCACGGTGGTTATCTCACCGCCGGCCATCCCCGGCCTGGGTAATACGGGCGGCTTCTCGTTCATCTTCCAGGAGCGCGAGGCGGGCGGCGACATCAAAGCCTTCGACGCCAACCTGCAAAAATTCCTGGGAGCCATCCGGCAGCGGCCTGAAATTGCCTCGGGCTTCTCGTTCTTCACCGCCAACACGCCGGGCTACAAGCTCGACATCGACCGCCAGAAGGCCAAGAAGCTGGGCGTGTCCATCACGGAGGTGGGCAACGCGCTGCGGACCTACCTGGGTAGCGCCTACATCAACGACTTCACGCTCTACGGCCGCACGTTCCGCGTGGTGGCGCAGGCCGACTCGTCGTACCGCGGCGACATCGCCGACCTGGGCCAGTACTACGTGCGTAACAGCGCCGGCGGCATGGTGCCGCTGAGCACACTTACCACCTATAAGCGCACCGAAAACGCGCCGCTCATCTCGCACTACAACCTGTTCCGCTCGGCCGAAATCAACGGCAACCCCAACGCGGGCTACAGCTCGGGCGACGCCATCAAGGCGCTCCAGGAAACCGCTGCGCAGACTTTGCCGCAGGGCTACGGCTACGAGTTTTCGGGCCTGAGCCGCGAGGAATTGCTGGCCGGCGGGCAGACGATTTACATCTTCGCGCTGTCTATCATCTTCGTATTCCTATTCCTGGCGGCGCTCTACGAAAGCTGGTCGGTACCGTTCTCGGTGCTGCTGGCCGTGCCGGTGGGCATTTTCGGGGCCATCCTGGCGCTGTTCTTCCTACCCAAGCTCACTAACAACGTGTACGCCCAAATCGGGATGATCACGCTCATTGGTCTTTCGGCCAAGAACGCCATTCTAATTGTAGAATTTGCCAAGGAGCGGGTGGATAAAGGCATGCCGCTGGTCGAGGCCACCCTCGACGCCGTGCGCCAGCGCCTGCGCCCCATCATCATGACCTCGCTGGCCTTCATCCTCGGTATCCTGCCGCTGGTGTTCGCCTCCGGGGCCGGGGCCCAAAGCCGCCAGACCCTGGGCTGGACGGTACTCGGCGGGATGCTCGCCGCCACCGGCATGGGCATTTTCTTCGTCCCGGTGCTCTACGTCATCATCACGCGCTTTGCTTACGGCAAGGAGAAGCTGGCTGAGCTAGAGAAAAACTACAAGCCCGAAGAGCACGGCAACCCGCCCAAGGACAGCGACGCGCCCCACGAGGGCGAGGCTCCGCAAGGTGCCCCGGTACCTGCCTAAGGGCTAGATTACCTTCGAAGCTGTTTAGGCAATGCTTTTCAGGCGCCTGGGGGGTCCACCGTCTGGGCGACTTCCTAAACAGTTTCTTCACAAAAAAGGCCCGTTCGCATCAGCGAACGGGCCTTTTTTTGTAGCTTGAACTGGCAGTCCGAGCTATTTTATTCGCCAGCCTTTTCCATCAGGTCGGCCAGCTCTTGCGAGATGCCGGTCGTGCTGAAGCCACCATCGTGCATGAGGTTTTGCATGGTTACGTAGCGGGTCAGGTCCGAGAAGAGCGATACACAGTAGTCGGCGCAGGCATCGGCGGGGGCGTTGCCGAGGGGGGACATTTTCTGCGCGTACTCATAAAACGCGTTGAAGCCGCTGATGCCCGAGCCGGCCGTGGTTTTGGTGGGCGACTGCGATACCGTGTTCACGCGCACCTTTTTGAGGTGGCCCAGGCGCTGGCCGTAGCTGCGGGCAATGCTTTCGAGTACGGCCTTGGCCTGGGCCATGTCGGTGTAGTCGAGAAAGGCCCGCTGGGCGGCGATGTAGCTGAGGGCCACCACGCTGCCCCACTCGTTGAATGCATCTTGCTTCTCGGCTACCGCCAGCATCTTGTGCAGCGAAAGGGCCGATACGTCCAGCGTCTGCTGGAAGAATTTATAGTCGAGGTCGCCGTAGCTCTTGCCCTTGCGGATGTTGGCGCTCATGCCAATCGAGTGCAGCAAGAAGTCGATTTTGCCGCCGAAGTGGCTTTGGGCCTCGGTAAAGAGCGTCGTGAGCTCCTCCACCGACGTGGCATCGGCCGGGATGATGGGGGCGTCAATCTCGGCGCTCAAGGCTTTGATTTCGCCCATACGCATGGCCAGCGGGGCGTTGGTGAGCACGATGCGCGCGCCTTGTTCGTGGGCTTTCTGGGCTACTTTCCAGGCAATAGACTGCGAGTTGAGCGCACCGGAGATAATGCCGACTTTGCCGGCGAGCAGGTTGTTGGACATGAGAAACAATCAGGTTAACGCACAAAAGTACGCCAATCGGCGGGCTACCCATCGTGGGGCGGCCAAGTCTGGTGCACGCCCCTACCCCGGGGCCGCTGGGTAGCTTCGTGGCTGGATAGCCATCCTGGCTGCCATCACTCTCCATGCCCGCTACCTCCGCCCCAGCCGCCCTCCTGGCGCTGCTCAACCTGATACCCGGCCTGCTACCCTCGGAAGTGCTGGCGCTGGCCGCCCACTGGCACCCGCTGGCCTCCTTGCGGCGGGGCGAGTTCCTGGTGCGCCCCGGCCAGGTAGAGCGGCGCTTGTTCTTCGTACACGCCGGACTACTGCGCATTTATTACCCCACCGTGCCGGGCGAGGAGACCTGCGTGGGCTTCGGCAGCCCGGGCTCGCTCCTGTGCGCGTTTCCCTCCTTCGTAACGGGGCTCCCGTCGGAATACGCCCTTCAGACGCTGCGCAAAAGCGAGCTGCTGGCCATTAGCCACGCCGACTTCACAGCATTCCTGGACACCTGTCCCGCCCTGGCCCACTTCTGGCGACTAGAGCTAGAAAAAGCGCTGGTGGGCCGCATGGAACACGAAATCGATCTGCTGCTACCCGAGCCCGCCCAGCGCCTGGCGCGGCTGCGGCAGCGCAGCCCCCACATTTTTCAGGTGGTGCCCCGCAAGTACCTGGCCTCTTATCTACGCATGGCCCCCGAAACCCTGAGTAGGCTACGTTAATTCTTGACGGCAATCAAGGGTTGGGAGAACCCTGGCAGCGGACTTTTGCTACCCTATTTTCTCCCGTATGAATCAGCCCAATTTCCTCGCCGGCCTGGCCGCCACCGTCGCCGACCAGCGTCACCTTGTGGCCACCGAGTTTGCCCCGCTGGCCGCCACGCAGCTCAACCAACGGCTGGCCCCCACCAGTTGGAGCGTGCTCGAATGCCTGGCACACCTCAACTGCTACAGCTGCTATTACAACGCCGCGCTGGCCAAGGCCTGCCAGCGGCCCGACGCCGGCCCGGCCAGCGTAGTCAGCTACTCTTGGCTCGGCCGCTATTCAATAGCCTTGGTGCAGCCCACCAACCACAAAAAACAGACTACGCTCAGCCGCATGAATCCGCTGGGCAGCCGGCTTGGACCGGAGGTAGTGGCTGAGTTTGACCAGCACCAAGCCCGCCTGGCAGAGCTGCTGGCCCTGGCGGGCACCGCCAACCTCAACCGCCGAGCCGTCCCAGTCGAGTTTTTTCGCCTGCTGAAGCTCCGGCTTGGTGAAACGCTGGAGTTTATAATCGTCCACCAACAGCGGCACCTGCAACAAGCTCGCCGCGTGCTAGCGGCTCAGTAGCTTGTTCCGGCGCGGGCAAGCTGAAGCTTACCCTACTAGTTCTTCGCCGCGCAGGGCCAGCAGCTCGCGAGCGCTTTGCAGGGCGTTTTCGCTGGGCTTGGCCCCGGCGATCATGTGGGCGATTTCCTTGATGCGGTCATCGGGTGAGAGCTGACGAATGCGGCTCACGGTGCGGTCGGCACGGTCCTCCTTGTACACGAAGTAGTGCGTATCGCCAGCCGCCGCCATCTGCGG
>CAJYVK010000333.1 GCA_913778455.1 uncultured Hymenobacter sp. | reverse complement strand
GCTCTGAGCCTTGGCGTAGTATCCTGCTCTCCCGACCCCAACAGCCCCGGCGTGGAGTACGCACCGGAAATGTATGAGTCGATTCCTTACGAGCCGCTACGTCAGATTTCCTTCAACAGCATCAACTCTTTCGGCATAAATCAGCGCACGCCTGCTGCTGGTACCGTGCCCCGCGGTAAGCTGGCTTACTACGACCACATCCCGAAAGACAGCGTGCGCATCGCTGAGCGCATCCTTCGCAATCCTTACGCTTACACCAAGGCAAATCTAGAAGAGGGTCAAGTTCTCTTCACGCGCTATTGCCAGCACTGCCACGGTGAAAAAGGTGACGGCCAGGGCCCGGTAGGCGCTAAATTTAAAGGCGTTCCTAACTACTCGACTGGCGCTTATAAGACGATGAACGATGGCCACATCTATCACGTCATCGAATGGGGTCGCAACCGCATGATGCCGCACGGCTCGCAGGTTAATCCCGAAGAGCGTTGGAAAATCGCTATGTACGTGCGCGTGCTGCAACAAAACAACGATCCGGCTGACCTGCCCAAACTCGTCAAAGCCAGTGCCCCTGCCGAAGCTACTAGCGCTTCGAGTGGCGACGCTTCCGCAATGACCGACCCCACCAACCAAAAGGCTGAAGGTAAGGCTAACGCCGACACGCAATCTGAAACGCCCGGCCAGGGTGATAAAGCCCGCAACGGCAAGATGAACTAACTGAACTATGGCAACTCTGACTCATCATCACGAACCCGCCGCCGTTGAGCAGCTAGCTCCTAGCCCGAAGGCCCAACGGACGTTTATGACCCTGATCGGGGCTGGCGTCCTCATTCTGATCCTTGGTGTTATTGCTTCCCTGATGCATTGGGGCGAGCACCACGAAGCGGCCGGCGAAGTAGCGGGCCACCTGAACCCGGCTCACAATGCTTCTTCGCACGAAGAAAGTCACTCAGTACTACTGCGTCGCATCATTGTTAGCCTCTGGCACAGCAATGTATTCTTCATTGGGGTTTCGGTAGTAGGTACCGTTTTCATGGCCATCCAATACGTAGCCTACGCCGGCTGGTCGGTGGTAGTGAAACGTATCAACGAAGCTCTCAGCGCTTGGTTGATTCCCGGTGGTGTACTGCTGGTTATCCTATTCGTTATTGGCCGTCACGATATTTTCCATTGGACGCACGATGGCATCATGACGAAAGGTTCGGCTAATTACGACCGTATCGTAGCGGGTAAATCGGGCTTCCTGACGTTCGGTTTCTACCTCGTCCGAATGATCTCCTACCTCGTTATCTGGGCCGTTTTCTCTTGGCGCCTGCGCCAGTTGTCGCTGGCAGAAGACCTGAACGGTGGTACTAGCTACTTCCACACCAGCATCACGACGGCAGCGCTTTTCTTAGTGCTTTTCGCCGTTACCTCTTCCATGTCGGCTTGGGACTGGGTTATGTCGGTCGATGTACACTGGTTTAGCACCATGTTTGGGTGGTACGTATTTGCCTCCTGGTGGGTATCGGGTATCGCTGCCACGGCCCTGATTGCCATTTTCCTGAAGCAGGCCGGTTATCTGCGCTTCATGAACTCAAACCACTTCCATGACCTCGGCAAGCTGATTTTCGGCTTCAGTATCTTCTGGACTTACGTGTGGTTTGCTCAATTCATGCTCATTTGGTACGCCAACTTGCCTGAAGAGTCGGTATACTACAATCAGCGTCTGGGCGGGTTTGAAGGCCGTTACACTTGGATTTTCTACTTCAACCTAGTAATCAACTTTGCCTTCCCCTTCCTGGCGCTCATGACGCGGGATGCTAAGCGGCAGATGATTATGCTGAAAATTGTTTGTATCGCTATTCTTATTGGCCACTGGTCCGACTTTTATTTAATGATAATGCCGGGCACTATGAAGGGCGAGAACGGGTTTCTGATCGAAATTGGTATCGCACTCATTTTCCTGGGAGCCTTCCTGATTCTGGTTACCCGTCGTTTGGCCGAGGCGTCGCTGGTTCCCGTAAATCACCCCTTCGTTGAAGAAAGCGTTCATCACACCACCTAATTCAAGAGCTTAGATTTTTAGAACTTAGGGCTTGCAGGCGGTGGCTTGCTAGCGCTAAGCTCTAGGTTCAGAATTCTACCTTTTATCCAATGACTTCTTTAACTATCCTGCTAGTTCTGGTACTGCTGCTGGTCGTTTTCGGCCTGCTGTTTCGCCTCCAGATACTAACAGCTATTTTCTCGGGCTCTTACGTGCGCCAGATCGGCACAAGCAACCGTGTCAACGCGGTGCTGATGCTAGTATTCATGGTAGTGGGTGGTGCCGCGTTCTTTTGGTCGTTTGCCGAGAATTTCGGCAAAATGAACCCCCCTATCGCTTCGATCCACGGTCACGCGATGGAGAAGATGTTCTGGACTACGATGACGGTTATCGGTGTTGCCTTCGTGCTGACCCAGGCTCTGCTGTTCATTTATTCGTACAAGTACCAGCATAAGGATGGGCGCCGCGCCTACTTCTTCTCGCACAACAATAAAATCGAGGTAATCTGGACTATCATTCCAGCTATCGTGATGGCTTCGCTGATTTTCGCCGGCTGGAAAGCTTGGACGCGAATTACGGGTCCGGCTCCCAAGGACGCCGTAGTACTGGAAGTAATGGGCAAGCAGTTTAACTGGCTCGTGCGTTACCCCGGCCGCGATATGAAATTGGGCGTAGTGAATTATCGCCTGATCGACGCCTCGAACGAATTTGGATTCGACTTGAGCGACAAGGCGTCGATGGATGACTTCGTAGCTTCTGAAGTACACGTTCCCAAAGGCCACCCGGTTCTTATTAAGATTCGCTCGCGTGACGTACTGCACGCAGTATATATGCCGCATTTCCGCGTTCAGATGTACGCAGTCCCTGGCATGCCGACCCGCTTTTGGTTTACGCCCACTGCTACAACGGATGAGATGCGGGCCAAGCTGGGTAATCCTAAGTTTGACTACGAGCTAGCCTGCAACCAGATTTGCGGGAAAGGTCACTTCGCGATGAAGCTGAAGATTGTAGTTGACGAACCGGACGACTATGTAGCCTGGTTTGCCGCGCAGCCGCCGGTATCGCAGAATGCTGACCTGATGGCATCCTTCAAGCAGATGAGCAAGCAAACCGGCCTCGGCAAGGGTGGTAGCCAAGGCGCTAAGGAAGCCGCAACGGAGGAAACTGGCGAAACGCCTGCTCCTCTGGCTGCCCAGGCTTCTATGTAAGAGTTAATTTTCTGAAGTTTTATTCCGAACTATGGCTACTAATCTCCCTGTTTCCGCGCATTCGCAGGGTGGGGTAGGTACCGCGCCGGTGCCCCACACGGAGCACGACGACCACCTGCACGACCACGAGCACCACGACCAGCACTGGCTGTGGAAATACGTCTTCAGCCAAGACCACAAAATGATTGCCCGCCAGTTCCTCATTACGGGGATATTCTGGGCCGTTATCGGTGGCGTGCTGTCGAGCTTGTTTCGTCTTCAGTTGGGGTGGCCGGAAGCTACGCTCGATTGGCTGCAACCTATTCTGGGCAAATGGATTGAAGGCGGCAAGCTGAATCCGGAGTTTTACCTTGCCTTGGTTACGATGCACGGTACCATCATGGTATTCTTCGTGCTGACGGCCGGCCTGTCGGGTACGTTCTCTAACTTCCTGATTCCGCTGCAAGTGGGTGCCCGTGATATGGCTTCGGGCTTCATGAACATGCTCTCGTACTGGTTCTTCTTCCTGTCGAGCGTGGTTATGTTCTCCTCCTTGTTCTTGGAAACTGGCCCCGCAGCTGCTGGTTGGACAATCTATCCTCCGCTGAGCGCCCTGCCGCAAGCTATTCCCGGTTCGGGCACTGGCATGACGATGTGGCTCGTGAGCATGGTATTCTTCATTGTGTCGCAGCTGCTGGGTGGCGTTAACTACGTGACGACGATTATCAATATGCGTACCCGCGGCATGAGCATGAGCAAACTGCCGCTGACTATTTGGGCTTTCTTCCTGACGGCTATCCTGGGTATTCTTTCTTTCCCGGTACTGTTCTCGGCCGCTCTTTTGCTGGTATTCGACCGCTCGTTCGGCACTTCTTTCTTCCTCTCGGATATCTACATTGCTGGTCAGGCGCTGCACAACCAAGGTGGCTCCCCGGTTCTGTTCCAGCACTTGTTCTGGTTCCTGGGTCACCCCGAAGTGTACATCGTGATTATGCCGGCAATGGGCATGGTATCGGAGATATTGGCTACCAACTCTCGTAAGCCAATCTTCGGTTACCGCGCTATGATTGGCTCGCTGATCGGTATCTCGCTGCTGTCGTTCGTGGTATGGGCTCACCACATGTTCGTAACGGGCATGAACCCCTTCCTCGGTTCGGTATTCATGTTCCTGACGCTCATCATCGCGGTACCGTCGGGTGTGAAAGTATTCAACTGGTTGGCGACTCTGTGGCGCGGTAACATCCGCTTCACGGCTGCAATGCTGTTCTCGGTTGGCTTTGTATCGCTATTCATCTCGGGTGGTTTGACGGGTATCATCCTCGGTAACGCTACACTCGACATCCAGATGCACAACACCTATTTCGTAGTGGCTCACTTCCACTTAGTAATGGGTTCGTCGGCCTTCTTCGGGTTGTTTGCCGGTGTCTACCACTGGTTCCCCAAGATGTTCGGCCGCATGATGGACGAGAAGCTGGGCTACATCCACTTCTGGCTGACTTTCATCGGGGTGTACTTAGTATTCATGCCGATGCACTACGTTGGTATCGCCGGTTTCCCCCGCCGTTATTACTCGTGGACTGGCTTTGATGCCTTCTCGCAGTTCGCTGACCTGAACAAGTTCATCTCGCTGGCGGCAATCTTGGCTTTCTTCGCCCAGTTTGTCTTCATCTTCAACTTCTTCTACAGCATTTTTCGCGGCCGTCGCGCTACGGAAAACCCCTGGAACTCGACCACGCTGGAGTGGACTACACCAGTTGAGCCGGGTCACGGCAACTGGCCTGGTGAAATCCCGGCTGTTTACCGCTGGCCCTACGACTATAGCAAGCCCGGTGCGGAAGCCGATTTCATTCCGCAGAACGTACCTTACTCACAAACGCCTTCTTCCAACCTGCCGTATGAGCGGGAACTGGCTGAGTAGTTAGTGAAAGAATTCTGCCTGAACGGGCCGCCGCACCACGGCGGCCCGTTTTTTTATACAGTGCCTGACTGGTTTCCGGCCGACACCTGTCATGTTTCAGCAATGGTGGGTGTTCAGGTAAAAAGTAAATTTTATGCAAGAAGCAGCGTTTGCGAAGCGTTTCCGGTTCTGGAGCGTGCTGACGGTTATCAGCATTTATCTACTAATCCTGGTAGGAGGGATCGTCCGGGCGACGGGCTCGGGAATGGGCTGCCCCGACTGGCCCAGGTGCTTTGGCCAGTGGGTGCCACCTACGCGAGCCGATCAACTGCCAGCGGACTACAAACAAGTGTATACCGCGCAACGAGTAGCCAAAAACCAGAAGCTGGCGCGGACGCTGGCTGGCTTGGGTTTTAAGCAGGTAGCGGGGGAAATTTTTGCCCATCCCACGCAGTATATCGAAACGGATTTCAACGCGACGAAGACCTGGATTGAGTATGTTAACCGGTTGCTAGGAGCACTGATTGGCATTTTCGTTTTCGTGACGGCCGTAGTGGCTTGGCCGTATTGGCGCCGCGACCGCCCGGTGTTTTGGTTGGCGCTCGCCAGTTGGCTGCTCACTGGCTTTCAGGGCTGGCTGGGGTCGTTGGTAGTCTCTACCAACCTTTTGCCCATCATGGTTACTATTCACATGGGACTAGCGCTGCTCATTGTGGCGTTGCTGCTCTACGCCGCCTACCGGGCCCGGTGGGGCAAGGCCGAACAGGAATTGAGCCAGCAGTTGGCGCTGGAAACTCTGGGTGGGCAAGACGATGAGGATATAGCCATCGCCACGGGCCTGCGGTGGCTGCTGTGGGGAGCGCTGCTGCTCACCTTCGGGCAGATTATCCTTGGAACGCAGGTGCGGGAAGAAATAGATCAGATTGCCGCTGCCGCTGGTTACGGGCAGCGGGCAACGTGGATTGATAAGCTGGGTAGCGTATTCGAGTCGCACCGGACGGTATCCGCTCTGGTTGTGCTGCTGAATGTGTATGTCGGGTATCAGCTGTGGCAATTGGCTATTCCGGTGCTGCGACGGTTGGTGATCGCCATTTGGGGCGTGCTTGGCTTAGAAATGGTGGCGGGGATCGTGCTGGCTTATTTCGCCCTGCCTGCGTGGGTGCAGCCAGTACACCTGACGCTGGCGACGCTGCTTTTCGGAGCGCAATTTGTGGCGCTACTCGTGCTGCGGCGAATGGTCAAGCTGGGGGCGGGGCCTACGGCAGAAGTAGCAACTCCTGTTACTAATTACCCGCGCTAGGCGCTGTTGGGCGTACCTTTGCAGCAGCAATTTTTTAGGTTAATGACAAAGGCCCGTGCCTATTTTCAGCTCCTCAAGTTTCGGCTGTCCTTTACCGTAGCTTTTTCCAGTGCGCTGGGCTACCTGTTGGGCTTGTCGGCCCCAAACTGGGGCCGTGCCCTGTTGGTGCTGCTTGGTGGCTTGCTCGTAACCGGCGCGGCTAATATTATCAATCAAGTCTTCGAGAAAGACCTCGATAAGCTAATGCGCCGCACCGAGAACCGCCCGCTGCCAACCGGCCGCGTTTCGGTTACGGAAGCTTGGGTGTTCTGCGTGCTATTGGCCGTGGCTGGCTTGAGCCTGCTGGCCTATTATTTCAATCCGCTGACGGCAGCCTTGTCGTTGCTGTCGCTGATTCTCTACGGTTTTATTTACACGCCCCTCAAGACGGTTTCGCCCGTGTGCGTAGCGGTGGGTGCCATTCCAGGCGGATTGCCGCCGCTCATCGGCTGGGTGGCGGCTACGGGCTACGTGGGGGAGGCCGCGTGGGTGCTGTTCGGCATCCAGTTTATGTGGCAATTTCCGCACTTCTGGGCCATCGCCTGGGTGGCGGACGAGGATTACAAGCGGGCGGGCTTCAAGATGCTGCCTACACCCGGTAACCGCGATTTGCGCACGGCTTTTCAGATAATGACCTACACCGTGCTCCTCGTGCCGGTGTCGTTGCTGCCGCTGGTGCTGGGGATCTCGGGGCGTACGTCGGCTGGGGTAGCCTTAGTGTGCGGCGTACTCTTTACGCTGCTTACCGTGCGCCTCATGCGCACGCAGGACCGCAAGGCGGCGCTTAGCATCATGTTCGCCTCGTTTCTCTACTTGCCCATTGTGCAAATAGCGCTGCTTTTAGACAAAGTTTGAGTGAAAGTCAGCCGACTGGTGTTCTCAGGTAGCAGCAATGCTTGCGGACAACGGCAGAGTTGCTTACAGACTTTATTTCTTACAATAAGTTTTAGTATTCAATATGAAAACTTCCGAAGCAATGCTCGGCGAAAAGGAGTTGGGCCTGGGTTGGCATCCCAAGCGCGTGCTACTTATTCTCTTGATTTTTAGCATCGTCATGATGTTTGCCGCTTTCACTAGCGGTTACATCGTGCGGCGCGACGAAGGCAACTGGCGCGAATTTGACCTGCCGCTGAGTCTGCTCTTCAACACCATCGTTATCGTACTGAGCAGCGCGGCCATGCAATGGGCCTATTTCATGGCCAAGCGCGACGAAATCAAGCTTGCCAACGTTGGGCTGCTGTTAACGATAGCCCTTGGTATCGTATTCGTTTTTGGCCAGGTTCACTCGTGGGGCGACTTGGTAGCGGGCCACACGTACTTTGGTGGGACCGACGCCAACCCTTCCGGCTCGTTCGTGTACGTGCTCATGGGCGTGCACGCTTTCCACCTTATCACGGGCCTCATTTTTGTAGCGGTCGTTTTGAAGCGCAGCCTTAATTATCAGGTACATTCGCGGGCTATGCTTTCGATTGGCAACGCTACGCTGTACTGGCACTTCTTGGGTGGGCTTTGGCTGTACCTGTATTTGTTCCTACTTTTGAACCACTAAACGGGAATTTGGCGTAAAGCCCGCCTGTCCATCTGTTGTCCGTTATGGCCCACTCCACTACTTTGCAGCCGAACGCTGCCTCCGCCGCCTACGTCGATGCGCCCCGCACCGGCACCTGGGATGGCGGCAACGAACCCTTCAAAGCGAGCTACGGCAAGCTGATGATGTGGTTCTTCCTGCTCTCGGATGCCTTCACCTTTGGCGCATTCCTCACCGCTTACGGCCTTATCCGCCACAAGCACGGGGTATTTACGGGAGAGGCTAAGGATTTCTTCTTCAGCACGGCGCACTGGCCCATTCCGGAGAAAGTATTCAACGCCTTCCCGGGCCTGCATGGGGTAGATCTGCCGCTCGCCTTCGTTGCGTTCATGACGATGATCCTTATCTTCAGCTCCGTGACGATGGTACTGGCCGTAGAAGCCGGCCACCGCATGGATAAAGCCGATGTGCAGAAGTGGCTCCTGTGGACCATCCTCTTCGGCTCAATTTTCATCAGCAGCCAGGCTTGGGAGTGGACGCACTTTATCAATGGTACTGAGGCTGGCACCCGCATGGCTGACGGCACCATTTTCCACGGTGCTAACCTGACGATGAACCAGTACGGTCCGCCGCTGTTTGCCGACCTGTTCTTCTTCATCACGGGCTTCCACGGTACGCACGTATTCTCGGGTATCTGCCTGCTGGTGTGGTGCTTCATCGCTACGACCAACGGGACGTTCGAGAAGCGTGGGCACTACGAGATGATTGAGAAAATCGGCCTCTACTGGCACTTTGTTGACTTGGTGTGGGTGTTCGTTTTCACCTTCTTCTACCTCGTATAAATTAATCCGGAGTTGAAAATGCGAGCTGCGCTTTCGGCCTTGGCGGTCGGGATCGCGGCTCGTCACTTGTAAACTTCACTAGTTATCATTCAAAAGCAATGTCTGCTCACGCTGCTCCCGAACACGGTGAATACACCGGCGAAATCGCCAAGCCGAATACCGCTTGGATTTGGAAAACCTTCTGGATTCTGGTTATTATCACGGCGGCTGAATTCGCCATCGCCTTCAGCATGACCTCACCGGGCTTGCGCACTCTGCGAAATACCATCTTTATCGTAATGACGATTCTGAAGGCATTCTTCATCGTGGGCGAGTTCATGCACCTTAAGCACGAAGTAAAGAGCCTCATTTGGACTATTCTCGTGCCGACGGCTTTGCTGGTGTGGCTCGTAGTGGCCCTCGTTACCGAGGGCTCGTACGTGGGCGAGGTACTGTCCCACATGTTCAGCAGCTAACTTTCGAGAATGAGACCACGCCAGACCATTTTGCTGGGCCTGCTCTTGCTGGTGCCGGTACTGGCGTTCTTATTTCTCTACGGCTTCGGTCGCAATCATTACGCGCTGCCAACCTACCTACCCGAGCGTGCGGACTCTGTTCGCACTTCGGCCGGAGGGTGGCAGCGCGATACTGTTTTTCACCGGGTGGCTCCGTTTCACGTGCTTACGGTCGGGGGGCGGCCATTAACTAGCAGCGAGCTTGGCAAGGGGCTGTACGTAGTGCAGTTTTACGCGCCGGGCGAGGTAGGCCTGCCGGCTACTCGGGCACTGGCCCGGCTGCAAGAACGCTTCCGCCCCGATCCCCGCGTGCGGCTGCTGACGCTGGTAGCGACCGAGCCTACGCCGGCGGCTACCGAGGCTCAACTCACTAGGCTGAGCGAGCAATACGGCACCATCACGGGGAAATGGTTTTTCGGGGCGGCTCCGGTCGATACGCTGCGACTGCTGGCCCGGCAAGAGTTTGGGCAGACGGCTCTGCGGCCCGAGCAATTTCCCTTCCGGCCCGCGACCGAGTCGGTGAACTTGCTGCCAGCCCGCTTGTTACTGATAGACAACGCGCAACACGTGCGCGGCTACTACGACGCCGCTGACAAGTACGAAATTGAGCGGCTGATTACCGAAATTAACGTTTTGCTTTATACGTATGACCACCGCGACTGAGCAGCTGCACCCGCCCGTGCTGGAGCCGGGCGGCTACACCAAGTACAAGATTATTCTGGGTACGCTCGGCGTAGTAGTGCCGCTGCTGGTGGCGGTGCTTTTTTACTACAAGAATATCTTTCGTATTGAGGGCGCTGATGCCTACTTGCGCACGCTGCCCGCCATCAATGCCGGTTTGAACTCACTGACGGCGGTGGCGCTGCTCGTGGGCTACTATTTTATTCGGCAGCAAAACGTTTTGGCGCACCGCGCCGCGATGGGGACGGCCTTTGCGCTGGGAGGCTTGTTTTTGCTTTCCTACGTCGCCTACCATTCGCAGGTGGAAAGTACCCATTTTGGCGGCACTGGTGCGATTAGAGCCATCTACTTCCTGCTGCTGCTCACGCATATCAGCTTGGCAGCTGTCACGGTAGCCCTGGTTTTGTTTACCCTGTACTTTGCGCTTACGGGGCAGTACACCAAGCATAAGCGCATTGCCCGCTGGACCTTTCCCATCTGGCTCTACGTTTCGGTGACGGGTGTTATCGTTTACTTTATGATTGCGCCTTATTACCCTGCTGGCTAAGCGATACAACCTGACGTTTAATTTTTTATCATATGAAAAAGCTCGTTCTTAGTTTATTGCTAGCTCTGCTGATGGGGGCTGCGCTGCTGCCCGCCCAGGCCCAGTGCGTGATGTGTAAAAGCCAGGTAGAGGCTGCCCGCTCGGAACGCGACGACTACGATGTGGCTGGCCTCAACAAAGGCATCTTGTATATGATGACGGTACCCTACATCTTGATGGGTGCCGTAGGCTTCTTCTGGTACCGCCGCACGCACCCTAAACGCCCGGCCAAGTAGGAGGTTTTTCAAATTTTAGCTAAGCCGGTGGCCCTGCGTATGCAGCAGGACCACCGGCCTTTGTTTTTAAGCGGCGGGCGGCCCACTATTTTAGCACTAGCTTGCCCTGCGTCAGCGGCTTGGTTTTTGTCGGCTGGCGGAGTCATTCATTCTACCTCGATACTTTGCCCGCTGCTGTATTCTCCCGCTTGGCCATCATGCGCCACTGGCCCTCAGTCTTGCTGCTTTTTGCCGCGCTGAGCTTCGGAGCAAGTTGGGTGGCCAACACCTACTGGCAACTGCCCGGTACCAATCCGCTGTACCCAAGCGCAGCCCGCTTGCAAAAGCTCGTGAACCAAGCTGCTACTACGGCGGGGCGGGAGGCGAGCCAGGTTGCGGCAGAGTGCCAGCCACCGGCAGAGGTCGATTTCCGGTTGCTGCTGGCTCAGTGCACTTATCCCACCTTCGTGGCGGTAGATGGGCAGCTACTGGGCTGGTCGGCCTCGGGGCCCGCGCCCACGGAAGCCGAACTAGCTGATTCCATCCCCGAGCGCTTGGCCCAGACCACTCTCGGGGAGTTTCTGGTAGTTCGCCGGGCGCTGGGCTCCGTAGTGGTACTAGCTTACGTGCCGCTGGCCCGCCACTACGGCATCAGCAACCGCTATCTGCGGGAGGGAGCAGAGCCGGCTCTACTGCAAGGCATGGAGGTGCAGGTACGTGCCCGACCCGTGCAGCCGCACGAAACGCACGGCCTGGTTGCCGCGCTGGTTGATACCCAAGGACACTATTTGTTCTCGGTAGTTCAGATGCCTGGTGATGCCCTGACGGGGCGTATCACGCCCCTGCTGTTGCTGCTACTCGGTATTGGGTGCTACACGGTGGGCTGGCTGGGCGTGGCTCGCCGCTGGTGGCAGCGGGGGCAGGTGTTGGCGGCGCTGGCCTTGCTAGCCCTTACGCCAAGCGTACTACGCCTGGGATTACTGTATTTTGGGCTACCCTACGCGTGGCTCGAAATACCCTTGTTTGACCCTCGCGTGTACGCCGTGTCGGGCTGGGCCCCTTCGCTGGGTGATTTGTTGCTCAATGGTCTGCTGGCCGCGTTGCTAGCGGGACTTTCCCTGCTAGCCAGCCGGCACTACCACTTGCCGATGCTCGCCCAGCGGGCTCCGACTGGCCGCTGGGGGCTGCCGGCGCTGGCGATGCTGGTGGTGCTAGTGCTGGGGCTGCACAGCTATTACCTGAGTGCTTTTAGCAATAATCAACTGAGTCTCGATATTACGCAGAGCATCCAGGTGAGCGGGTTTCGGGTGGTGCTGATGCTGGCGGTGCTGCTGCAAACGGCCGCCTTCGTAACGGGCTTTTACCTCTGTAGTGAGTTGCTGCTGCCCGACCTACGCCGTCTGCCTCGCCAGCCGCTGCTGCTGGGCGGGGCGCTGCTGACGCTGATACTACTAGTGCTGGGCGTAGTGCTGCACCAATCGCTGCTGTTGCTGCCCGGCATGGTGGGCGCGTGCCTGGTGCTGATGCGCAGTGGGCGGCTCGACCACCGCGCTACCCAGGGGGGACCGCGCTACTTGTTGCTCCTGCTGCTGCTGGCGTTGGCCTCGGCGCTGGGAGCGGTGGCGCTCTACGGGCAGTTTGAGCGCCAGCTATTGCTCGATAAGCAGCGGCTAGCCAGTAATCTGCTCGTCGATAACGACCTGCAAGGGGAATTCTTACTAGGTCAGCGCTTACATCAGCTGGCCGCTGACCCGGCCATTGCCGCGATGCTCACCACGCCGCCCGTGCGGGCCGATGCCTTGCGACGGCGTATCGAGCGCCAGTACCTGCGCAATTACTTCGACAAGTACGAGGAGGCCATCAACCTTTTCGACCCCAATGGCCAGCCCCTGGGTGGAGAGGCCGACGATACGTTGACCTTCAATCAGATGCGATCGCGGCTCTCGCGCACGGCCACGGCTACTGACCAGGCCGGAGTGTACTTGCTGAAGTCGGATAACTCCTTTAGCTCGCGGCGCTATGTGGCGGTGGTGCCCATTACGGAGCCTGCGCCCGGCGGTATTGGCCCCCCCGCCCCGGCGGGTACGATTCTGTTGACGCTCAGCCTTAAGCAGTTGGCCAGCTACAGCGTCCTGCCCGAGCTGCTGGTAGACCAGAAGTTTTTTCAGCCGGGCTTGGCTACGGACCTCAGCTACGCGGGCTATGCCAAGGGGCGGCTCGTGTACAGCGAAGGTGATTTTGACTACGCCAACCGCTTGCCGACCTCGTTGCTGCGCGACCCGCAGCTCTACAAAAACGGCCTCATTATAAGCGACTTTCACCACCTGGCGCTGACCGACGTCAGTGGGCGGCGCATTGTGGTCGTTACCACCTCGACCTACTCGCTGGCCGACTGGTTTTCCAACTTTTCCTTGCAGCTGCTGCTCAACGTGCTGGTGTGGCTGGTGGCGGGTAGCATCTACCTGCTGGGGCGGCGCGGTGGGCTGGGGCTACGGCTCAATTTCAGCGCCCGCATTCAGCTATTGCTCAATTTGGGCATCATCGTGCCGCTGCTGGTGGTGAGCGTGGCCACGGCCAGCCAGGTAATTTCAGGCTACCGCCGCGATTTGCACCGCACCTACGAGCGCCGGGGCCACATCGCCCTCGAAAGCCTGCTGCGCCGCCGCGACCAACTCAGCGATACCACGGCCCGGCCCGTGCTCACGGCATTGGCCCGCAACGTGGCGGCCCTCACCGAAACGGACCTCAACCTCTACGACGCCCACGGCCAGCTGCTGGTGAGCTCGCAGCCGCTTATTTTTGAGGCGGGCTTGCTGGGGCCGCTGCTCAACCCCCAGGCACTCGTAGACCTGCGCGAGCGGGGCCTGAGCCGCACGCTGCTGACCGAGCGGGCGGGCTCGCTTTCGTTTAGCTCGCTCTACCTGCCGGTGCGGGCGGCCAGCGTGGACGGGCCCGCCGGGCCAGTGCTGGGCTACGTGGGTATTCCGTTTTTCGACTCGCAGAAGGAGTTGGATAATAAGCTGACTGAGCTCTTTACCACGATTCTCAACATCTTCACCCTGATGTTCGTGGTATTTCTGGGGCTGGCCTTCGTGGCGACGCGCCAGCTCACGGCTCCGCTCAAGCTCTTGACTCAGCGCCTGATGCGCACCACGCTCACCGGCCAGAACGAGATGCTCGACTACCGCAGCAACGACGACGAGATCGGTCTGCTCGTGAGCGAGTACAACGCCATGCTCGGCAAGCTCGAAGCCAGTAAGCGCGAGCTGGCCGCCCAGGAAAAGGAAGCTGCCTGGCGCGAGATGGCCCGGCAAGTAGCCCATGAAATCAAAAACCCGCTCACGCCCATGAAGCTGAGCCTGCAATACTTGCAGAAGGCCATTGCCGAGCGCCGGCCCAATACTGAGGAGTTGATTGGGCGTATTTCCCAGACGCTCATCACCCAGATTGACGTGCTCTCCGACATCGCTACCTCGTTTAGCACCTTTACCAATCTGCCCACTATGCGGCCGGTGCGCCTCGACGTGGTGGCCGTGCTACGCCGCTGCGCCAACCTATTTCAGCAAAACGACGGGGCCGAGCCGGGCGAGCTCCTCTTGCACCTGCCGCCCGATGGCACCTACGTGGTTTTTGCCGATGAAAGCCTGCTAGTGCGGACCTTCAATAACCTGCTGCTCAATGCCCGGCAGGCTGTGCCACCCGGCCGCGCCCCGCGGCAAGAGGTGAGCCTGCAAGCCAGCGGAACCGATAAGGTGCTCATTGCCATTGCCGACAACGGGGCGGGAATCGCCGAAGATGTGCGGGCGCACGTCTTTCGGCCCAACTTCACAACCAAAGCTACCGGCTCGGGTATTGGGCTGGCGGTGGCCAAGCGCGGCATCGAGAGTGCGGGTGGGCGCATCTGGTTTGAAACGGAAGAAGGCGTGGGCACCACCTTCTTTATCGAGCTGCCACTGGCGGGCTGAAGTGGGGACGGAGTAGTGAGCCAGTTATTTACTCAGTCAAAACCAGCGTTCGGCTATGCGTAGTTGTCACCTGCTAAGCGCAAGCGGCGTATAAGCGGAACTACGCTAGCTTTGTTTAGGTTTAATCCAACTCTTTCTGTGCTATGTCAACTTTTGGGCGTCTGCGGAATTATGTTGTGTGGGCTGGGCTGCTAGGTGGCAGCCTACCGGGATTGGCGCAGACTGCGCCCACGTCGGGGCCGGCGGCGTCGCCTCAGGCCCAGCGAATGAGCGATTACTTAGCTGATGCCTTGCACCTAAACCGTCGCCAGACGCTCAAGCTCCGGGCTGCGCTTCAAAAGCGCCTCGATACCACGGAGGTACTGGGCCATTTGCTCTTCGTATCGGACCAGGCTGCCACGGCCGCCTATGATACGGCCGACTTTCAGTATTACGTTGCCATGAGTAAGCTGCTTTCTCCGAGTCAGTTTCATCAATTGCTTCAGCTTGATCAACCGCAGGGGTCGGCCGATGCGCCGGTGATGGTGCAGAAGCCGTAGCCGGCTGCGTGCAAGGGATAATCGGCCGGAGCCGGCGGTGACCACTGAGTTGCTGCCGGCTTTGGTGTTTTGGCGGCGGGTGTGCGGCGCGGTCCTTCAGGCACCAAACGGGGTGGGGCGGGCGTTGTGCCCGCGCTACTGCCGAACTTTACCCTATGACCCAACGCTACCGTCTGTGCTTCGCCGTGGTGAGCCTGCTCGTGGCGGTGCTGCTGGGTTGTTACGTGCCCGCCCGGGCGCAGCAGGCCGGCCCCGGCATAGCGGCCGGTGCTGCGATTAGGGGAGGGGCCGAGCCTGGCCCGCCCAGCACCCGGCGTTGCCGCTACCTGCGGATGGTGGCTGGCCGCGATACTACCATGTTTGCCATCGCGGATACGCTCACCGTAGTACCCGCCTCGGTAACGGCCAACGGCCAGCCAGTGAGCTACGATGCCAGCACCGACCGCTACCGCTGGGTGCAGCCTGCCCGGCGCGACAGCGCCGGGGCGGCCCGCGCCGACTCGGTCCTGCTGTGCTACCGGGTGCTACCCTTGTCGTTGCTACGCGCCCGCTACCGCCGCCC